>JAYVSL010000067.1:0-36723 GCA_043775355.1 Planctomycetota bacterium
ACACCTGCGTACTGCGAGCCAGACCCTGAGACGCGCTCTGCTGACACCACGCATCAAGATCAGCCGCAACGACATCCGCCACCTGCACAACACCCCGGCCGTGCAGGAAGCCCGCCAGACGGCGCAGGATCTTCTGATAGCTGCACAGCGTGTGCTCACCAAGCCCTTCGGCACGTTGCTGGGCAAGAAGATTGTCCATGGCGGCGGTGAGCAGCATCAGGCCCTCGGGTGAGCAGTGACGCAGACGCGCCGGAGGTCGGCCAGATCAACCGGCGTGTAGCGGGCGGTCATGCCCAACTGACGATGCAGCATGCAGTCGTTGATGGTACGGATGTCAGCACCGCCTTGAAACAGCAGATGGGCAAAAGACACGCGCAAACTGTGCGGCGTGATCCGCTTGGCTGTCAACTCAGTGAGATGCGGATGCGCCGCGACGGTGGCGGCTTGGGCGTGCTCAATGATGGCGGCGATGGTGTTGCGTCCGATTTGTGGGCCGTCGTCACCTGGAAACAGAAACTCGTTGCCGACCTGCCAGCACAGCACGGGCCGGGCGCGGTCAATGTACGTCCCGAGGATAGCGACGGCCCATGCCGCCATGGGCAACACGCGCCCACCAACGCCTTTTTCACGACTGACACGCAGTTCACCACGCTCCCGGTCTACATCGCCCACCAGCAAATCACGGATGCCGCTGCGCCGCCGACCCGTGGCCAGTCCGAGCGCGATGATGGCGAGGTCACGAGCATGGATGGCCCAGCGGTAGGAGCCGATGGCCACGCCCGCAGCGCAGGCAGCTTGGGTCTGGAGTAACGCGACGGCCTCTTGCAGCACGAGATGATCGGCCTGCACCTGACGCGGTGGCAGCTTCGGCAACGTGATCGCCTGCGCGACATCGCTCACCGTCAGCCCACGCCGATACATCCAGGCAAAGAGTGCCTTTACTGTCGCCAGTCGCGTCACTTGCGTGCCTCGGCCCAGCGGCTTGCCGTTGGCGCTGCGATAGTCGGTCGCCAGCCACCGTTGATACGCCCGCAGATCGTCCGTCGTCAGCGTCAGCAGATGGCGGCTCTGCACCCACCCGGCGAATTGCTGGAGGGTGGAGCCGGAGGAACGCGCTGTCTCAGTCCGGCCAGCGGCGCACAGATGCGCCAGATAGGCGGCGATGGGCGACGGGACGGCGTCAGCCACAAAGGCCCCCGGACAAGCTGGAGAGTCGGCTGGGAAACGGAGCCGCCGTACACGGCCAGCCCGTACACGGCTCCGTGAACGGCTCCGTACACGGATACATGCGCAGCACAGGCAGAGACTTCCAGCGCCGTACACGGACGCCGTTCACGGACAGGGCGCATGCCCCCGCCAAAAAGTCGAAAGGTCGAAAAGTGGCACTTATCCGCATAAAGACTCAGGGCTTATACTTTTCGCTAACTTTTCGAGCTTCAAAAGGCTGGCGTCGTCGTGAACGGCAATCGGGGCCGCTGCTGAGGACAAGAGCCGGATACGGCTTCCGCTGGGGGCCTGCGTCGGGGCCGTGGCCTGGAGACGGAAGACGCAGCGGCGGCCCTGGCCGCCTCCAGCAGCAACAGCGACATGGCCCGCCGCCGTCAGTTCCGCGAGCGCACCACGCGCCGTGTAGGGCGTCCAGTCGCCGCGCAGATCAAGCACATCACGGACGGTGAGTTCGGTGTGACCGAGTCGCCACCAGGACACGAGCAGATCACCCGCTGCCGACGACATGCCGCGCTCGGTGCCGATGTTGGCGGCGGCAGCGAGGGTGATGGCAGCCGTGACATCGCGCTCATCCGCCACCACCGCAGCGCCATCGCTGGGACGCTGGTGCTGATGCAGGAGCGCGTGCGCAGCGACGATACCGAGGAACAGCGCGTGATCGCGCCGGTCCTGCACCGTGTGCGCCGGGAACTCAATACGGTCAGCACAAGCAATGACGACGGGACGACAGACCAGCCCACGTTGAAACGCGTGGTGACGAGCGCGGATCGTTTGGCGGGTAGCGTCGGCGGCACCACCGGCTCGACCCTGATCGGTGTAGGCGCGGCCCTGCGTGGCGATGACGCGAATGGTTTGTGCGGGACTGTCATCAAGTGGCAGGCTGATGCAGGTCGCTGTCAGAGTTTCATCTAACCGCCGGGTCGAGGCCGTCAGCAGCGCGATGGGACCGCGCACGTCGCAGACAGCAGGGCGCGATGATCCAGCACCGGGCATCCGTGGCTGGACTCCCGCCAGCGCACCGCGTGTGTGAAGAATGCGCAGCGCCAAAATGGCGTCGTCTGCGATAGTCGCGCCATCGTCAATGACCAGCAACGCATGCCGCAGAGCATCAGGCTCCTGACGGTCGAGCATCGCGGCGGTGAGTCGGCTGACCCGCACCACATCTTCCGGTGGCGTCAGTTCAGCGATGAGGTCGATGCCGGACGCGGCAACGCCAGGAGGCATGAGGCGCTGACACCACAACGGCGTCGGCACCTTCCGGCTGATGCTGACGAGGTAGGCGAGCCGCTTAGCGGCATCTTCGCCGACCCACCCGAGCGCATTGAGATCCACAGCGATGCGGTCGAGCAGATCGGGAGCCGCGAGCCAATCGCGCACCACGGCGGCATCTGGCGTGAACGGCAGCGACTGGACTGGGCGGGATACCGTTGCATCCGTCTCCGCCAACAGCCGCACGCGCTCCAGCAGATCCACGAGGTGCCCGAGGATAACCGCCTCAGGCAGCCCACAGCGACCAGCCGCGACCCCGGCGAAGCACGCACGCGCTGCGGGGACCGCCACATCAAAGCAGTCCCGCTGGACCGCTCCAACACAGCGCACCGTCACGTCCAGCAACGTACGTCCATCGGTCGGGGCGTCGATGACATAGGTAACGGCACCTACACGGAACGTGGCGATGCCATGACGCCGGTCGTGCTGCACCAACGCCAAGCATTCGCTGACGCCATCTACTGCCGCTGTCGGAGCCGATGATGACGGCGTCGCGTCTTCGACCACCACAGCATGCGGGTCTGTGTCGGGCGCAGACTCGGGTGGCAACGGAGTCGCAGCAGTGACGAAGTAACCGGCTCCCGCATCGAGCACGCTGCTAGAGACCTGAACGACCAAGCCAGCGATACGCAGCGCATCGGCGTAATCGGTGGCGTTGCTGCGCACCCGCACGTCGACGCGGCGGACTCCAGCAGCGATCAGGTGGTCTGCGACTTGAGCCGCATCGACCGGGCTGCGCAGCAACAGGGTGTTCCGCAGACCACGCCGGAAACAGCGGCCAACAAACCGCAGATTGTCGCTCACGATGAGATCGGGGAACGATGATGCGATGGTCGCACCGAGCATGCCCTGCGGCTGGTCACACCAGCGCACGTACGCGCCGCCACTGGGTCGCGGATGAATCGCCAGCGCATCCACCACGACGCCGTTGGCATCGGTGGCGGGCAGCCAGAGACATCCGGCGATGCGCCGACCAGCGAGCAACGGTCGAGCGGACGGCGGCAGCGCCTCGCGGTAATTCAGCGGCAGGAACCCCAACCTATACGCGGCAACGAGGTCGGGCGCATCTGCTTCTACTATTCGCAGCGCCTCGGCAGCGAGGCCGGACGCCACCTGAGCCTGGGCGTAGGCCGTCAGGTCACGGAGCAGACCAGGGACTAACGATTCCACGACGCGCTCCCACCACGACCAACCAGGGGTCGCCCTGTCTGTCCCAGTCCAGGCTTTTGCTGACGGCGGTGGGCGACATGCGCCAGGGCAGACGAGTGGCGAGCCGACAGACGGGGCCGTTCGACGGATGCCGGGGACAAGGCTAGGAACGGGGAAGCCGCAGCGGAACACGGGGAGCCGAACGCCTGAGCAGGGGAAGCCCGTTGAGGACGAAGGACGGCCCGAGCCGGGGCCTGCCCAGACACGTTTCCCGCCTCTCCAGTCCATGCCGGAAGTGCGTCAAAGTCCGCCGTTTCGTCGATAAGGACGAAGAAGTCGGACACGCTTTCTTGATTTACCGTTTCGGCCATTCTGAATCGACATTAGTGCCATGTTTTGTCGATGTCAACTAATTATGCCCTTGACTACAGGCAGTTCTGGTATAACTTTTCCGGCTAGGAAACACCCATGGCGCGTCCACGCACCCAGCACAAGCCTCTCAGTCCAGTAGCCAAGAACATGGTGGGGATCCGGCAAGAACGCGACGAAACACAGAAGGAGTTCGCGGATCACCTAGGACTCGATCTGTCCAAAATCGCCCGTACCGAAGTCGGCATCTTGAAGCCCAGCATCGAACTCGTTGAACTACTCATGGCACGGTGCGACGTGACGGCCAACGATCTCTTTCGTGAACCAGGCGAGCGCACACCCAAGGAGCAAGAGATTCATGACCTCCAAGCCGCTCTCCCGAAACTGAATGACAAGCAACGCGCATCGGTGAAGACGTTGATCGACGCCCTTGGCAAGAAGTTGTTCACCAAGGTCATCATCAGCGACAGGTTGGTGGACGGCCCCGGCATCGACCACGACTAGCTGCGACCAGTAAAGCGCAGCCATGAAAGCCAAAGCGAAGGTCATCAACGGCAAGCGGCGGCTGTTACCCGCAGAGATCAACCTCCCGAATTATCAGGAGCGAAGACCATTTGAGCGTGACGTAGACTTATTGGCGTACCGCAATTTTGTGCTAAAGGCATTTCACTACGACAAGAAGATCGACTACAAACCCATCGCTCAAGAGATACGACGCATCTGGTCATGTCCCCTCGGATGCTGTGCTGCCGGTAAGCCCACCAAGTTCCTATTTCCTTGCGGCTCTCTCATCTGCCCTCATTGCCGACAGTTCAAGATAGACGAACTGCCGGTCACGATGCTGGGCCGTCTCCGACGACACGATGTGCATGGGTACACGCTCCTGACGCTCAAAATGAAACCTATTCCGATTTCCTCTTCCTACCAGGACAAGAGTGGACTGCGCCTAGCCGTCAACTCCATCAAACGCCTGTTGGAGGATTTCCGCCGTCAGGTCACTCGCGTCAACGGGATCGCACTGCGTGGCGGAACCTACGGAATCCACACCTTCTGGGATCAGGCGCCCGAAAACTGGGACATCCACTTGCATGTCATTGTCGTCGGTACGTTCACGGCACTCGAACGGCGCACGATGCGAATGATTTGGAAAACTATCAGCGGTCGCCGCGACAAACACGCCTTTCATCATCGTCGGATCACGCACAACCTCTGGCGCATCGCGGCATACATCATACCAGGCATCGTCAGCACCTTCTTTGATCGCACCGTTCCCACCCGCCGCCTTGAAAAAATGCGCCGAGCCTACGCCGAGAGCGCACTCCATCCGGCGGTAGTAGCTGAATGGCTCGACATGGCGCGGCCTGTGCCGGGGACATCACTGAAACGTGAAAATCGACTCGTTGGTTCGTGGGGCTGTTTGCGCGGTTGACTGTGAGAGAGATAGTAAAGGACTAATGTCAACTCGCGCTTATCCCGCCACTGCGTTATCCACCTCGTTATCCCATACCTCGCCACTGCGTCATCGCGTTATCCCAATCATCGCACTGGTCCTGATAACCACGTACATGAAGAACGACATACCTACACCACTGCGTTATCGTTCCTGGTAGCGCAACATAGCCATCGCGTTATCAGGATCTACGCCTCCACGATCACTACGACTTCATAGATTATCCCTATCTGTGACCTACGCAGCTACGCTCTGGTGGACATCCACAGCAGGCACGTCCTCATCGTTACCCGCGTATCGGTGCCTATCCTTACTCTCCTTTCCTGTGTTATGGTGTTGAATCGAGTAGATGAGTTATTTTTTAGCCAGTCGCGTCTCGTTCATCGTGCCACGCGAATAGAATACTTGGTCAACAACTGTTGATGGTGCCTTTATCCACGGAATGCCCTTGAGGTAATCGCTGCGGTATGTCTCGCTATTCCAACTCTCATAACCGTACTCTCGCACGACGCCTTCACGTATCACGGCTATGCCTTGCAGTCGGAAGGATGGCGGCCACCACCATGAACTCGATGTCAGCCAACGATGCAGTGATTTCGGACACCGTGCACTTTCGATTTCATGCTCAAGCAGTTGAGCCGAGTTTTTCTTCACGAACCGCAAGTAAACGTCCACGGGAACCCGTCGATACCGCCACGCATAGGAATCCTGGAGTATCTGAAAAAGCAAAAGAGCGGCCTCTTTCATGGCTAGCGATAAGCCGATCTGGTCATACGCGTACTCGATTGCCTCAGCGTGCATCCACTGCATCCGAGCTTTTCGCCTATCGTACTCCAAGACCCCAGCCACGAAGCGATCATAGATCGGTCTTTTCGTCGGTTGCGCGTTCCCACCAACGAGCATCGCTGTCCGCTGAGGAGGCAGACCGCCGCAGAGATGCGCTATAGAACTGCCGCCATACTGGCGTTGTGTGAACCGTAGGATGCGACTTCGCACATGGGGGTCGGCGGCGATCCGAGAATAGCGATGATCCCCATCCGTCACCTGACGCACTTTGGGGAATCTACTGAGATGGCGTCCTGCCTTCTGGGGAGCATGTGGCATCTGGTTAGACCTTCTGATCGGGACTATCCAGACCCCGAATGATAACTCCATAGGTATGCGCACACGCAGAGGCCGAATGCCGGACAGGATGTGGATTTTCCCTCAACCGTCTGTTGATGCAGCGCCGAACCCCCATGCCCCAGGGATGAGAACCCCATCAAACCAGTGCAAACACGGAGCGCCAGTGCCCTTGCATGGCTCCGCCATAGCTTTTGAACGCGATTTGCGTTTCGATCATTACTGGATCACAAGGGATGGTAGCGAATCGTGCTCACGGCCAGCGTGGCGTCACAATAAAGGATGCTCCCCCACCCTGGTAGGTGATGAGGCCAGCCTTGCGCAGGCGTTCCATCGCTGCCGGGAGCGAAGGCGGGCAGCAGACCTACCGATGGTACTGACTACCGCCTCGCTGCCGCGCCATCACTGGTGCAAGTGAGGGACAAGCCGGAATGCGTCACCCGTCTTTCGCCAGCTAATCAATCCATGTGCGCGCAATCGCTCAAGTGAAGCGATGACCTTGTCCGTCGTCTTCAACCAGCGGCGAAACACAGGACCTGGAATCATCACCTCTTGGCCGACGGCGGATCCCGGAATCACCTTGATGGCAATTGCGGCAGCAGCGGCGTCGCATTGGGCTGCTCGCCACAACCACTGGATCGGCACTCCGACTTCACGCCTCACGGCTTGTTCCGGCGCAGCGTTTCCCTTTCGAGCCATCGCATCCACCGCTGTACGTACAGCAGCGCGACGGCCATGAGATGGAGTCCGGCGATGAAGAGTTGCAGGCATGGGGTCCCCTCATTCTGTTTCCCTATCATACCAGACCTTCTCTTGTGGCAATCTCGGACCGTCAGAACACCCGGTACGGTCACACTCGGCCTCGGTGCCTCAGATCGTCTTACAGCAACGTCCCTGCGGAACCTCGGACTTCCGAACTTTTTCTTTCCTAGATTTTCCAGGTCTAGCCGACCTCACGCCGCAGGCTTCTCGGGATCGAATTGGTGATGACATTTGTGGCAGACCCATTTGCGCTGCCACGCCGCGAGCAGCGGCGGCAACTCCTCACGATTGTACTGATGGAACTTCAAGGCGCGACGTACCGCCCACGTCATCGTGGCACCGCCTGCCGCGAAGAAGATCACGAATAGGAGCGGGAAAAACTTATCGGGTACCTTCATGACGCTCCCGATCACTCCCGCAATGAACAGCGCGACGAACCCGACCACGACGGACAGCACAGCACCAGCCATGATGACCCCCATCGGGTGCTGACGCGGCGGCGGCGCGCAGAGCGCAGCAAGCTGGGTCTGCTGCACGCCGCTGGTGGACGCACTCATCATCATCGGCGTCATCCGTCCACCTGCGCCGAACGCTACGCCGCCTCCAGTCGTGGTTGTGGCAATGCTCGACGTGCCAGTTGCCCATACTGCATGGCACGGCTGCGTGTTGCCGTCTCCGCATTTCGTACAGTGGGTCGATGACGGCGTGGCGGTTGGGCTGCCGAGCATTGAAGCGGGAGAGTTCATAAAAAGTGTTCCTTGTTGTGGTTGATGGATTCGATCTGTTCAGCCCGAACCTGTTGGGGCTTTTATCGCGCTCCAAGTCCCCGAACCCGTCATTCCATTCGTGGCGGTCCAAGTGTACGTGCCCGTCATGGAGTCCTTGGTCGTCGTCGTGAAGTGCCCGACGTAGGTTGTCGTGATCGTGCCTGCTGGCGTTGGCGTCGTGTACGACGTGCCTTCCGTGATCGTGAACGTGGTGGCTGGGCTGTTCAGCGCGACGCTGCCTGATCCACCCACGTAGTCGCTGTTGCTATTGGCCGTCATACCGCCGGTCGAATTGAACGTGATCTGTGCGTAGCCAGCGCCGTCCATGTCGAATGCCCACAGTCCCGAGAAGTCGGCCAGCGCTGCCGTCACGATGGCGAGGCCACCTTTATCGGCTGTCCATGTTCCGCTGCCCGTGGTCGAGTTCGTCGCCGTCCACGCATAGGTGCCACTGATGTGCGTCTTGCTGCTGTCCTTGAAATGACCCGTGTACGTCGTCGTGATCGTTCCGGGAGGAGCAGGCACCGTGTAGGTTGTAGTCTCCGTGATCGTGAATGTCGTGGGGGTCACGCTGATCGTGACATTGCCGGATCCGCCCACGTAATCCGAATTGCTGCTCGTCGTCAGATTGCCGGAGCCATCGAAGGTCCAATCGGCGTACGCCGCGCCGTCAAGACTGACGCCCCAGGTACCAGTGAAGTCGGCAAGTGTTGCAGTTGGGTACGTCGGGCCGGGAGGCGGAGGCGTGACAGCGGTTGAGCCGCCACCTCCGCCGCCGCCACACGCGGCAAGCGTCAGGCATAGGCCGGTGATGAGGATGAGCGTGAATCGCGGGATTACATGCATGGGCGAGACTCCTTGTTGATGGCACAGTATGCCATCAAGACAGTGGGCTTGCCACTACGAGGGCCGGGCCGATAGGCTACGGCGTGTCATTACAGTTCGGAAAAGCCCTAGCCGTCCATCTCAGCAAACGGGGGGAGACACAGCGCCAGTTCGCAGGGGCCGTGAAATACGATCAGCCGTCATTGGCCCAGATCATCAGCGGGAGCCGAAAGCCGCCCGTCGATCACTTGGAGCCGTGGGCCGACTATCTTGGACTGAAAGGCAAAGACCGGGAGACATTCCTCATCCTCGGTCATCTTGAGCATTGCACGCCATACATCCAAGACTTCGTGCGACGGATTCGGTTTTCCGACGCATGACAACTGTTGGGCATGCCATCCGCAACTAGCGGAAGCAGTCCGGCACGTCCCGCCGTAAGCTGGCCCATCGCAGGTCAGCCGCAACCACGATGTGATCCATCAAAGGCACATCCAGCATCCGGCCTGCCGCAACGAGGCGGCGCGTCACGGTCATGTCGGCAGCCGAGATCGTGAGATCACCACTCGGATGGTTATGCGCCGCGATTACTGACGTTGCGCCACGTTTCACAGCAGCGCGGTAGAAGGATCGTGGCCCAGCGTCGCAGCTATCAACATCGCCCATGCTGATTTGGATCGGCTCACCGATCAGCCGCTTGCCAGCATTCAACGCCAAACACCAAAAATGCTCTTCCGCTAATGTACACATCGGGGTCAGCACGGCCATCGCGTCTTCGGGTGTCGTGATGGTCGGCCTGATTGGCACACTCCAAGCCACGAGGCGGCGGTGCAGTTCAAGTGCCGCTGCTAATCGACGTGCAGGACCAGGACTCACGCCAAGGACGCATGCAAGTTCCGTCTCGGTCATGTGGCAGATCGCCATGATGTCCGGCCACGCATGATCCAGCACGCCGGGTGCCATGTCGGCGTCGTCGAGTAGTTCCGCGAGGAGTTCACGCGGCGTGAGATAGGTAATGGTTCGGGATGATTGTTCAGTGATACGCTGGGACGTTGGCTTAGCGTCCACGGCCCTTGATGTCGTTAGGTGTAGTCAAACACATGATCCATGGCCCGTTCAAGTTTATCCGCCTGAACATAAATCCGCTCGGTAATAGCAGGAGATGAATGTCGCGCAAAAGCTTGGGCCGCCCCTAGAGACCCTCCACTCTGCGTCCATACGTCGGTCACTGACCGGCTCCTAATTGAGTGAGGCGAATGGTTCGGGAAATAGGCTTTCACGATACTGCGGATTCCATCGCCCGTGATTCGCTTGCCACGATGTTCAGGCCGACGGCTCAAGCACTGGAAGAGCGGGGCAGCAGGATCATTGCCATGACCGGCGAGAGTAAGCCAGCGATCAACGGCAGCCACGACCCCGAGCCTGATCGCCATACGCGCCGCCTTCTTGCCCTTGCCGGTAAATACGACGTGGGCGGCATCGCCGTTTCGTTCGATGCTACCCACGTTCAAGCTCGCCAATTCAGCACGCCGCCCTCCGACCGCCAAAGCCAGCAGCAGCAAGGCGCGGTCGCGGACATGGCGCGGCTCATCGCTGACGCGGAGACGTTCGAGGACAGCCACGATGGCCGCTTGCGGGATCGCTTGGTGATGCTTGGGACTCGCCGCGTTTCGGATGCCTAACTCCTGCGCTGGATTCGTTTCGCGTAGTCCCTCCAGCACGAGCGCCCCAAACAGACCACGTATGACCGCCGCCTTCACGGCCCGCGATGCTGGCGCAAGATCTGGAACCAGATTTACGAACGCCACGCAGTCCGATGGCTTGGCGCGTAGCAGTCCGCCCAGGCCAGGTCCGTACGACAGCGCCAGGAAGTCCACAAAACCTGACGCCTCGCGCTTGTAGCTCCTAGCCGTCTGGGAGCTACCGCCCTCAAGCCGACGCATCCATGCTGCCAAACAACGCGAAATTGGGTCGCCCAGCGGCCCATGATGCTGCCCCATAGCCCGACCCGAGGCGTTTGTGATCCATTGAGAGCCACTTTCCCGGCCTGGGGGCTGTCTGGGCATGGGAAATGGCCTTTCGGGCTTCCTAGGGGAAACGGCACAAACGGGGGATGCTCGTGCTAATTGCTATTATCATTAGCATTTTTTATTCAATTCCTAGTGGATTCGGAAGCAGGCCAAGGCCCTTCAATCGACTGTTGAACGTCTTTTCTGTTCTACAGGGGAGGCCCCAGACGGGATCGGGGCGCAAATCGCCTCCCAATTGCCTTGCCGTGGCTCCTGGCAGGCCATCCCGGCAGGATCACGGGGCAGGGAACGCAATGGCCGGGGAGCGCAGACGCGGCATCCCGGCCCCGAGTGCGCCACACCCAGGGCAGCAGACGGCCCACGCCAGCGCCTTACGACGTCCTACGCGATGCGCTAAGCTTCCGCCTTGTTCCGCTCAGATTTCTGCGGTACGTCTGGGACATGCCCAACAAACATTTCAACCTGATCCCGTTCAGCAGTGCCACAAAGGCGCAACGCCTGAAACCCGTCGCTCAATACATCAGCATCGACGACATCCGCCTACGTAAGGACGCCGACACTCGCCCACTGAACGCCAAGCACGTCCTCGACCTCGCCGAATCCATCGCCGTCCTGGGACTCCTAGAACCGCTCGTGATCGACATGGAGGGCCACTTGCTGGCTGGCGGACATCGACTGGCAGCCATTCAACTCCTCGCGATTTCAGACGACCAGCAGCGTGCTCAGCTATTCATGGAACGCGCAGACCTGAAAAGTGATCGCACTGACGACGAATCCAAGAAGGGGAAATCATCGGCCTGGGACGAACTCACGAATCGTGTCAGCGGACTGCCTCGCCTCGACAAAAAGCTGGAGTCAATGGAGAGCGTAGCAGTCCTCGTCGTGGATGTCGGTAGCAGGGTCGGAGATGACAAAGGTAAGAGGGCACTGGCGATTGAATTGGCAGAAAACAATGTCCGGCGCTCCTACTCAGCCCAGGAAATCCGCGACCTCGCTGAACGCCTCAAGAAGGCTGGCTACAAGGCCAGCGTCGGTCGGCCCAAGGCTGGCGAGACATCAGCGATCACCGTCCTCCAGGCCGCTGTCGGCAAATCGAAGCGCACCATTGAGCGCATCATCGCGGGCGAGAAATCGAACGAGAAGTCAGGGTGGCAGAATGCGCGGACCACATTCAAGCGGGCTGCCCAGGCCATCATCGCCAACGGCGGTCGGCAGCAGAGCCCGGAAGCGCGGAAGCTCGTGGCCCTTGCGAAGAAGGCGCTGGCGATCTTGGGCCAGGATGGGTCGCAATAAACACCGTCAGATGGCGGGATTAGCGGAACAGGAGGCAATAGCTAGCGAATAAAAATCGTATTAGTCAAGGCCGCTAGGCATGTATGGAACTAGAGCACCTTGTCGAACGCATGAAGATCGGCCAGCGTCTGAACAGCAGCCTTGCGCACGTCTTCGCGCTCATTTTTGGTTTGCAGTTCAATCATCGCCTTCACGCGCTCACGGTCATGAGAACTCATTAGATGATAGCTCTGCTTGGCAAGCGCACAGCCCGTGACCGGAAGGTCCGCGTTACTATTTATGATTGCTATGATGTTGTCCCCGAGAGTGGGGTTAGACGCGGCCCGTTGGTCGCAGCACCCAGCCACAACCAACAAAACGAAACAACAGAAAACCAATGGCGTGCGAGAATGCTTCATAGCTCTATTGGTAAGGAAGGTGACTACTTCGTCAACGACATGTGAGGGAGCATGCCCAAGCTCCAACAGATCACGATGAGTCGTCAGGTTTCTCCTGAGGTTATTTGTTTGCGACGGTAATCACGCCGTAATTCCATCTCCCAATAAATCTTGGCCAGCTAACCGTTGCAGTGGAAACATCGGCCAACCCCTTCGGCGCCAGTCCGTCTTTCAACAGTATCCGTAATGGTTTCTTGCAATGGACACAAACCAAGACCGCATCAGGCCATGAACTCCGTGACAAGTGATAGTTTCCATGGCGCTTGCCGCAGTGAGGGCATTTAGGCAAAACAATTGGGCGTATCGAAAGCATTCTGTACACAGGCCAACTAACAAAGACGACCGCAAAAACGCCTACACCAATTACGATCGCTGCCCTAATCGCGTCGTCGTCCACTACTTTATTTGCGACCCAGGCACCCAACGCTAGACCCAAGGAAAAAAGCAAGAGCGATACGAAAAGATGTTTGAGCGTTATAAGCACTTCACTTCTCCTTCGGATCAGCGGGCTTCTCTGGGGTAGGCTGTGGCTCAGGCTTCGGGCCTTCCTGTGCAGCCTCTACGGCAACACCCGCTCCAGTAGCAGATGCGCTCAACGCTCCCGCGCCCACGTCTGCAAGTGGCGTCAACCCCGTTGGAGCGAGGGTAACTGCCGTACCAATGTTGAGTCCCTCTGTGCCCGCAACCGTGCCAGAGGCAATCATGTCGGCCTTTGTTATCGCGGAAGTAGCAGTGCCACCTAAAGCTTCAAAAGTTGCTGTTGGAAGGGCCTTCGATCCCTGCTCAACCTTGGTTAGGATTTGTAATGTTGTAAGTCCGGCTGCTTCTGGTGTAGCGGCCACAGCAGCAACTTTCGTAGCAGCATTCACCAATCCCCCCCCCAATGATCCGGCGATGCTAATTCCCGCGTCAGTTATGTTTGCCGCCGTTCTGGGAACCCCTACCGCCTGTAAGCCGCTTGAGGTTAGTGAATCCACGTGTTTGCCGTCATCGCTGAATGTCTGCCGAATGCCCGCCTGCATAGTATCAATACCATGTGCCGCAATTGCTGCACCTACAACGGCGCCTACGCCCGTCCAACCCGCAGCAACTGCAATGGAACCTCCAACGGTCGTTTCCAAGGCCCCGCCTACGGTCCTAAAAACACCACCCCAAGTCCAAAGCCCAAGAGGATCAATGTGATTGATCGGATTGTTGTGAACGTAGGTGTAGACGTTCAACCCGTCCCGATACCCAGCCGGATCCCGGCTAATGTACCGCCCAATGACGGGATCATAGTAACGAAACCCATGATTATCCAACCCAATGCTAGCGGAGCGTTCCTTCGTATTGGCGAGCCGGTTGTTCGCCGAGTTGCCGATCTGGTCGATGATCTGTCCGAAGGCGTCGTAGCTGTTGGCGCTGACCACTTGCGCATCGCTGCCGACGGTGCCCACGGTGTGGCCGACGGCCGGGTTGTAGACGAAGGTTTCGATCGGGCCTGCGGCCGAACGCCGGTCTGAGTACAATATGCCGCCAATGCCGCCGCCCATGGAGGAGCCGCGGGCAAAGAATGCGGTTGGGCCTTGCGGGGTGTGCTCTTGGTAGGCGTCGCCGCCGTCGTAGCGGAACTGCGTCGTGGTGGTGCCTTCGTGAGTAAGGCGACGACGCGTGCGCGCATCGTACTCTGCGGTGAAAATCGTCGTTTCGCTGGCTGGCAGCAGATCGGTGACCGCGATCAGGCGGTTGAGGCCGTCCCACCGGAAACGCTGGCGCTTGCTGACCACCGGTGTCGCTGGGTTGCTGATCAGCGTCTGGATGTCCTCGACCTGGTTGCCGTTGGCATCGTACTGATACTGGCACTGCACGATGCTAGGGACGCTGGGAACGCTCGGAACGCCGGTGATTCCGTCGATGGTTTCCACCGTGGTTGCCGTCCAGCCCATGAGCCGGTTCAAGACATCGACATCGTACTCGGTCCTCGTGGTTCGGTTGGAGACGACCCCTGGCGCCAGGGTTTCGGCAATCCTAGTTGTCGTCAGACAACGACGAATTGATGGCCCGCGATAAAGCCAGCCTGGACATCTTTTGGTTGAAGGACGACAGCCTAGATAACCTCGATGAAATTCCCCCGCCGGATGTGCTCCAACAAGAAATCATTGAACATCTTGAGTCTGCCTTGGAGTCATTCCGCAGCGTCGCTGTTGGACTACGGGCCAAGTGATTTTTCTTCCGCCTTTACATCCAGATAACGCACGCCACTGCGTTTGTTGTCCACCAGGATTCGTCGAGTCATGATCCTGAGAAATCCAATGTTGCCTCTACGCTGAGCTCGTACCGAAAGAGCGGCTAAGAAACCATTGGCCCATCCAGGCCAAACTTAACCCAGCGACCAAAGTCCACACTCCCGAGAGCGGTTGAGTGCCGAGAAAACGATGGCCTTCAACCAGAAACACGCCGAGTGAAAGCGCGAAAACCGACATCATCGACCATCGTTTGCAGAGTTGGAGAAAACGTACCATGCCGTTTGGCGGTTGCCGCTTCCACCATGCCAAGACCATAAAAGCAATGACAGACCAGGAGACCACTGGCATGACGATAATGAAAGTCGCCATGCTGACGGCTAGGATTGGCGAGTCGTTGTCCCACAGCGCGGGAATCAAAGTGATAAGCGAGTATGCGCGATTGCTCAGCCGCCAGTCATCGATCTGAATAAACGGCACCACCAACGTCGCCCCCAGCAAAACGCCGACAATCACCACGAAGCCGAGCAGTAGGCCGCTTCGTGGAATGACGCTCGCTTCGCTCGTTACCACCGTCGCTACCTGTTGATGGCCGACTACGACCGTCAATACCTCGCCCGCCAACATTCCCAAGATCACCGCGAACAGGAAACAGCTGAGACCGGGAAGACTGGCTGAACTGATAAGCCACTGATCGTTCGTCAGTCCCACCATAATCGCCACCAAAAAAACATCGAAAAGCGACCACTTGCCGAGTTTTTCAACCATGGCGAGCAAGGAGTGCCGCCGTGCCGTGGTGACGCCGTGCCACCACAACCAACTCAGCACACCCAGTTTGGCAAAAGGGAAAATCACTGAAAAAACAAACACCATGCATGCCAACACCACCATGTGAGAATCCAACAACATCTGCACACTGCCAAGCAGGCCGTAAATCCACGGTTCCGATCCTGCCGCATCGACCACCACAAAAGGAAGAATCAAAGCAAATATATTCAGCGCCAATGACAACCCGAGTATCACGCCGACCAAGACAGGACGGCGATACGGCAACGAAACGAGTACACGGTCATCTGACATTGCGGTTCTTCCTCGGCATCGCTGCTAAAATGCAATACGTTGATGTATGACAAACCGCAAGCCTGAGGAACGAACACATCCGAAAGAACCATAGCCGAGCACTATCACGCACTACCACCGATCTATTGAGACATTCCTTCGCCGCCATACGGATCTCAGATGAGCGTTCGTGCTCCAACAAGGAACCAGCGGCTTATTTTTTTGTCTTCTCCACCCGACGGCCAACCACAAGCGACTCGCCTTCGCTGCCGAGTTCCTGAATAAGAGCCGCAACCAAGCCTGTCCAACCCGTTTGATGGCTGGCCCCAACACCGCGACCGGTGTCGCCATGAAAGTATTCGTAGAATGGCACGCAATCACGCCAGTGCGGATCCTGATCGAACAGATCGACACCGCCATTCGTTGGGCGACGACCATCACAATTGCGCGTGAAGATCGACATCAGGCGACGTGACAGATCATCAGCGATGAAACCCAGATGCTTCTTCTTCCCCGAGCCGACTGGGTATTCGACCGTATAGCTGTCACCAAGAAAGCGATGAAAGCGACGCAATGCCGTAATGAGGAAATAATTCACCGGCATCCAGATCGGACCACGCCAGTTGGAATTACCACCAAACATACCGCTATCGGATTCCGCCGGAACATAATTCACTTTCCACGGTTCGGTCCCGACATTGAAAACATAAGGTTCTTTTTCATGCACTTTTGACAGCGCCCGCACCCCATAGTCGGACAGAAATTCTACCGGATCTAGCATGCGCTTGAGGATTTGACTCAAGCGCTGGCGATCGACCAAGCTAAACAGACGCAAGCCATCTTCGCCTTCGCGCTGCGCTTCATCCCTCAGCCATGCCAGTTCCGGGCGATTACGGACAAAGCGCGTCATCCATTCTGCCATATGTGGATCACGTGCCGCCTTGGGTTGCAGATACGCTGAGAACAGCGGAATCAAGCCGACCATTGAGCGCACTTTCAGCGGCACCACGCGATCCGGCAGCCGTAAAACATCATAGTAAAAGCCATCCTGCTCATCCCACAAATTCAGGCCGGTACCGCCAACATTGTTCATCGAACGCGCAACATACAGGAAATGGATAGCGTACTTGGTCGCCATCTTACGGTAAATCGGATTTTCTTCCGCCAGTTCGAGGGCGATGGTCGCCATATCCGTGCTGAAGGTCGCCATCCACGCTGTGCCATCTGACTGCTCGATATGGCCGCCGGACGGCAGCGGCTTCGAGCGGTCGAATACCCCAATGTTGTCGAGACCAAGAAAGCCGCCACCAAAAAGATTGCTACCAGAAGCATCCTTTCGATTAACCCACCACGCGAAGTTGAGTGCCAATTTCTGAAACATAATTTCCAGAAATGAACGGTCGTGACGCCCCCATACTTGTTTGGCGATTTCATAAACCCGCCACGCCGCACGGGCGAGCACGGGCGGATTCACATCATCGAAAGCCCACTCATAGGCGGCGATCGCACCATTGGGATGCTGATAACGTTCACTGACCATCAACAGCAATTGATCCTCAGCGAACTGCGGATCGATGTAGGCCAACGCAATGGTATGGAAACCGAGATCCCAGGCGGCAAACCACGGGTATTCCCACTTGTCCGGCATGCTGATGACATCGGCAGCTTCGAAATGATCCCACTGACGATTACGACCGTGGGCCCACTTGCCGGCACCGTCCGGCGAGGTCTGCCGTTGCCATGCAGGCACGCCGTAAGCGAACCACTGCTTGGTCCAAATCATACCCGCCCACGCTTGGCGCTGCACACGACGAGTGTCGTCGTCAATATTCTTAGGTTGTAGCGCCGTGTAAAAAGCATCGGCATCGGCCTGGCGCATGGCAATCGTGGCTGCCACATGTTTGGCGAGATCGCTGGCAACGTAGGCAGTCGTCAAGCCTTTGCCCGCCTTCTTTGGCTGGCTCTTTCGCTCTGGCTTCGCTACCGCTGCAGACGCTGCCTTTTGTCGCAACCGCAAGGTTATCTCGACGGTAGCACCAGCAGGAACATCTAAGTGATACCGTGCCGCTGCCTTGGTGCCTTCTGGTCGTGGGTTCACCGTCGCCTTGCCACTCACCACATAGTCGTTAATGCCGTCCTTAACGTAAGGACCGCTATCCGGCTGATTGAAAATACGCGTGGTGTTCGTTTCATTCTCAGTGAATAACAACGTGGGATCACCCTGCGGACCACGAGCACATTCGAGCACCCACTCACCAAGTAATTCATGCTGTGCAGCAATCGCTGCGGCACCCGAGACTTGCGACAACTTTGGTCGCGATTTGCTTTCCGTGCGGTCGGGGCCCCAGCTCCACGTGTTACGGAACCACAGCGTCGGCATCACATCGACCGTTGCCGTATCAGGTCCACGATTTGAAACCGCAATGCGAATGGCAATGTCGTCAGGCGACGCCTTGGCGTACGTCACCTCGACATCGAAATAAC
Source organism: Planctomycetota bacterium (assembly GCA_043775355.1). GTDB lineage: Bacteria > Planctomycetota > UBA11346 > UBA11346 > UBA11346 > BOG-1363. The sequence goes on from JAYVSL010000067.1 coordinate 18,463, forward strand.
GCCCGTCATTGAAAATGCCGGTATCGACCAATTCATATTCTGCCTCATGTTTGTGACGTGCCTTATTCTTGGCAACAATCTGATCATAGGGAAACGCCGCCTGCGGATATTTATAGACCATGCGCAGCAACGAATGCGATGGCGTGGCATCAAGGTGAAACCAATATTCTTTGACGTCCTCGCCGTGATTACCTTCCGTATTATCGAGGCCAAAAAAGCGTTCCTTGATGATCGGGTCTTTACCATTCCACAGCGCGAGAGCGAAACACAGCAACTGGTTTTCATCACTGATGCCAGCGATGCCATCATCACCCCAACGATAGGCGCGCGAACGTGCCTGATCATGCGGAAAATAGCGCCATGCATTGCCGTCGGCGGAATCATCCTCACGCACCGTGCCCCACGAACGATCGCTTAAATACGGACCCCATTTCCGCCAAGATGCGGGGTCAGCCAAGCGTTGCGCTTCGTTGCTCGTGGTCAAAGCAGAGAGAGCCTTGGGCATAGAATCCTCATATCTTTATGATGAAAACGGCGTGCAAGAATGAACACCGATCGCCATCTTCCGCGAAGAAGCACTCGGGCAGCACATTCTCTGATGACCAAGTCTCTGATGACCAGACAAATGACTTCTACGCGAAGATCCAATTCTCCCAGCTTTGAATGCGCATGAGGACGCCGCGCACCAGCGCCAGGATGTGACCGTCCGTGGTGAAGATGGTGGCGGTAGCATCGGTACCGACGGGCAGGGTAAGTTGCTTTATACGTTCATCGGTAATTTCGAGCAGCACGGGAATGCGCCCTGGATGGCTATCATACGGCGCACGAATGAGCTGACCGCTGGCGCTCAGGGTTCCTTCGGCGAGCGCTGGCAACACGCGAATCACCTTGGCGCTGAACACATGCCCAGGTGCAGCCGTGATCGCGATCTCAGCCTGATCATCGGGATGAATGCCCAGCAAAGCTTGTTGCGGAAAGGAACCGACCCACATGCGTTCATCGTGGATGAAGGTCATCACCGTGGCGAACGGCATGGGCATGACGAGTTGGCCTGGGCGCAAGGTTACCTGCGTCACCATGCCGTCGGCAGGCGCGCGCACCGTGCAACATTCTAGATTGAATTGTGCTTCTGCCTTGGCGGCCGTCAGACGTGCGACCTCGGTTTGATACTGCTGCACATCGTACACCGAACCGGCGCCGGTCTTGGCCAGTTCATCGGTTTGTTTCAAGCGGGTCTCAGCGAATGCGAGTTGCGCAACGACCTGAGCCAGACGTTGACGATACGCGGTGTCATCAACCAAGAACAACACGTCGCCTTTTTTCAGTGGCTTGTTCGGAATCACCGGCACTTCAATCACCTTGCCTTGAATCAAGCAGGTGATCGGCGTCGACGGAGCATACAGGCGCACATCCTTGGCGACCGGCGTATACATATTCAAGATCAAAAATCCGAAAAATCCCCCAACCACCGGGATGAAGATCGCCGTGACAACGGTGTAGTCGTTGACCGGAATCAATTTCAACTTCTTAAATACCAGCCAGCAGATGAATCCGTAAACCGCGATGATCAGTTCGAGCATGTCAGGCTCCTTTCTTCGGCGACACGGCGTTCGACGTCACCGCCGGAACAGCCTGAGTCGGTTGGCCGGCCAGTCGGCGTTCTAGCTCCGCGACGCGGGCTAACAGTGCCGCGCTATCGGTAGCGCCTTCGACCCGCACCGAGAAGGTCTTCCCAGGCATGATCGACCAGAAATAAACCAACGGCCAGATCGCGTGCAGCGTGAACAAGCTGATCCAGCACATGTGATGGATAATGCGCTTGTGCGGATGGTTATTGGCTTCCGCAATATGATGGGGAATGCCGTGCAACCACACCATGAAGTAGACCACCATGGTCAACCCTAGGCAAAGAATACACAGGCAGAAAATTTCGAATCCGGTAGTCATTTTTTTCCTTTCGGCACCGCTTTGGAAGGCGGCGATTGATCTTCTGGTGTAGGCGGTGGCAATTCAAATCCTCCACCCAGGCTGAGGTGTAAATTGATACGATTCGTCAGCGCTTCGACCTGGATGGCCACGCGCGCCAACCGCGCCTGCAGCGCGCGTTCCTGCACCAGAATGAGGTTCAACTGATCGATAGCACCGGCGTCAAAACGCGCCTGGGTCAGTCGTTCAGCTTCGTTCTGATCTTTTTCTGCCGACTTCAATAAATCGACACGAGTCACCAAGCGGCGAGATTCCGCCAGGGCGGTCTCAACTTGACGAAAGGCTTCGAGAGCGGCCTTACCGTACAACGCCAGCGCTTCATCCTGCTTGGCCGTTTCAATGACCACTTGTTCCTTGAGCCGACCGCCGTCAAAAATTGGACCAAGCATATTAGCGCCCAAATTCCAAAACGCGTCATTGAGCGACAGCGATTGGAAATCTTGCGACAACGCGCCGGCATTCGCGGTAATGGCAAAACGTGGATAACGTGCCGCCTTTGCTGATTCCACCTGATTAAATGCCGAGGCAACACGACGGGTGGCCGCGATCAAATCTGGACGACGTTCCATTAACTGACTCGGCAGACCCGCTGGTGGTGGTGGTGGCAATTCGGAAAGCGTCGTAGCGATGGTCAGTTCTGCGGAAGGATAACGACCGAGCAATACTTGCAGTGAACGCGCGGCATTTTCACGACCGCTCTTCGCTTTTTCCAGCGCATCTTCTGCTCCAGCAAGATCAGCACGTGACAAGGCAACATCCGTGCTGGCGGCTTTCCCTACTCGTTGGCGTTCGGTGGCGATCTCCAAATTACGCTTACGCAAAGCGACGGCACGGGTGAGGACATCTTCTTGCTGCACCGCCTGAGTGGCGAGGAACCAACCTTTCGCCACCTGTGCGGCCAGCGATTCGCGAGCGAATGCGGTGTCAGCCGCCGTCGAGGCATATGCTTCCTGTGCCGCGCGCTGGCCAGCTGAAAGCCGGCCCCACACATCGATTTCCCACGTCATGGTCAGGCCCGCGCCCATCTGATCTGTTTTAGGAGCGTTACCGCCACCAGCCGTTCCTGCCCCAGCAGCAAGACTGACTTGCGGCTTGAGGTCCGCACCGGCCTGACGCGCCTTTGAGGCCGCCTGATCAAGCCGTGCCGTCATCGCCGCGAGATCACGATTGCCGACGATTGCCTCAGCTACCAATTTTTCCAATTGCGGATCGTTGAATGATTTCAACCAACCATCGGCGACGGCTCCAGCTTCCGCCTCTGAGACGAAACCTTTAGTCGGTACAGCACCAGGAAGTGCGCCAGCGGTCAGATCCGCGTCACGCGGCGTGTCCTTGGCACCGCAAGCAAACAACAACAGCGTGACCGAGAGCGACATGACGTGCCTGACAGGCATAGATACTTTCTCCTAAAAGAGGCTCCTGAAACCATGGCGCCTTGATGGTCAATGAGGGAAGTCAGTGACCCAGAGCGGCGGAAGTCTTCTCTGCACATGTGGCAGCGCAACCCGCGAAATTGAAATAAGCTGCATCACCATTGGGAGATCGTTGCCGAATAACACCATCGGCACCACTCATCGTCGAACTCTCACTCCAATCTTTATCTTGGCTTCACTTCTTTTACCGCCAGCCGTGGGAGTGGCACAGTATTCCTTCTCCGTGACAACCATCGATTGCCATCCGCTTCCATGCTGCCAATCCTGCACACCTACCGCTGGAGAAATCCCCCATGTTGCGCCCCATCGCTTTGCTTTTGACCCTCGCCTCCTGCCCACTGTTTGCCGTCGTGGTCGGTGGAGGGAAAGGGGTTGTTGGGGGAGGTGGAACGTATGTGAGCGGTGATTGGTGGAGCGACGGCAGTAAAAATCCCGCTTCGTTCGGTGTCCTAGACGCGGACGGTGATGGCAAAATCACCAACGGTGAAATGGCCAATGCGCGCCAGCAATTCGCCATGGCTCTGAAAGAAACCAAAGCCAGCTTAATGATGGCGGTCGACCTTGACCAAAGTGGAAAAATGTCGCGCTACGAATCAGCTGAAGCCGCGCCTCGCTGGGTCAGCCTTCGTGAACGCGCCCGCGAAATAGCCATTGCTATGGGTGATCGCAATGGTGATGGGAAATTATCCCCTGACGAAATGGGTAGCTTAGAAGAACGAATCGGAAATGTATTTGTCAAATACGGTGTGAGTCGCGTCGACAAGAACAAAGACAAAAATTTCAGCCGCGCCGAAGTGAATGCCGCAATCATGGCGATTAAAGAAGGCAAAGGCGCCATGTTTACGCTGTGCGACATAAGTAATGACGGGCAATTATCGGTACGCGAAGCTGATATGGCGTTCGAACTCTTGGGCGCCGCAGCGGGACTCTAAAATCAGCTTTTGCTGGCGATGATCGCAAGTGTCTTGTGAGTTAATAATAAACTTACAGAAGCCCCATCGTGATTATGATGGCAAGACTTCCGTGGCTTTTGGACGGCGACGAATCCAACTCCATATGAGCATCGGCAAAACTGCCATAATTCCCAAACCAACGTAGATACCCACAGGAACACCGACCGCCGCTGGCGTCATGGTGAACTCAGGACTTTTATCACCGGCAATGAGCAACATCCATCGGCTGCGTTCTGAGGTCACTTTTTCGCCAGAACGCCACATCACCACATCAAACGGAGTATGTTCTTTGGACGAAAAAATAATGCGCTGATCTGGCAACCGCGTTTCCCACCGTGCCGCAACCAAATGATGTGGGGCGGGATCGCTCGCTGAGGGCACCGGCGAATCATCAGCATAATGCTGACGTTCTTCGAAACGTAATTCGCCAAAATGGTCCAGCGGCAATATCTCACCGGCAACACGAACGCTGAGAACTTCACGCAATACTTGACGAGCTTCTTGCGCGTCGGCGATGTAGGGATTATCGCCGTAGTCGGCAAGCAGTTCTAACGCGATACGGCCATCGTCACCGACCGTCACGCATGCGCTGATAAATTGGTTGCCGTGTGCAAACGCCAACGGGGCTGGCAGAGCCAGCCCCGTTATCAGGATCGCCAAAGTGGCGATCCTGCGAATCACTTAATATTCCAGCGCAATACGCGGCCAAATTGATTCCACTCGGTTTCCAAGATGTTTCCCTTGGCATCAAAGGTGATGCCATGCGGAGACGTCACGACGTCGTCCCTCCAATCCGCTGGCTTAACATTTGGGGTGTCGGACTGTCCATTGGTATCATTGGTACCAAGAGTTGCGACGACCCTACCTTCCTTATCAAGCACTGTCACACGACCTGCAATCTCAGCTACACACATGAGATCGTTGTGAAACGATACTGAACTGGGACGACGAAGGCCCTCTTTGACCACACCAATCAAACTGCCATCCATGGCGAGGTGCAGTAAACGAAGATTCACTCGATCACAGACCAACAAACGCGGCGGATCAAAACGCGGATCGAAGAAAATCTTGTGCGCATTATTTAACTTGAGCGGTTCTCCACGGCCGCCAAAGACGGTCTTGTAGGTGCCCGCTTTATCGAAAACGAAAATCCAGTCTTTGCCGTAACCATCGACTACATAGATGTCACCGTTGGGCGCGACATCGACGCTGGTCAGGCTCAGTTTGCCCTTATCAGCAGGGAAAGCGCTCTTAGGAATTTCCAACAAGACCGTGCCATCCGTTTTCAGCTTGAGCACTTTTGATTTGCCGAGCACGGCGGCATAAATCACATCCTGGCCGTCCTCTTGGCGAATGACAAAGCCATGGAGCGTGCCTGGGGTATTCGCTACGTAATTTAGAAATTTTCCCTCTGGACTGTAAACCTGAATGCCACCTTCCTTCTGTCCATCAACACTCACATAGATTTTACCAGTGGAATCAACGCGAATTTCCCCGTGACCACTCCCAATGGTTTCTTTTCCTGGCGGCGGCGTGAGCGCGTTGGCGGCGAACACCCACGTTGGATCAGCGGCGCTCAGACCAACACAGATCGAAAGGGTGAGCGAACAGACGCCAAAGGCGTGACGAAATGGAGCGATCATGTGTGATTTTCCAGATGAAAGGAAGGTTGAGAGACCGTTTGGCGCAGGGATGATGCACGGTCAAAGTGATTGCGCCAGTCCTTGCGAACGAGCACGGAGAGAGTCACGCAAAAACGTGTATCGCCCAGCACATCAGCAGCTGGGGCCGCTCGGAATTCTACGAAAATGATACGGCCTATGAGCTTCATAAGGATCGCGTCAAAGACGGTATGAAATGCATTTTTAACAGGAGGACGCAGAGGCACAGAGGGTGATCGGGTGAGAAGTCAAAAGAGAAGGACCCGAACGTACTGACGAATTCGCGGATCCTTTTTCCTCTGCGCCTCTGCGCCCTCCTGTTAAAATTTCCAGACTGCCTTCTCAGGCGCTCTGGCATTTTCTCAGTCGATTGATGCGGCTCTACTCTTCCTGGTTCATGCGCTCGCTCTTCACGCCAACAATGCTTTAACAACCGAGGCTTTTTCAACGCCCGTCAAACGTGCGTCGAGCCCCTGATAGCGATACGACAGACGTTCATGATCGAAACCGAGTTGATTCAAAATGGTGGCGTGGAAGTCACGAATATGGATCGGGTCTTTAATGATGTTGTAGCTGAAATCGTCGGTTTCACCGTAGATGAGGCCGGCCTTCGCTCCGCCGCCTGCCATCCACATGGTGAAGCAACGCGGGTGATGGTCACGTCCGTAATTGTCTTTCGTCAAACCGCCTTGCGAATAAATGGTGCGACCAAATTCGCCGCCCCAGATGACCAAGGTGTCGTCCAACATTCCCCGTTGCTTGAGATCGGTGATCAAACCGCCGCAGGCTTGGTCAATATCCTTACACTGGCTGGGCATGCGTCCGCCGACGTTGGCGTGATGATCCCAATTGTTGTGATAGATTTGCACGAAACGAACGCCGCGCTCGACCAACCTGCGCGCCATCAAGGCGGAGTTAGCAAAGGTGCCGGGCTTTTTGGCGTCGTCACCATAGAGCTGGTAAGTGCTAGCGGGTTCCTTGTCGATGGCGGTTAATTCCGGCACGCTGGACTGCATGCGATACGCCATTTCGTATTGGCCCATGCGCGTCAGCGTTTCTGGATCACCAAATTGTTTGGCGGTGATCTGGTTCATTTTGCCAATGCCATCCAGCGTGATGCGCCGTGCTTCACCGCTGACCCCTGGCGGGTTATTGATGAACAGAATGGGGTCGCCTTGGGCGCGAAACGAGACGCCAGCGTGGATGCCAGGAAGATAGCCCGACGACCATACGCGGCCGGAAATCGCCTGTTCTTGTTCACGATTGGACGGTGTGGCCACCATTACCACAAACGTCGGCAGGTTCTCATTGAGCGAGCCCAGTCCATACGATGCCCACGCGCCCAAGCACGGACGCCCGGTCACTTGATTGCCGGTCTGCATCTGACTCATTGCGGGTTCGTGATTGATGGCTTCGGTGTTCAGCGAGCGCATCCAGCAAATATCGTCGGCGACTTTGCCTAAATGCGGCAACATGTCGTTCATCCACATGCCGCATTGGCCACGTCGAGTAAAGCTGTACTTCGACGGGGCAATTGGGAATCGCGTCTGCCCAGAAGTCATCGTCGTCAGACGCTGACCAGCGCGAATATCTGGAGGTAAATCTTTATCGTACCATTCCTGCATCCCAGGCTTGTGGTCAAATAAGTCCATCTGCGACGGTCCGCCGACCATGTGCAGATAAATCACCTGCTTCGCTTTTGGCTTAAAATGTGGACCAGGAGCAACGTGCGCTGCACCGGGCTCGCCCGCCAGCAAGCTGCCGCCAGATGATCCCATCAAGGATGCCAGTGCGGCACCGCCAAGCACGCCCATGCCGCGCCCAAGCAGCGCACGACGGGTTTGCAAAGCACGCCACTCTGCGAGCGGATGAAGATGAGTTACGCGATTGGTGGAGTTCATTTGTTTAACGCCTCATCAAGGTTCAGAAGTTCATTACATAACATGGTCATGGCAGCGAGATCTGCTGACGGCAAACTGGCATCGGCTTTCTGTTCACCGACGGTGAGCAACGCTTTGACGTCATCGGCACGAGTACCGTAGTGCGCTCGCAACTTGGCATAGCTGTCCTGCATCACGGGCAATTCCGCCTTAGTAAATGACCGCAACAATGTCCGGTGACCGGCTTCGGCCACCTGTTTATCTGCTGGCAGTTTCAAAATTTGCTCAGCCAGCACGCGCGCTGCTTCGACGTACTGTGGATCGTTGAGGGTGACCAACGCTTGCAGCGGTGTATTGGTTCGTTCGCGTCGCAAACATGCGGTCTCGCGATTGGTTGCGTTAAGAATTTCCAACGAGGCTGGTGGGGCCATGCGCTTCCAGAAGGAATACATGCTGCGGCGATACAGTGCTGAGCCTGTATCTTGCTTGTATATCTTGGTGTTGCTTTCACGCATGCCCACCGCGTCCCACACGCCTGGGGGCTGATACGGCTTCACGCTGGCGCCGCCAATGGTTGGGACCAACAAGCCACTGACGCTCAGCGCGTAATCGCGAATGACTTCTGCGTCCATGCGAAAACGCGGACCACGTGACAACAGATGATTGGCTGGATCTTTTTCGATTTTCTCTGGCGTGGCAATCGCCGCCTGACGATACGTCGCCGAGGTGACGATCAATTTTATCATCCGCTGATAATCCCAGTCGGAACGGAATTCCACTGCTAACCAATCGAGTAATGCCGGGTTTGACGGAGCATCGCCCATGATGCCGAAGTCTTCACTGCTCTTGACGATGCCGGTACCAAAAAATTCTTGCCACACACGGTTGATGGTCACCCGTGCGGTCAAGCCATTGTCGGGCGCAACCAGCCACTGTGCGAGACCCAAACGATTCTTCGGCGCATTCGCCGGCTGTTGATGCAGTGCGTGGAAAACAGCCGGTTCGACCTCATCGCCGCGTTTGTCATAGGCACCGCGCATCAGAATATGCGCCATCGCTTTGCCATTTTGATCCTGAATATGAGCAACCGGAGAACGGTTATTGATAGATTGGGCTTCCGCTTCCAGTTCGCTCAATTTGGCTTTCGCCTCGGACAATGGCTGGTCGGCACCTTTCATGAATTCGTACAACTTGTCGGCAGCCTTTTTATCGCGCTTGTCTGGTGCCGTTGCGAGTAACGTACGGGCCGTGGACGAAGCCGCTTGACGAGCAACTTCATCGCCAGTGATAGCCCGATGATAGAACTGCACCTGCTGAAGTGCTACATTCTTGGTCAAATCACTCGATTTACGGCCAGCAAGTTTAAACGGCGCCGTGGTATGGGTGGTACCCATGAGCTTGATAGTTTGCGTCTCAGCGTCGACGCCCATGAGTTTGCCATCGACATAGATTTTCAGTCCCTTTGGTTTGGCCGATCCATCATGCGTTATGCACACATGCTGCCAGACATCACGCCTAACGGTGTTGTCCTTGGTATGAACTTTCAACGCATCCTCGTCCCAACGATGAATCAAATGGGTCGCAAATTGCTCCCCCTGTAAAAAAAGATCCCAACCACGAAATCCATCTTCATTGTCCATGCGCCCAAAAATGGCGCCGTTCGCGGTGTCTTTCCCCACCTTCAACCAGCAACTGACTGAATAGGGCTTATCTTTTTCAAAGTCGCCCACTTCGGATGGATAAGTAATCGCCATTTCGCCATCCACTTTGACCGCTGGACCAAAGGGCCCGCTCTCATCCCATACGACTGGTTTTGCTGATTTTGCCACCAAGGCCTGAGTCCCCGCCATGCCATTGAGGGCCGTCTCTGCCGCTGGCCCGACTAATGGCAGCCGCTGATCGGGTGCCTTATCTTTGGCCAACTCATGGTCCCAACTCGCAGCCGTCGCATCTTTCAACCACTTGTCGAAACGACCGCGAGCTTCTTGCTGCGCATGCTCAAAATTTTTCTTGGCGACTTCGGTTTCGGAAGAAAGTGCTTCAAGTCGTTTACGATCCTTTTCTTTGGGTATGCGTAATACTGGCGGCGAATCCTTGGCATTGCCATCCAGCGCAGGCTGACTGGTATTGCGAAAAAAAGCACTCATCGCATAAAAGTCGCGCTGGGAAATCGGGTCAAACTTATGATCGTGGCATACCGCGCAGTTGGCAGTCAGGCCCAGCCACACCCACGAGGTCGTCTCCACTCGATCGCGCGCATAGCTCACCAAATTCTCTTCATCAATCGTACCGCCTTCACCCGTCGTCATATTACAACGATGAAAACCCGTGGCGATTTTTTGCGCGATGGTGGGATTAGGCAGCAAGTCGCCAGCGATCTGTTCGATGGTAAATTTATCAAATTTCTGGTTGGTATTGAATGCATTGATCACCCAATCGCGATACGGCCAGATTTCACGGTAATTATCAAAATGCATGCCGTTGGTGTCAGCATAGCGCGCCGCATCAAGCCAATACCGCGCACGATGCTCGCCGTAATGCGGGCTGGCGATCAGTTGGTCGACCAGCTTTTCGTAAGCGTCAGCGCGCTTGTCAGCGACGAACGCGTCGACCTGTGCTGGCGTCGGCGGCAAACCGGTCAGATCTAAACTCAATCGTCGAGCCAGTGTGGCACGATCGGCTTCGGGTGCCGGTTGCAGCTTGGCTGCCTCAAGGGCAGCGAGCACGTATTGGTCGATCGGATTGCGTACCCATTTCGGGTTCGCCAATTTGGGCTCCACCGGACGCTCAGGAGCGATGAATGACCAATGCTTTTGCCACGACGCGCCTTGTTCAATCCAGCGGCGAAACAGTTCTTTCTGCTCCGGCTTCAATTGCACATGCGCGTCCGGCGGCGGCATGATATCCTCTTGATCGGTGGTTATAATACGTTGATAGAGCAAGCTTTCGAGCGGCTTGCCCTTGACGACCACCTGCCCTTTTTCGTGCTTAGAAAAAAAGTCTTCTTCACGGTCAAAGCGCATTTTCGCCTTGCGACTTGCCGGATCGGGACCGTGACAATGAAAACACGCTTCGGCCAAAATTGGACGGATATCGCGATTAAAACGCACCTCGCCCGCCGGTTCGACAGCAGCAGCATTTTTCAGGCTGGAAAAAATAACGAGAAGGCAGATCAGGCTGGGGAAAATAGCCGAAAATACCAGAAGCGCTTTATGCCGAGCAACGGGAACATTGATCACAGGGATGTCTCCATGTCATGAATACCTAAAACTAGAGACGACGTTGTAAAGCAATCCTGCTCGACGACGAAAAAAATCGAATCGCCATGAGGCGGGCAGAGGCCCTTTGTTAAACCGATGAGCGGACTCCTGAATTGCCTCGCGAGTATCTCTGTTGTTCCTCTCAGCGAATGCATTGCTCATTACACGCCAAAGTCGCCAAAGTCCGCCCCGATCACGTAAGCAGCGGCTTAGTCTATGATCCAGGTCTGTGGGAGAAATCGACAAGCTCTTCCCTGGTAAGCGACATCGTTACCCTCATGATCGCACAAGTTCCCGCATCTCTGGTTGCTAGCGCAGTCTTTTGTTTGTGTTCGCCCATTCCCTCTGCGCGACTCCCCACTATCACTATCATTTGCCCACTATCGAATATGGCGCTACTGAAACCTACGCTCAAGCTGGCTCAACGCCTCGTTCGGTATGGTGGTATCATTCACTGATCGCCTGACCCTGTCCCAAGGACGCTCTCCCATGCGTGGATTTATTCCTACCTTTGCTCTCTTTTTGACTGCCACTGTGGCCCACGCCGCACTTGCGGCTGCCACGGTTGAAGTCCGCGTCACCAACGGCGACATCATTACTGGCGAGGTTGGCGAAGAAACCGCAACGACCATCGAATTAAAGCGCACGCTCTTACTTCATCACAAGCCAACGGTCACCGCGATCATCATACCGAAAAATTCTATCACGAAGCGCACCGAGGTTCCATCAATCACTGAACAATATGCTGCTCGTCGTGCGACAGCGGGTACTTCCGTATTTGAGCAAGGCTCACTCGCTCGTTGGTGTGTCGACCGCGCTCTGGTAGAGCAGGCGCTCGTCCATACCAAACTTGCTGAGGCCGAAGATTCTAGCAGCCCTATCGTTGCTAAGTTGTATGGCGATCTTGGTTTCACCAAAGTCAACGACGCCTGGGTGAACGAAGACGAACATCTTGCGAACACCGGATTGGTAAAATTTGGCGATAAGGTCATGACCAAGCAAGATGCCGCCGCTGCCAAAGATCAACTCATCAAGGCCAACGCCAACACCCGACTTGATCAGCAAGTAAAAGACGCCGAATGGATCATTAAATCGGGCGATAAAAAACTTACTGAGGCCACCGAGAAACGCGATAATGCCAAATCCGAACTCGCCAAAGCGCAAGCCGATGCCCAAGGCGCTCAAAGCCGCAGAGATCAATTAGAAAAAAGCATCGAAGCCGCTGCAGCAGCAAACCAGAACCAAAACAACCGCAAACAACAACAAACCAATAACGACCAGGCATCTCTGCAACAAGCCGCCAATGATTTTAGCAAAGCCAGCGGTTCTCAGCAAAAATGGAAAAGGGAACTGGCGACCTCTGAAGATTCGTTAGCTCGATTAAAAGTATCGATTGAAAAAGCGAAAGCCGCCCTGCCCGAGTTGAAAAAACAACTCGAAGCCGCCACCGGGAAACCGGCGCAAACGCCCACCGCCGAAGCTAAGCCGGTAGGTGAAAAACCCGTCGGTGAAAAACCCACCACCGAAGCCAAACCGAAAAGCCGCTTCGGCGGACCATAAATCGCGCTCCTAAAACGCGTATAAGGTTTCCTTGACGGCTAACAAATTCGTGAGGTATCGTCTTAGCGGAAGAATACGTCGGACCCACCGGACGCACATCACCAGGGCGCTGGGAGACCCATACCGCCTACTCATATTGGCTTAAAGTCCTGCTGTTCCTGGATGACGCCTCACGGCCGCGCTCCGGTCAATTCGATAACGCCTTCCACCCCAACCGCCGGTCCCACGACCGGCGGTTGTTGTTTTTGAATAGCCTCAAGATCGATTTTGAAATTCACCATAAACCAGCGATAGACACACGCGGAGGCGCGAAGACGCGGAGAATGTCCATTAAATCGTAATAACAGGCGATCATTCATCAGGTGAATGCCACGCCACGTCCCGGCGAGTCAGCTTTTGAGGGATCCTTCGCGTCTCCTTGCCTCCCGCGTGAGATCATCTCGAAAGCCTTTTAGGATTCATGCGAGGAAGAACTATTCATCCCCCCGCTTTATCCACTTCAGGGATCCGTTGAGAGACATGCCACCGGAATGGTCTCGGGAGATTGGCTCTTACTTACCCAATCCAGTTTGATCAATTTTCCGGAATTAGGCTGTTTATATTCCACGCGCAGGGGATAGCGCTTACCCGCGTCAAGGGTCAGCGTACCTTGATGATCCGAAATTTGATTGGTGCCCGATGAATCGATCACCAGATTATTATCGATGAATACACGCGCACTCGCATCGCTACGCAGGGTCAGTAAATATTTTTCACTGTAGAGCGGCTGAAGGTAACCGGTCCAAATCACCACGAAATCACTTAGGCGTTGATCCTGCGGCTGATTATCCAATCCCAGATCATAATGTATTTCGTGTACGATGTTATTTAATACCGGAGTATTCAGATTACTCCCCACGTAGTACATTTCACGCAAACCTGCGCGATACGTTTTTTCTTCGCTCTTGGCTGATTTGACCGCCGTTGAAGAAACATCTGCGGAAGGGATAACTGCGGAAGGAATAACGGCTGCCACTTCAACCGGCTTACTGATTGCCCCGGCAATGATTTCCGCACTTCCATTCACCATGGCAAATTTTCCGGAGGAAATTTCAACCGGTGACGCACGATTGACTGCTCCAGAAACATCAGAAATAGCGGCAATACCAACCTTGCCTTCTTCTACTTCCAGAAGCGTGACGCTTGAAGTCGGAGTGTATCCTAAACTCAGCACCGTGCCGATGACCGTCGCTTGCGCGTTCGGTGTCGTAAAAATCATCGGGCGCCCAACCGGTTGTTTAGCAACTTCTGCGGTCACCCGACCCCAAATGAGCGCAACGCGCTTACCGACGCTGACGGCGGGCGAGCCATCTGCCAATATCTGCGCATCGGTGCGTTGATCGAATGACAGCACCGTATGATCTTCGTATTCCATGCGGGCCTGGGCACCATCTGCCACCCGGACATGGTCACCGGGCAACACGGCGCTGCCGGCCTTGGCAATCAGGGTGATGGTTCCGCGTTGAATCGTGACCCCAGCGGTGGCAGCGCTCACATTGCCAAGTGGCTTCGACTCATTGGCTGGACGAACCACCCACAAAGCCACCATAAACGATGCCGCCAGCGCTCCCAGCGGGATCAACTTAGTAAGTACATGGCGCGTCCGTGGCCGAGTCGGTGCAATTCGTAAGGGCGGACGTTGGCGTTTGCCCGCCTCGCGATGTGAACTGTTTATATCAACCACTGGGCAACTGTTGGTCGTCAGCTGGCGCGCCGTCTCTGACAATAATTCCCATTCCAGCAACACCTCAACGAAACGAGCACGAGCGTCACGATCACTTGCCAATAGCTGCTTCATTCGCACCACGTCGGCCGCACTCAAGCGATCCGCCAGATAATCTTCAAAAAGCGCATCGTTCATGGGCGTATTCCTTCCGCTTCCAATCGCTTACTCAAACAAGTGCGCAGTTTATCGCGCAAGCGAGACAGCATCAGACGGATGGCATTTACTGAGCGACCATGTCGGTCGGCCAATGCTTCACATGATTCTTGTTTCCAGTAAAAACCGGCCAATAAGTCAATGTTGAAGGCATTCAGACGGGACATGCAATCACGCAGCGAGGTACTCATCACGCGCTGCCGTTCGGCCTGATGATCGCCCAGATTTTCCTTCACCGCCTGCTCAACCAGATCGAGTAAATCTTGATCCGGCGTTACTGTTTCGCGTCCACGACTGCGAATCGCCTCCAAGGTTTTGAAGTGCACAATTTGCCGCACCCACAAAAAAATCCCGGCGTCATCTTTTAGGTCCTGCCATTTATTCATCACTACCAAGTAAGCCTCTTGAACCACGTCTTCTGCCAACGGCCAACTGCGCAGCATGGCAAATGAATAGCTCAGCAAGGCGTCACGATATTGAAATGCCGCCTTCACCACGTCATCACGAGTACGAAGTTTCGCTTCAACCGGGGTAGGTTGATCAACGGGTAGATCAGTTGGGGGTTGGTCGACCACGAACGCTCCTCAGGTCTATGACGGACGTCGCCACATCATGTCGGTGAAAAAGATCGTTTTGAAAGCGAACCAGCCAACCGTCATCCAGCTGCGTCAGGTTCGCCGTCATTAACGGCCCACCATTCAACGCACAACCCTGGTTTTTAAAGGATTCGAAGTGGTGAGACTAGCGGTCGAACGAATCGCAGGCTGACGCACCATCAACCGACCACAGCGCGCAAAAAATCATCAATTCGTCGGCCAATTCAGCGCAAAGCTGCTCCCCGATGGACCGGTATCGATCAGCGCCAATTCGCCACGCTGACGACGTTGGCAACGACGAGCGACGGTGGCGCCTAAGCCCAGGCCGCGCGTTCGCCCCGTGATGAAGGGTTCAAACAAACGCTCGCGGAGAATCTCGGGCACGCCACAGCCGGTGTCCTGCACGGTAATGCCGCCATCAACAATCATCAGCGCGACCCGACCGCCTTCGCGACAGGCTTGCACGGCGTTGCGAATGACATTGAGCAGCGCTTGGCGGCTGAGGTCGGTATCGCCGATGGCGCGTCCGCGACCACTCCAAACCAATTCGACTCCCGCGCGTTCGGCTTCGACCTGTGACAGTTCGCAGGTGGTTCTAGCCAGCCACGGTAAATCAATCGGACGCAGGTCCGCTTCGCGTTCACGGCTGTAATACAATAAGTCAGTAACCAGATGGCCAAGGCGATCGACCTCAGCTAAAATAATATCAACACTTTCACTGTCGGGTCCGCTCGGCACCGCTTCGCGCAGCAATTCAGCATTAGCGCTAATGCCCGCCAACGGATTGCGAATCTCATGCGCGACCGTGGCGGCCATGCGGCCCATTTCAGCCAATGGACGTAAACGCTCAATTTCTGCCAGCAACTGTTCCGCGTTCATGCTATCGGCTTCACCAACGTGTGCGTCTGTGCGAGTAGCAGAGTAACTGGCGGTCATCAGACGCTCTCAGCAACGACTTCGTCGTGTTCCGCCTGAGCAGGATCGAGTTCACGTAATTTATTATACAGCGTCGTACGATTGATGCCGAGCAGCTCGGCCGCACGACTTTTTTGACCACCGGTTTCATCCAATGCCGCGCGCACCAACATCGCCTCGATGCGCGCAAGATTTCGTTCGCCTGCTGGAATGAGCAAGGCTCCCTTGGGCAAAACGTGTACTTCTGGTGACGCGGGTGACGCCGGCGATGGAGCAAACGATGACATCATCATCGGCGCGGGCGGTGCCGTGAACACTTCTTCGTCCATGCATAAATCGACCACCGCGATTTCGTCGCTTTCAGCGGTAATCACCGCACGCTCAACCGCATTGGCTAATTCACGCACATTACCAGGCCATGCATAAGCAGCCATGGCGGTGCGCGCGGCAACGCTAAACGTCATGCCCGGACGACCAAGCTCTGGCGCCAGACGTTTGAGCAAATGATCGCCCAATGGCAGAATATCTTCCGCGCGATCACGGAGTGCAGGAACCTGAATCGGCACCACGCGTAAGCGGAAATAAAGATCCTGACGAAAGCGTCCGGCGGCGACTTCTTGGCGCAGATCACGGTTGGTCGCGGCAACGACGCGCACATCAACCACCACGTCAACCAAACCACCGACCCGGCGAAAGCGACGTTCTTGCAGCACGCGCAAAAGTTTGGTCTGCAATTGCAGCGGCATTTCGCCAACTTCGTCGAGGAAAATGGTGCCGCCATCGGCAAGCTCAAATAATCCTGCTTTGCCCTTGCTGTCAGCGCCAGTAAACGCACCTTTCTCGTAGCCGAACAATTCCGCTTCCAATAAATTTTCGGACAACGCGGCGCAGTTGATGGCAACAAATTGCTTTTCGGCGCGGGCTGAACGTTCGTGAATGGCGCGCGCGACTAATTCCTTGCCAACGCCGCTTTCACCCTGGATCAGCACGGTGGTTGACGGCACGGCGGCCACGCGTTTCACCAATCCCATCACGCGTTTCATCGCCACGCCGTGCGCGACCAACGAATGACGACCGGATGCTTTACCCGACAACCGCGCAACCTGACGGCCAAGCCGCTGTTTTTCTAACAGATGATTGACCGTCGTGCGTAAGCGTTCGAGCTTGAACGGTTTTTCGATGAAATCGACGATGCCTTGTTTGAGTGCATCCACCGCCAAATCGACACTGCCATGACCGGTCAACAACACGACGGGCAATTCCGGATCAATGCCCCGGATCTTTGCCGCGACGTCCAGGCCATTGCCATCGGGCAGGCCATGATCAAGCAACACCAAGTCGGGATACGCGTCACGTACCATTGCCAAAGCTTGCTCAGCGTTTTCCGCCTCGCGCACGATCAGGCCGCTGAAAGCGCGGACAATCGCATGACGAATGGAAGGTTCGTCGTCGACAACCAAAATAGTTTCAGTCATGGTAAGCTCCGAAAAGTAAGGAACTCAACCGAGGATCTTACTCAGTTTTTCTTTGAAGCGCTCTGGCGTGAATGGCTTAGCCAAATAATTATTGGCTCCAGCCAAGACCGCGTCTTTCACTTTGTCCGCGCTGCCTTCGGTGGTGACCATGATAATGGGCACCTTTTTTTCGGGATCGAGTTTGCGAATTTCTTTGACCATCGTCAGCCCATCCATGTTGGGCATGTTCCAGTCGGACAGGACCAGATCGATGCCGCCAGCAGCAAACTTATCTAACCCTTCTCGACCGTCACTTGCTTCAACAATGGTGACGTCAAAGCCAGATTCTTTGAGGTTTTTAATAACGATTTTCCGCATCATGGCGGAATCATCGACGACGAGAACGTTTTTGGGCATGAGTGGCTCCCTATGACGAGCGAAAGAGTTGAACAAGGTGAGTAAGAGCGATGAAAAACGGGGCCTGCGCAAAGCAGTGTTGATTCTTACCTCAGCTTTGTGTTAACCGCAAGGTGAGGTCATGGTGCAAGCAGGGCGATTGCATTACCCCCCCGCCTGCCGTGGAAATATAGAAGCTGTTAACGCGTCAGGACTTGTGTAGTTTGGGGCGATGTCCCAAAAATCTTC
>JAYVSL010000068.1:0-10448 GCA_043775355.1 Planctomycetota bacterium
CCGGCTGGCAGCCGGCGGTCCCAGGACTTGGGTAACGGTGGCTTTTATCTGTGCTTGATTCTTTAGCGGTTTGGGATTCTTCTGCTGACATGTTGCCGGTTTGGTATTCGCGTGGTTATTTGCCGCACTGCGATGGGGTGTCGCGTCAGCAATTCGTTACTTATCGTTTGGCGGATAGTCTTCCACGTGCGGTTGTTCTGCGGTTAGACCGAGAATGTTTGACGAATGAGGAAGATCCCAGGCGGCGTGCGCGCATCGATACTTTTCTTGATGCTGGTTATGGTTCGTGTGTTCTGCGGCGCTACGACTGTGCCGGCATCGTTGAAGAAAATTTGTTACACTTCGATCATGTGCATTACCGACTGTTGGCTTGGGTGGTCATGCCAAATCATGTTCATGTGCTTATTGAGCCTTCTGCCGACATCGAGCTGAGCGATATCGTCCATTCGTGGAAATCGTACACTGCCACTAAGATGAACCGGTTACTTTTACCGGCTGAGCCAAGTGGCCAACGGTGGCAGCGTGAATATTGGGATCGCTTCATCCGTGATGAAACGCATTTGCGTGCCACTATCGATTATATTCATGACAACCCGGTAAAAGCAGGCCTGGTCTCGCAAGCTGTCGATTGGCAATTCAGCAGCGCTCGCCGAATCGCGTCCGGGTAAGCGGCCGGGTGGTGGCCGAAAGACGTGGTGGATCGCCGGCAAGTCCTGGGACCGCCGGCTGCCAGCCGGCAAGGGGCAATCTCGAAAAAATCCTGGGACCGCCGGCTGCCAGCCGGCTAGGGGCAATTTCGGCTAGGGGCAATTTTCTTGGTTTTATTAATCGTCGTACTTCGACCACTGAATTGCCCCTTCAATTGCCCCGTGCCGGCTGGCAGCCGGCGGTCCCAGGACTTGCCGGCTGCCGCCGGTCGATTGCCCCTTTAATTGCCCCTGGCCGGCTGGCAGCCGGCGGTCCCAGGACTGGTCTTGTGGCTGATCGATGGCGGTTCCAGGTTGCTCTGGCCAAAATGCTTGGCGGCCCTATTTGCAGGAGCCTGCAAGCCACGGTTTCACACGAACTTATTCTCTTTCATCGCGAGTCGCACTGATGTCCTCAACGCCTATGACCGCACCGAAAATTTCGCCCGCCACTGCGACTGGACGGTGGATGGCTTTGCTAGCGGCGTTTATGGGTTGGTTGTTCGATGGTGTGGAGATGGGTTTATATCCGCTGATTGCGAAGCCGGGGATCCAGGAATTGGTCGGTGGCAAAGCGGTGCTGGATGCCAATCCAGCGTTGTACGACACCAGCCATGCGTGGGTGGTCGCGGCGTTTTTGATTGGCGCGGCTTGCGGTGGAGCCTTGTTCGGCTGGCTGGGTGATCGCTTCGGTCGCGTGCGCGCGATGACGTGGTGCGTGCTGGTGTATTCGATCTTTTCGGGTCTTTGCGGTCTGGCGCAAAGCGTCGATCAGTTAGTCTGTTTGCGTTTCTTTTCGGCGCTGGGAATGGGTGGCGAATGGGCGTTAGGCGTTGCCTTGGTGATGGAAGTCTGGCCATCAGATAAACGATGGTTGTTGGCCGGGATCATCGGTGCGGCTGCGAATATCGGCATGGCGCTGATCGCCGTTGCTGGGCTTTCTATTGGTCAGCTCGGTGCTGGATTGGCAGCGCTTGGGCTTGCTGACAGCTTGGTGAAGCAAGCCACGGACAACGGTGGCTGGCGACTGTTGATGATGCTTGGTGCGTTACCTGCATTCTTGACTTTTTTTATTCGTTTATTCGTCCCTGAATCAGAAAAATGGAAACACGCGTCCACGACTTCGGCTCCGGTGCGCTTGATGGAACTCTTTCGCGGACAACAGCGACGCATGGTTTTACTGGGCACCGCCTTGGCGGCCATCGCGCTGCTTGGTACCTGGGGTTCGGTTCAGAATCTGCCCTCGCTTGCTTTTGATCTGAGCAAAGATGCCGTAAATTCACGGCAATATACCCAAATTTGGTCGGCTACCGGTTCCGTCGTTGGCTGTATTTTGGTGAGTTTCCTGGCGCTGTTTCTGACTCGCCGCATGAGTTACTTTCTGATGGCGGTGGCCTCGCTGAGCTTTTGTTCGTGGTTATTCTGGTTCACGCCAGCGTATGGTGCGTCATTCTTCGCTCTGACTTTTGTCGTCGGTGCGGTGACCGCGAGCTTCTATGGTTGGTTACCGCTTTATCTTCCTGAATTATTTCCCACGCGTTTGCGCGCCACCGCGCAAGGATTCGCTTTCAACGCCGGACGACTCATCACCGCAACGGTGATTCTGACTTTTGGCATGAAGCCAGTGTGGTTTGGCGGCATGGCCCAAACCTGCGCGATTATCAGCCTGATCTACCTCGTTGGCATGATCGTGATTTGGTTCTGCCCGGAAACCAAAGATCAGCCGTTGCCCGAATAAAGCTCCCTGGACGACGCGCTAAGGCTGCTGGGGATGGCGACTGGCAATGATGGTGGTCGGTCTACCATGCGCCGACCATGATGGCGACGAGGCGTTCTTTTTTTGCTGCTGACGAGCTGCCACGGGCGCTGTTGGCGGTGATTCCGGCTTACAATGAAGCGACGCGTATTGCTCCGGTGATTCGTCATTTGATCGGGCAAGGCCTGCCCGTGCTGGTGGTCGACGACGGCAGCCACGATCGCACCGCTGAGATTGCGCGCGACGCCGGAGCCGAAGTGCTGCGCCGCAGCAACGGCGGTAAAGGAACGGCGATTATTGCTGGTTGTCGTCACGCGGTGGAAAAAGGGTACCAGCGCATTTTGCTGTTAGACGGCGACGGCCAACACGATCCTGCGGAGGCGAACCGTCTGATCGCTGCTGCGCTGCGCGGTGCCGATCTGGTGATTGGCAAACGCATGCTCGATCTGGGACGCCAACCGCTGCATCGTCGCTGCCTCAATCGACTCAGCAGTTTATTGGTGACACTTGCTGCCGGGCGACGCATCCGCGATAGCCAAAGCGGTTACCGCATGTGCGATCCCCGTTTGCTGCTGTCGCTGCCACTGGCGGGACACAAATACGATCTTGAAACGGAGATGTGCATTTTGGTCGCGCGCGCTGGACATCGCGTGGTCGAAGTTCCGATTCGCGTCATTTACAACGACAAGGTTTCTGGAGTCCATCCGCTGTTCGATACCTTGCGTTTTTTCCGGGCAGTGGCGATGAGCCTGACGCGCTGCCGTTGCGGGCGACGTACCGCCACCAGACCGGCGTTCCAATTGGTCGATCAGCGTTAGCGTGCGGCCATGCCTGAAACGCCGCCCATTATTCGTCAGTTAACCGATGCGATTGCCAACCAGATCGCCGCTGGCGAAGTGGTCGAGCGTCCCGCTGCGGTGGTGAAAGAATTAGCTGAAAACGCCCTGGATGCTGGCGCGACGCGCATCGTCATTCGCCTTGAAGATGGCGGGCGACGCTTAGTCGAAGTCGAAGACAACGGTCATGGTATGCGGCCCGAAGATTTGCCGTTGGCCGTTTCGCGCCATGCCACCAGCAAGCTGGTGGACGCTGATGATTTGTTCCGCATTGCCACGCTCGGCTTTCGTGGGGAGGCGCTGCCATCGATTGCTGGAGTCAGCGAATTCACCATCGCCAGTCGCCCGCATGGCGCTGCTCAAGGTCATGAATTGAAACTGAACGGAGGAACCCAGGTCAGCAACGGACCGTGTGCCATGTCGGTGGGCAGTCGCGTGACGGTACGTAATTTATTTTGGAATGTTCCCGCGCGTTTGAAATTTTTAAAAAGCGAAGCCGCTGAAACCGGACACGTCACCGATCAGGTCATGCGCCTGGCGCTGAGCCATCCGCAAGTCGCTTTTCGCTTGGAAATTCAGGGCCGCGCGGTCATCGACCAGCCCGCCAAAGAAACCTTGGATGCACGCGTGCGGGCGCTGTTTGGCTCTACCGTGGCTGAGCGTTTGTTACCGATCAACGCGAACGCCGACACCATGCAGCTGAGCGGATTTATTGCCCATCCGCAGGAAGCGCGGCCAACGTCGAAACGGCAGTTCGTGTTTCTCAACGGTCGTTACGTCAAAGATCGATTGCTGCTGGCCGCTGTGCGCGATGGCTTCAAAGGCTTTTTAGAACCGCGCCTACATGGCTCGGTGTTCTTGCACCTCGACATCGATCCCAGTCAAGTGGACGTGAATGTTCATCCGACGAAATCTGAAGTGCGCTTTCGTCGCGAGGGCGAAGTCTTCACGCTTATTCGTGGCGCATTGCAGCAATCGCTGGGTGCGAATGCGGGTGGCTTTTCGCTGTTGCCACCAGCGTCATCCGCGTCGTCTACGCCAACGGCTGAAGGTGTGGTGCAACGCACCATCGTTCGGCCCGCGCCGATGCCACCGACGATCGTGGTGCAGGAACGTTATATTCCGGCGGTAAACGCGCAGGAAAACGCGGCTGTGGTCATACGAAACACCGAGTTTGGAGTGACTTCTACCACCGCTATCACCGGGCAGCGAGCGGCTGAACCAACCAATCGGTATCAAGCGATAGCGCCAGGAAATACACCAACTCCTGTAGCGGCACCGCTTTCTTCTGCGTCATCTTCTACGTCGTCTTCTGCGTCATCTTCTGCGCACGTTCCAGCGCTTTCCCTGCGCCGAGTGCAGCAACTCAATCGCATGTATTTACTCATCGAAACCACTGACGGCATTCGTTTGGTTGATCAACATGCGCTGCACGAAAAAGTTTTACTGTTGGCGCTGGATCCATCAGTAAGTGATTTGACGGCACACGGACGACAGGAACTGCTGGTGCCGATCACCGTGAATATGCTGGCGCATGAATTGGCCGTGGTGACGCCGATGCTGCCAGAGTTGATCGCCGTCGGCATTCACGCCGAGATCGTCAGCCCGACGCAACTCATTATTCGCGCGCATCCGGTGTTGCTCAAACGCACCAACTGGGCGCGCTTTTTCGCCGAACTGGCAGCCAATCCCATCGCTGGTTCGGCAACGGCATCGTTGTCAGAACGCATTGCTCACAGCGCCGCCTGCCATGCAGCGGTCAAAGCAGGACAAGAACTTGGCCACGATGAACTGTGGGAACTCGCACGTTTATTGCTGCGTTTTGACGGCCTGGAAAATTGCCCGCACGGTCGACCAACCACGCTCGATCTGAGCTGGGACGAATTGGCGCGACGCTTTCAGCGTTGACGGTTTCCCTTCCACAACTGCCCCGTTGCGGGATCGTCGTGCAGCGCACCATGCGGCGATATGGATACCACCGCCGCGCTTGATCTCTGTCGTTTTATCGATTCTGCCCCAAGTCCGGCACATGCTGCTGAAGCATTAATTACCGCGCTGTCGGCGGCAGGTTTTCGCCGGCTTGATCGTACAGCCAGCGATTGGGCGCTGACGCCGGGTTGTTATTTCGTGCAATATCAGGCCAGCGTCGTCGCCTTTGTGCTGCGCGGTCGTTCATTGCGACGCTTTCATTTGGTCGGAGCGCACACCGATAGCCCACACCTGCGCTTGAAACCACGAGCGGCGTATGCGTGTGAAGGATGTCATCAGCTGGGCGTGGAAATCTACGGCGGCGTGCTGTTGAATTCGTGGCTCGATCGTGATCTGGGTTTGGCTGGCACCATTCATGATCGCGACGGACGCGAACACGTAGTGCGGATTCATCAGCCGCTGGCCCGGGTTCCTCAATTGGCGATTCATCTTGATCGCCGCATCAATGACGATGGTTTGAAGTTAAATCCACAAACACAAATGGCGCCGATTTGGGGATTAGCGGGTTTAGCGGGTTTAGCGGGCAAGAAAGATCCGTCACAGCACTTGTTATCTTTACTGGGCGAAGCTGCTGGAGTGAAAGAAGATCAGATTATTGCTCATGATTTGTCATTATATGATTTGACACCGAGCACGCTCGCTGGTGCTGACAACGAATTCATCTTTGCCCCACGTCTCGATAATCTGGCTTCATGCCACGCTGGTTTGCGCGCGCTGTTGGATGCGGTGCAAGGTGATGCCGACACCGTGCCGGTATTAGCGTGCTTCGATCACGAAGAAGTCGGTAGTCAAAGTGCGAGTGGTGCTGAAGGGCCGCTGTTGGCAACCGTGCTTGAACGGATTGCGTTAGAGCTGGGACTTTCGCGAAGTGCCTATTTAGCAGCCTTAAATGGCAGTTTCATGATCTCTGCTGACATGGCTCATGCGGTGCATCCGAATTACGCTGATCGCCACGAACCACGCCATAAACCACAGCTTGGCCAGGGTCCGGTATTGAAGTGCAATCACAACATGCGCTACGCCACCACCGGCGCGTCGGCAGCAACCATACGACGACTGGCCGCGTCAGCGAATGTTCCATTACAGGATTTTGTCGCGCGCACCGACTTGGGCTGCGGAAGTACCATCGGCCCGATCACGGCGGCACAATTGGGCATCGCGGTTGCGGATGTTGGAACGCCGATGTTGTCCATGCACAGCGCACGCGAATGCGCTGCCACTGCGGACCATGCGCCTTTTATTGCGCTGATGACGGCGCATCTACGCGGTTAACCGCGACAATAAAAAATCAGGCGAATTCGTTGTAGATCGCGCGAATGGCTTGTGCGAGTTCTTCTTCTTCGACGCCGACGATGATGTTTTGTTCGCTCGATCCTTGATCGATCATACGGACGTTGACTCGTGCTTTGGCGAGTGCGGTGAAGAGCCGTGCTGCCGTGCCGACGGCGTGATTCATGCCTTGGCCGACGGTGGCAACCAATGCCATTTTGGTGGTGACTTTAATGTCGTCTGGTTTCAGCGTTGCCTGAAGATCTTCTAAGATTTGATCCAGTTTGCTGACTTGTCTTCCGTCCATCAGTTGACGATCGGAAAGCACCACCGACATGGTGTCGATGCCGGTTGGCGTATGTTCATAGCTAATGCCCAAGCGTTCGAACACGTCGAGCACGCGGCGGCCGAAACCGACCTCGGAATTCATCATCGCCTTTTCGAGGTTAATGACGGTAAATCCTTTGGTTCCGGCGATGCCAACGACGACTTGGTGTCCGGGATCGCGCTCAGCAACAATGCGGGTGCCGGGATCTTCGGGGCGATTGGTGTTGCGAATATTAATCGGGATGCGTTTTTCACGCACGGGGAAAACCGCTTCTTCATGCAGGACACTAGCGCCCATGTAAGACAATTCGCGTAATTCCCGATAGGTTATTTCTGCAATTGGTTTGGCTTCCGACACCACTCGTGGATCGGTCATCAGCACGCCAGAAACATCGGTCCAGTTTTCGTAGATCACCGCGTCTAAAGCGTTGGCAACAATCGCGCCGGTGACATCAGAGCCACCGCGACTAAAGGTTTTAATATCGCCATTAAATGCCGTGCCGTAAAAACCGGGAATGACGTAGCGGCCTGGGCCGGAGCAGCGAGATTTAATCGCTTGATAGGTCTTAGTATCAAGGCGGCCGGATCGGTCGAAGAAGATGACTTCTGCTGCGTCAACGTATTCGGCGTCTAATAACACCGCCAACACGCGACCATGAATCGCTTCGCCACGACTGGCGGCGTAATCGGCGTTGGCGCCCTGTTCGATGCGTTGGCGAACGTCATTCAGCACGGGCGTCAGATCGAGCTTCAAGCCCAGGTCGGCGATGATGGTGGTGAAACGTTTCGTGATATTGTCCCACACCGATCCCAGCGGTTGCCCCTGCGCCGCGAGCTGTTGGCACAAATACAACAAATCCGTGACCTTGGTATCTTTTGCGTCGGCCTTCCCAGGCGCCGAAGGGACGATCACGCGCCGTTGCGGATCGGCGTCGATGATCGCCTGTATTTTGCGCAGCTGAGCCGCGGTCGCCACGGACGTGCCGCCGAATTTAGCGATTTTGAGCGGAGAAATAGCGACTGAACTCATGGGAGCGCTCCAAAAGTAGGCATCAAAAAGCGATGCCCAGCAAAGAAGGCGGCAAACGCTAGCGACCACGCCCAAAATGAAATGGGCACGGTCATTCGATCACGACGACACTGAGAAGCTGTCTAGAAATACAGGATTGAACATGAGAGCGCAGAGACGTAGAGCAGAAGGGAATCACATTTGACGGAAGATCGTGGTCTTTTCCGTTCGCTTACGATCTTATGATGGCTCTGCGCCTCTGCGTCATCCTGTTAAAATTGCCGTTCCAGACCGTCTCTGAGTTGATTGAGGCTTCAAGAATCAAAAGCTACGGCCGCAGCGGCCAAGGTTTTACGGATCTCAGCAGGTCCATGCGCGCTGGACCAAAACGCGGCTTCAAAAGGACTCGGCGCCAGATTCACGCCTTCGCGGAACATTGTCAGACAGAATTTCTTCCAACGCTGCGTGTCCGTCGCCAAGGCATCAGCATAGGATCGCACAGGACGATCGCTGAAAAAGAAACCCCACATCATACCGGCTTGCGCCAGTTGCAGCGGAATGCCACGACGATTTGCGAGTTCGCGCAATCCGGTCAGCAAACTGGTGAGCTTGATGGTCTGTTGTTGATAAAATTTAGGTTTCGATGCCAGCTTAAGCGTGGCCAAGCCCGCCGCTAACGCGACCGGATTACCGCTGAGAGTTCCCGCTTGGTAACAACCGCCGAGCGGCGCCATGTTCGCCATTAATTGGCGACTGCCGCCATAAGCGGCGACCGGTAATCCACCGCCGACCACTTTACCAAGACAGGTAAGATCAGGACGTACGCCACAGGTCCGTTGATAGCCGCCCCAAGCGGTGCGGAAACCGGTCATGACTTCGTCAAAAATTAATAAGGTGCCATGCGTGGTGCAGAGTTTGCGCAATCCTGCCAAGTAGCCGGAATCGGGTAAGACTAATCCCATATTGCCCGCGACGGGTTCGATAATGAATGCTGCGATACGACCACGATGACGACGGAAAACTTTTTCTGTCGCGCGTAGGTCGTTGTACGGAACCGATAACGTCAACGCCGCAAAGGCTGCGGGAACACCGGTAGAATCAGGCTGATTGAGCGTGGCACAGCCGCTTCCCGCAGCGACTAATAAATGATCCGCGTGGCCATGATACCCGCCGTCGCATTTGACGATAAGGTCGCGTCCGGTGGCGGCGCGCGCCAAACGTAAAGCCGTCATCGTCGCTTCCGTGCCCGAACTGACCAAACGAACTTGATCCATGCCTGGCAAAGCACGACACAACAACGATGCCATTTCGCCTTCTGCTGGCGTTGGCGCACCAAAGCCTAACCCACGTTCAGCGGCGCGCTGAACCGCCTTCACCACCTGCGGGTGAGCGTGACCATGCAGCAACGGGCCCCAGCTGAGCACATAGTCGATGTACGACTTCCCGTCAGCGTCTTCTACCTGAGCGCCAGATCCTTTGACCAGGACTAGCGGTTGTCCGCCAAGGCGTTTGAACGCCCGCACGGGCGAATTGACTCCCCCAGGGATGACCCGCTTGGCGGCAGAAAAAAGGTGGCGGGAACGTGGGCCGGCGACTGTAGGCATGGCTGGGTCGTGGCGTCAGTCGCGAATCCTGCAAGATGGAATCAATAAAATGAGCACAAAGAGGCCTCAGAAGCTGTCTAGAAACACAGCATGGAACAAGAGGGCGCTGAGGCGCAGAGAAGCAGGATGACCAGATTCAACAGAAGAGCCTGGTTTTTCTATGCTTGGATCTTCAGTTTGGCTCTGCGCCTCCGCGTCCTCCTGTTAAATCTGCCTTTCCAGACAGTTTCTCAGAGAGCCTTGACAGACAACCGTGAACCCCGACTTGCGATATTTCAGAGTGTGGCCTATCCTTAGTCGTGCTTTACCTCGCCAGTCGTAGTCCCCAACGCGCCATGCTCCTGCAACGCGCGGGCATTGTGTTCTCTATCGTCGATTCGACATGTGACGAAGAAACGGTGTCGTTCCCCAATCCTCAAGTGCTGGCGCTGGAGCGTGCTCGGGCAAAAGCCACCGGAGCTGTGCTGAGCGCCGAGCAACAAAAGACGAGCCCCATCGTCGTCCTCGGCGCTGACACCGTGGTCGCGCTGGGCTCACACATATTCGGCAAACCTGCTGATCGCGCTGACGCCGTCCGCATGTTGAGCCAACTCCAGGGCACCACTCATGTGGTTTACACCGGGCATTGCTGTCTGCGCATTGATACCGGCCAGCACAGCGAAGCCGCACGTATTGCCATGACCAAAGTGACGATGTTACCGATGAGCCAAGCAGACATCGAAGCCTATGTTGCCTCGGGCGAAAGCGACGGACGTGCTGGCGCTTATGCGCTTCAAGAAACCGGCGATCGATTCGTCGCCGACCTTCAAGGTGCCTGGGATACCGTCGTCGGAATGAACGTCGCGATGATGGCGCGACTGTACTGCGAATGCACCGATTCATGGCCCGATGGTTACCGCACATGATCGCCATCGTCTCTGATCTGCACTCCAATATTGAAGCTGTCGAAGCGGTGATGGATCACTGCTTAAA
>JAYVSL010000069.1:0-34583 GCA_043775355.1 Planctomycetota bacterium
CGGATCACGATCCATGATCACGGTTTTGATGCCCAGACGGTTGAAAAAGCCAACGCCATCCATGGTGAGATTTCTCGCGCACTGCACGGTGATGCGTCCATCGGGATCGTGTGCCACATTGACGATCTCCATTTCCCGCGTGCCGAGGTGAATGGCGATCAGAACCGACATCAGGCAAACACTTCCCTGGTCGAGAATCAGCACTTTGGCAAAATCGATCGCCACCGTGGTGGCCGGATCATGAACGATAGCGCGGTCACCATCCGTCACACGACCACGCTGCGGAGCCGGTTGAATACCATGGCGTTTCAGAATGGCCGAGACCGTCGACTTGGCGATGTCGACGCCGAGCTTCAGCATTTCCCCCACGATGCGCTTGGCTCCCCATGCATCACTGCCCCAACCATTCTCGGTCGCCAAGCGCACGATCTCGTTTTCGTTTTCCTTGCTGGTGCGATGTTTTCCGCCAGGTTTCTTCGCATTTTCTGATTGGTCGATCAGATCACGAAACCACCGTCGTATGGTCCGCACGGTGGCAATCGCAGCGATGGGGATGAGTCGCCGCCATCCGATGTCATGCCCGAGCCGCGCGAGTTGACGACGCTCGTCATCCGTCAGATGGTCATGGGCTTTACGATGAACGGCTGACCGCTGGTTCAAGAATCAAACACACGATGAAAAATATCGTCGGGTGTTTTCGGTCGTTATTGTTTGGGCTCTGCGGCGATTCGTGTGGGTTCAAGTTCATTGGAAAACTAAGGAAGAAAATATTGAACAGGAGGCGCGGAGAACGGAGGAGAGGAAGAAACTTGCCGGAGAGAAAGCGTCTTTTCCTCCTCTTATCTCCGTGTCTCAGCGCCTCCTGTTTGATTTTCTTCCGCTTTGATCAGTCCCAATGACTAAGAAAAGACCCACACGAAACGCCGCAGAGCCTCGGAATCGCCTGGTCACCGTTCCTCCATGTCATTCTTCCGTTTCCAGACAGCCCCTAAGAATAGGTAAGCTCTCGTCGCGATGCACGCGACGAGAGCTTACGAACCATACCATCAGTAAGCGTACGTTAATCCGAAGAGCGCGTCTTGGCGCATGCTCCATTGATTATATCCAATGAGGGTGCCGTTATCCTCTTTGGTACGCGTTTCGTAGTAAGCGCGAAGGCCGAGTTCGACGGCTAAGTATTTACTGAGCTGAACCGCTAGGCCAGCGGTGATGAGATTGGTGATATGTTCGAGGTCGTTGAATTCACTAAAGCCTTCATATTGACCGAAGAAACGCACATCGTACTCGCCATTTCCCCGCTTGAGCATCTGCTCGTAACGGGCGAAGGCTTCAATACCGGTTTCAATTCCATCGCTGCCGTTCGGCACGCTGCGCCCCCATTTTTGTTGAGCACGGACACCGAGGCGGGCTTCGAAATGATTTTTATCGAGCAAGAAATCGTCATAGCGTTGACCATAACCGGCGCTGCCTTTGCCAGTGGTAGGGTCGAAGGCGTCATTTTTTGGATCAGGTCCTGTGAAGACCGACTCTGCGCCCCAGCCAAGATAAACAAAGTGCGGCTTTGATAATTCGCGACGGTAAACGCCGTCGTAGCGGACTTCGTCGTTGTTTTCTTGCCAATCTTGACCCTTGGTTCGAATGCGTCCGTAGCGAGCCTTCAATAAATTATCAATCGAATCCATGTCTAATTTCCAATTGGCCTGTCCTTCATAGGTGAACAAATAGGAGGTTGACGTTGACGCGGTTGCGATGGTGGTGTCGCGAGACGTATCAGCGTTGCTGGTGGAAACGTTAGCGATGTAAGCGCCTAAACGACCGGTGAAAGTCCAGTTACTTGCCGGCGCAACAGCGCCAAGCGCCATGGGTATTGGGGCGTTACCCGGTGGAGGAACCACGACTGGCTTGTCTTCGGCCATTAAAGTCATGGTAAAAGTCATCAGACTGGGAATGAGCAAAATACGCGCAGAGAACATGAAGGGCTTTCTGTGGGTGGACGAGAACAACGAAACGCCGTTTGGCGGGCGTGGGTATTCCTAGTTTCGATTGTTCGGTCAACGCGCTATTTCTTCAACGCGAACAGCGAACACGAAGCTTCATCATTAAGGCTGTTTTATTTCAGCCATGGCATGAGTTGGAGTCCGTCACAGAAGAGCCGGAAAATCAGCCCAAGATTTTCAGTATTTCGTTTGCCGTGACCAAACAGAAAACCCCGGATTTCTCCGGGGTTTTCGTGGCTACTTGGCCGTACGCTGCTCTTTAACAGTCGTAAGTGAGATAGAATTCGTAGGGATTCGGACGCAGCTTGAGCGGTTCGACTTCGTTTTCGCGCTTATAGCTAACGTACGCCTCGATCATGTCTTCGGTGAAGACGTCGCCGGCGGTCAGCCAAGCTTTGTCTTCTTGCATGGTGTCGAGGGCCTCTTCGAGGCTCTTGCAGGTGCCTGGGATCTGGGCCAGTTCTTCTGGTGGCAGATCGTAGATGTTCTTGTCCATCGGCTTGCCTGGATCGATCTGATTTTTGATGCCGTCGATGGCCGCCATGAGGATCGCGGCGGTCACCAAGTACGGGCTGCCCGAAGCGTCTGGGCAACGGAATTCAAAACGACGAGCGTTGTCGCCTTGAACGTGTGGAATGCGAATCGAAGCCGAACGGTTGTTGGCCGAGTAAGCGAGATTCACCGGGGCTTCGTAGCCCGGAACCAAGCGGCGATAGCTGTTGGCGCTCGGGTTGGTGAAAGCTTGGATCGACTTGCCGTGCTTCAGAATGCCGCCGATCGCCCAGATGGCGTTCTGCGACAGCTTGGTGTAGACGTTACCGGCGAAGGTGTTTTTGCCACCCTTCCAGATCGACATGTGATTGTGCATGCCGCTGCCGTTGTCGAAGAACATCGGCTTGGGCATGAACGTTGCCGTTTTGCCGTGCTGATATGAAGTGTTTTTCACTGCGTATTTATACATGTGCACTAAATCGCCAGCGGTGACGGCGGAGCCGTATTTGATGCCGATTTCGCACTGTCCAGGGCTGGCGACTTCATGGTGATGAAGATCGACTTCCATGCCCATGGTCTGCATGTTGGTGGTGATTTCACTACGCAGGTCCATCAACTGATCAGCCGGAGTAGCGGGGAAGTAGCCCTGCTTCTGGCGGATCTTGTGGCCTTGGTTGATGCCATCATCAACGCCCATGTTCCATGGCGCTTCGCTGGAATCGATGTGATAGAACGACGCTTGTGGCGAGCTGGAGTAACGAATCGAATCAAAGATAAAGAATTCGGGCTCTGGTCCGAAGTAGGCCATGTCGCCGATGCCGGTGCTCTTCAAATAAGCGAGTGCTTTGGTGGCGATACCGCGGGCATCGCGGGTGTAGCGCTGACCGGTGCGTGGATCATAAACATCGCCAAAGAAACAAATGGTTGGCTGTTCACGGAACGGATCGACGAACACCGTCGCTGGATCCGGCTTGATCAGCATGTCTGATTTTTCAATGCCCTGCCAGCCACGGATCGAACTGCCGTCGAATGGTAAACCGTCTTCAAACAGTTCTTTCGTCAGGCGATGACCGGTGATGGTAAAGTGCTGGAGCGTGCCGAACAAATCACCGAACATAATGTCGATGTATTTGGCGCCGTGATCCTTGGCGAGTTGCAGGGCTTTTTCGATGCTCATGGAAATGCTCCTAGGCGGGATAATCCGCAGGCTTTTGGCGCGGGGGGTGCAAACGGGGTCGGCAGGCTAGCCACCTCGAAGGGTGGGGCAAGGACGCTGAATCGGTGTGTGAGAAACTGGATGATTTTTGCGCATTTGCTGCGCCGACGAAGGAAAGGGACGACAGCAGAGGCCACAAAAAACCGACAAATAACCCCTGGTGATCAACGACCAACAGGGGCAAAGGCAGAGATTAGATCGCTTCAGGACCGCGTTCGCCGGTACGAATGCGAATGCAGTCTTGTAATGGCATGATGAAGATTTTGCCGTCGCCGACTTTACCTTCTTCGCCGGTACGACCGGCCTTGATGATGGCCTGAACGGTCGGTTCAACGAATTCGTCGTTGACCGCAATCTGCAATTTGACCTTACGCAGCAGGTTTACGGTGTATTCGTGACCGCGATAGATCTCGGTATGGCCTTTTTGACGGCCAAAACCTTGGACATCGCTGATGGTCAAGCGCACGACTTCGACTTCGTTAAGCGCTTCTTTGACGGCTTCCAACTTGGATGGCTGGATAATAGCCTCGATCATTTTCATGAATGGTTCCTTAGGATTGAGAGTGTTGAGATTCGTTGTGGATGGTCGGGATGCTAGATCCGTGTCCGGGCGGGACCAGTCCCCGCCCGGATTCGGTCGGCGGGTTAGCTGTTGTACGCTTCTTCGCCGTGCTGGCTGATGTCGAGGCCTTCAGATTCTTCGTCGGCCGAGACCCGGACACCAACGGTGAACTTGACGATCGCGAAGATGACGACCGAACCGATACCGCTGAGGATGACGGTGATTCCTACCGCTTTGATTTGATTGAACACCATGGAGTGATGATCGATCACAATCTTGCGATACAGCGCATCGTTGAGCGCAGCGATACACGGATTGGATTCAACGTTCAGGAAGATTCCGGTGGCGATAGCGCCCCAGATTCCACCGATGCAGTGAACACCGAAGGCATCCAGTGAATCGTCATAACCAAGAGCCCGTTTCATATAGCTCGCGGTGGTCATGCAGAGAGCGCCAGCAACGAAGCCGATGATCAGTGCACTTCCTGGAGTAACGAAACCACAGGCCGGAGTGATGGCAACTAATCCAGCAACGGCGCCAGAGATAGCCCCTAAAACCGTTGGTTTCCCGCGCAAAATCCATTCAGCAAGCGGCCATGAAAGTGCCGCAGCCGCAGTAGCAACTTGCGTGTTTGCAAAAGCCAACGTCGCAAGGCCACCCGCGCCCAACGCCGAACCAGCGTTGAAACCAAACCAACCAACCCACAACAGCGAAGCTCCGATAAAGCTCAGGACTAACGAGTGCGGTGGCATTGGCGAATCTGGATAGCCTTTACGTTTGCCCAACATGATGGCGCATACCAAAGCCGCGATGCCAGAAGAAATGTGCACCACCGTACCGCCGGCGAAGTCAAAGGCCGCCGTATCGATAGCGCCGAAGCCCCAATTAAAGTAACCACCCTTACCCCAAACCATGTGCGCCATCGGGCAGTAAATCAGCACGAGCCACAGCGTATTGAAAAGCACCATGCCAGCGAATTTCATGCGTTCGGCATAAGCACCGGCAATAAGTGCCGGAGTAATGATGGCAAACATCAGCTGAAACATGGCGAAGGAACCGAAACTAATGGTCGGAGCGTAATCGCCACTAATCGGATAGCGTTGTGAACCGGCCCACAACGTATCACTCCAAACAACATCCTTCAAAAATAAATACTGGCTGAAATTACCGAAAAACGAGTTGCCATCACCGAAAGCCAAAGAAAAGCCAAAAATAGTCCAGATCACCGTAACAATACCAACCATGGCAAAGCTCTGCATCATCGTGCCAAGTACGTTTTTTCTGCGGACTAAACCACCGTAAAACAACGCTAAACCCGGAGCGGTCATCAATAAAACCAATGCGGAACTGATCAGCATCCAAGCATTGTCACCGCTAGAAACGGCGGTCACTGGCGCGATTTCCTTCTCGTCTTTGGACTTGTACGCGATGGCGTCGGCGGTTGCTTTGGTGTCCATAACCGCCTTGGCATCGGTATCGTCAGGCTTGGCCTTGAGCTTTGCCTCGGCATCAGCCCAAGCTTTTTTGTCGGCATCATCGTAAGGCTTATACGTGTAGCCGAACCATTCTTTCGACGCACGAATGTGCTTCTCGGCTTTTTCTGCTGGAGTCATTTCTGCAGCAGCAGCAGCAGGAGTTGCTTCGGCAGGTTTGACCTCGGCAGCAGAGGCCGGAGCGGGCGCAGATGCGGCAGGAGCCGGAGCAGCAGCGGGAGCGGGATCCTCGGCCCAAAGGGCGGAACCGCAGCTGAAGGACAGCGCAGCGAGGAAAGTAAGAAGGTGACGCTTCATAGCGAAAAATCCTTTGAATGGAGTTGCGACGCGTTGCTCAGGCAGCCCTTTGCAAACCGTGCGGTCCCATTGCACGTAGCGAGCCAATGCCCCTGAACACGATTTCTAATATCCGCTAAAAGATTACTTCACAGTAAGTTAGTGTTTTCGAAGGAGGCGTAATATGGGGTCGGTAGCGGTGCAAAAATCTTAGCGCCTGTAACTTAATGAAGCGCCACTTATCGGTGTCGCTCGAATTTCGAGCAGGCAAACTTTTCGCTGCCTCCTTTTACTCGACTCCTCTGTTATAAAAATAATTTGGCTCTGCGTCATTTCGTGCGGTCTTTTCTCGGTCTTTGGGGCTCATCAAAGCGTGAAAAATCGAACAGGAGGCGCGGCGACGCGGAGGTAAGAGGAGGAAAGGCCCATTCTTTCCGGCAAGCATCTTCCCCCTCCGATCTCCGTGTTTCCACGCCTCCTGTTCATGGTTTTTTTCTTTGGCTGTCCCATGAGATTGAACCCACACGAAACGCCGCAGAGCCAGATGAAATGAAGCACAGAAACCGCACCGATAATGTGCTTCGTCTCATCCCCTGGTGGCGTAGACGAGTCATTGGCTACTAGAGAAGGTAGAAATTGGAACGAAGGCGCACTTCGTTCTCGGCAAACGGCAGTTCCCTTTTGACTAATTTTTGCGACGCGATTTTGCCCTCGCTCGATCTTCCCGCTCAATCGCTGTGAGGCCAAGGACATGGGAATTCGCCCTACTGACACACAATAAACCCGTCGGCAGCTCGTGGAATTGTGAGGTTGGAGGTGTCACCTAGCGTGGCCCGGCGCTGCGACCCAGACCGGTCGACGTCGACGTTGAAGGGAAATATCCATGGACCCAACTGCACGTACGCCTGGCTGGATGGTCGGTTTACTGATCATCTTCTCATTGGCCACTGCTGCGACCTTCGGCTTGTTCCTCTTCCATCACGGGGAAAAAGCAGCGCTTATCGAACAACACTCGCGGTTGTCCGATGAAGTAAAAGAAATGCGTGGACACGCCGGAGCACTTGACGGTCAAATCGCGCCGCTCGACAACCAAATTGCCATACGTCGCACGCTCAGCAAAAATTTGGCTGATGCCGATGCCCAGGCCATCAATGACGTAGAGCGTTTAGTTTCGCAAGACCAGCTTGGTGTAAAGGCGATTACTGAGGCCATAGCCAAACAAGTTAAAACCTATCAAGATGTGCTCAAAGAAGCGAAAGAGCGCCGCACAGAATTGGCCTCTGAAGAGACCCGAGCGTTTACCAACGAACGTGAGTTCGATAAACGTCGCGCAGATCTTCGCACCAAGATTGAGCTGATCACGCAAGAAATCGATGCGGTAAAGAAAAAAGGCCGCACTGAAAACGCTGACTACCAAACGCGTATTTCTTTACTTGAAGACCGCGTGCGCGAACTGACGCAACAGCGCGAACTGGACGCGAAAATACTCAAGCCTGACGGTCAGTTGCTACAAGCCTCAGCGAGTGACGGCTTCGTGATCCTGAACATCGGCCAGCGGAACAATTTGCGTAAAGGTACGAAATTCACCGTCTATAACCGTCGTGCTGGCAAGGTTTTCTTTAAAGGCGAAATTGAAGTCACACGAGTGGAAGAGCGAATCGCAACCGCACGGGTACTTAAAGAGGTCGACCATAATGACCCCTTGCTGGCCAATGACTACATCAGCAACCCGATTTATAGCCCGGACAAGGTCAAGGGATTTGCCGTTCGCGGCGACTTTATGCATTACAGTAAAGATGAATTGAAACGCTTCATTTTAGAAAACGGCGGACGCTACGACGAAGAACTTTCCGTAAACACGGATTACTTGGTGGCTGGCGGACATAGCGACGAGGCCTTAGAAGAAGCGATTCGACTCGGCATCAGCATCTTGAGCGAAGAACAACTGATCGAAAGTCAGCTCTTCCGTCTCCCAACCGGTCAAAAGCAGTAAGGAGCCGGACATGAAAGTACCTCCCATTCTCATCAGCATTTTGGTTATTTTGATTGTGTTCACGTTGGTTCTCACCTTTCTGGTGATCCATGAACGCAATCAGATTATTGCCATGACCGAAGGTGGCGAAGGTGCAAGCGGTAAAACCGTGCCTAGCTTGCGCGCCGAAATCGAGCAACTGCGCAATCAAATTCGCAGTAGCGAAGAGTCCGTCAACTTGCGTAAACGAGAAGTGTTCCGTGCAGATTTGGAACTGGCCAAGGTCCGTTATTTAATGGTCGGCGATAAAGTGTTGGCGGGCATTGCTACCGCTGACCAACCGCCAATTGAGGGAAAGCCCCTGACCGACAGCTCGTGGGCGCTCACGCGTACGGTAATGGCAACCACTCTCAAAGACACCGAGTCACGGAAGGCTGAGCACGAAAGCGCGCTTCGTCAAAAATTCGAAAAACTCGACGCTGTTGTTGCCGCTCGGCAGGACGAATTACAAGCAGTGCTGAAACGTATTACGGAGCAAGACAGTTCTTATCATGAAGATCAAGAGCGCTTGAATACCCAAACTGAAAATCTGGGAAAAGAAAAAGCCGCCGCCGCCAAGGCCAATCGCGAGAACTCAAGCCGTGGGTTGACCAAAATTGGTCAATTGCAGGACAAGATTCGCGACTTACTTGAGCTGGAACTTCACTGGTTGACCGATTTAGATCCAGAAGGTCGCTTGTTAGAGGTCAATCCAACTTCTCCACATGTGATTATTAATCTTGGTTCCAGTGATCGCGTGGTACCTGGTTTGTTGTTTGAAGTTTTTCAGTACGACCGCGGTCAATACGTTGAAAAAGGCATGATTGAAGTCGTTCAGGTTCAGGCGCAAATCGCAACCTGTCGCGTGCTGAGCGTCAAAGATCCACGCAAAATGCCGTTGTCACAGAATGACTATATTGGCAATCCCGTCTTTAGCACGCGTCGGCCAAAGGTGTTCGTCGTATCGGGTGAATTCAAAACGCATAATAAAGCCGACCTTGAAATGTTTATTCGTCAGACCGGCGGTATCGTACGCGAAACGCTCAGCCCAGGAGTAGACATTTTAATTGCCGGCGATCGCAGTGAACCAGTCCAAGACAAATCACGCGAATATCAAATTCGCGCCATGAAAGAAGAGCAGTTGCTCAAGTACGTCCGACGCGACTATTCACCGAAATAATTAGTCACCAAAATAATTTGGACTGAGTGCCGCCGACCATCTAGGCCAATAAAAAGACCCGCAGATCAACCTGTGGGTCTTTTTTTTTATCAACACGTAAGCCGCTGATGATGCCGTAAAATCGCCAGGCTCAAAAGGCGATAAGACACTTTGAAGGTGAGTACGTTTTAATCATTGCCGTCGACCTGGAAGAGGAAGAGTAGCCGCATGAAGCTAATAAATATCAGTGCGTTGATAGGTGTGCTGATCTGTTCAACTGGCTGCGCGTCCATTTTAGGAACGATATTGGCGCCAGAAAGTGTAGTCGGCGGAGCCGCAACGAGTCTTGCCGAAAGCGGAGCGCAGACGCTTTCAGGAGCAAGTCTGAGTGAATTAACAAATAACGACAGCACGTTAGCCGAACTCGACAGAATTATCCAAGACAATCCAGATGCCGTAAACACCGATCGTTTACGCAGCTTGCGTGACCAAATGAGCCAATCAGCACCAGCAAATAGTGGCGCTGACCCGAATCAAATAAGCAACGACATTACACCGCGACATAATTTTAAGACGCTGTTACCGAAACGAAGAGAAGATCGCTTGGCACTTTCTCCCGACACGCAAAACGTTGCCCGTCGACCAAACAATAAACCGGATACGATTCCCATGGGCAGTGCTTTTCACGAAAAAGAACCGCCATCGTATTTTATGCAATTTAATCCGATTCGTATTTACGAATAAACTTATAACCGCAGTAGGAATTTAAACTTCCACCGCCAAGGCGCTAAGGCGCAAAGAAACGCAAGGATTCGTCTCGAAAGCGAGGTGAACAAGGGTTTCACTCAACCGATGATTCTTATTTTTACGGTAAGTCCTTTCCGTTCTTTGCGGCTTGGCGGTAAAATGGTTCTCTACTGCGTTTTCTAGGATGAAGGAAAGCCGCATCGCGCCGTTTTAGCGCAGGCGATAGAAAGCGGTTATTCAGGCTCGGCCTGATTATTGGTCAGCTCAAGTAAGCTGTGTAACAAATGGACTTCTTCATTGGAGCCTAAACGCGGATCGCGAATACAATGAACTAATCCGGCAGCACGGTCTTGTACAACGAGAATTTGCTGATCACCATCTTGTCGAATTTCGATAAAATGAAACTTACGCGCTCTTACCAATGCTAATGCAACAATGTACGCCAAACACTGTTGTGAACGCGTACGGGCGTCCTTCAAATTTGCAAAAAGCTGAGCAAGCGTTGTGGCGTTAAGTTTAAAGGGCTTGCGATCATTCCCTGGCTGAGGAATTTTTTGCCGCCACCAGCTCAGAAAGTTTTCTGGTTCTTTGGTTGCCCAGGCGTCGGTGCTAAAGTCTAAACGCTGAAATAAGCCATCATTCATCACCAACGCAGAAAAAAACCATTCG
Organism: Planctomycetota bacterium; assembly: GCA_043775355.1. Classification (GTDB taxonomy): domain Bacteria; phylum Planctomycetota; class UBA11346; order UBA11346; family UBA11346; genus BOG-1363. The sequence continues at coordinate 10,623 of JAYVSL010000069.1, forward strand.
CCTGGAATCAAAGTGCGGCCACTCACGGAACAAGTGAGGTGTGAGGTAACGATCTTGCCTTCCCAATCCATACGCCTCCCGCAGTACCGTCGGAGGATAGTTCGCTCCTGGTCCAGACAACCGCGGGTCGCCGCTTAGCCTTGCATGAGCGCTTCCAGGTCCGCAATGGTCTTGGGAATGGCTTTGGTGAGCTCTTCGCAACCATCCTTGGTAATGAGGAGGTCGTCTTCAATGCGAACGCCAAAACCTTCATCAGGCAAATAGACGCCAGGTTCGTTACTGATAATCATGCCGGGCTTTAACGGTACGGTATAATCTGCGGGATCGTGCACATCGAGACCAATGTGATGCCACAGGCCGTGGTGGCGGATGAAACCGGAATCAAGAATCGGTTTCCAGGCAAGGTTGTTGAGCTCTTCGCGTGTTATGCCTGGTTTGGCGTGCTGACGACCAAGCGCATTAGCATGCAACACGAGTTCATACACCTCGCGAAAGCGCTTATTCGTAAAGGCACCATGTTGCGGCACCGTACGAGTAACGTCGGCACAATAGCCACCGGCGGTTGCGCCAGAGTCAATTAATAAGGGACGACCCTTTTGTAAGGGTTGATCGTTATGCGGATAATGCAGCGTCGCTCCGGCGGCGCCGCTGCCGACGATGGGAGGAAACGCCAAAGGTCCGTAGGCAACCTTACGATAATGCATGGTTAATTCACCAGCGACTTCACTCTCCATCTTAAGTTTAGGAATACGCGGCAGGGTCGCGAGGAGACCTCGACGGGTGATGTCAACCGCTCGGCGATGCCAGGCGATTTCATCGGCATCTTTGTACATACGCTGATGCACCAATGACGGCTCGACGTTGATAACCTCAATGCCACGCAATTTTCTTTTCCAAAAAGTAAATTGTTCGGACTGAAAACCGGGCTCACGTTCACGAGACAGCATCGCGATTCGATGACCAGCACGTTTTGCCGCAGCATGAACCAGAGCGATCAGTTCACTGTGCGCGGCAATTTTGTGGACGCCATGTGCGCGGCGAGCTTCATCATTTGGACCAAGGCGCTTACCGTCCCAGACGATGCGTTTGGGATCGCCTGCGTTTAAAAAAAGAGTGTCTCGTCCACCACGAGCATGAGGATCGATGAGCACCGCCGATTCAGGCTCGGCGCAGCCGCTGTAATAATCAAACCAAGGATCTTGTCGGGTTGTCCGTAAGCGATTTTCGTCACAGCCAATAAGTAACAGCGGCACGGAATGATCACATTGTTGCGCAATGAGTTTCATTGCCTGACCACGGCGACGACGGTAGGTGGCAAGTGGAAGGGCGAGACCGCGAATAAGCATAGGGCAAGCTTCTCGTTTTCAGTAGGTGACGATAGGTTAGGCGGAAAAATAAAGGCTTTTGCGCTTTTTTGCTCTCTTTGGCTCTCTCTTGCTCTCTCTTGCTCTCTTAGGTTCTGGCAATTTTTATGACTGGTTTTTCACCACTGGATCCAATCGTCAGTCGTACGCACGAGCGCGGGACACGGCAATTGTTGGCGATACTCTCTCGCGCTTTGACCAAAGGCCGCACGGAAGCGCCGGGCAAAATAATTAGGGTCACTCCAACCAACCATTTTACCAACGGTAGCGATGGGCATGTCCGTGGTTAATAATAAAATCGCGGCTTTTTCTGCTCGACGCCGGGCTAACCAAGCCATTGGCGACTGGCCAGTGTGGCGCTTGAATAAACGCACCAGATAGGAACGGTTGAGCGATAATAATTGCGCCAATTCAATCAGGCCCCAGTCGTGATCGAGACGATCCTCAAGTGCGTGAATTGCGGTTACGACATTGGCATCGGCCTCGTTACTTCGTTCAGCGCGTACTCCTGGGTTAGTGGCATGGGCGCGGCTTAAAAGTGACAAGAGCAGCAATATTCGGCCGATAACTTCCGAACGCGCACGCACGGGATCGGATTGAGTCTGTAGTTGACGTAAGGTTTCCAATTCGCGGTGACACTCCGCAAGAAGTTCAGACTCAAGGTGTAAGGTGACGATGCCTTGACCGGTCGAAGTCGGCGACTGTCCTGGGATGGGTAAACGGGCGGGCAACAGCGGTGCCAACAGCGGATCGGTACGCGCCCAGCCGATTTCACGAGTCAACAATTCAATGCCGACCAAACAATTGCACAGGTGAAGCGATCTGCTGCGCTCGTAGGCATGCCATTGTCCTGGGTGTAAAATGAAGACATCACCTGCCGCAATGGAGGATTCTCCATGAATCGTCCGATGCACACCGACGCCGCTGAGCACCACAGCAATTTCCATGAAATCATGGTCATGTAATGGAATGTCACCGTTGTGAGTGGGAATATTAATATGTACCGGTACCCCAATCGGCGCGAACAGGGTATTAGCCGTAAGATGCTCAAGACCAGTAATCGGAGGTGTTATGTCCATAATCTGAGCGTGTCCCGCCACCCCGTCAGTGTCAACTACGTGCTAATCACTTTTCGCGCCCTTTGGTAAAAACGCGGGCTCGCGAAACCAAAGTTTACCGAAAGGCGTCAAACATCTCATTGGTAATGCCGCCACACAGGGTTCGCTGGAGCTTTGCCATTAACCTACGATTGCCTTATCAGTGGTGAGCTGACCATCTCGACTATGACAGGCCTACGTTCGTTTATCATCACTTTGGCAAAGGTCGGCGGGAAAATTGCACGTGAACATTTTCAGACCATGTCTGGCAATGACGTGCGCGTTAAGGCCGATCGAGATTATGTAAGTCGTGCTGACGGACTGGTAGAGGACGCCATTATTCAACAAATCCGTGCGCATTATCCTCAGCATCAAATTCTCGGTGAGGAAAGCGGCGCTGGTGGACAACCATTAAACCATGACGCGTTATGGATCATTGACCCCATCGACGGGACCACGAACTTTATTCACGGAATTGCTCAATTTGCGATCTCCATTGCTTTTTGTGACGCACAGGGACCGCTGATGGCGGTGGTGTACGATCCAATTGCCGACGAGCTATTTCTTGGCGAACGTGGTCAAGGTCTGTGGTTAAACCACAATCGCCGACACACATCCGGATGTGCTACCCTACGTTCAGCTCTTGTGGCCACGGCAATGCCCTTTCGTTCACCGGCGGTACATGAACCAGCGCTTCAGGTATTTAGCGCTGTTCAACAGGCCTGTGACGACCAACGCCGAGCTGGTGCGGCGTCGCTGGATTTGGCCTACGTCGCGGTTGGACGTCTCGACGCGTATTATGAACTTGGGATTCACCCATGGGATACTGCCGCTGGTGAACTGTTGGTTCGTTGCGGCGGCGGCACGGCGACGGACTACCGTGGTTTTTGCGAGAATCTTTTACGACGCCGATCAATTGTGGCGGCGGCAACACCCACATTACATACCGAATTGCTTACGTACGTGACGCCATTAGCGCCGTGGCTCGACCGTGTTCCCTTTGCTGCGGCGAACGGGTAAAAGGTCATGTTATTAATTCCCACCGCCGTTGAACTTTCTAGCGGCGTTCTGCCCAAGCGCTCGACGCCGGTGGTGTGGATCTGGCTCGCCTTGGTTCTGGCCGTTTTTATCAGTGAACAGGCCGTCATACTTGACCATGATCTTGGCTATCATTGGTTACCGCGCGGCGCATTTGCCGCGACCACATTTATGGTGGCATCGTTGAGCCTTTACGGTGACCCGGCATTATTTGACCTCTGGCAATTATGGTCACATGTCTTCATTCATTATCACTGGTGGCTCCTAGCGGCCGAAATAGTTGTCATGTTAGTGATCGGACGAGCGCTGGAACGCGTTATGGGTTCGGCGTTGTTCGCTGCCATACTGGTATGTTTAGGGCCGTTAGGCGGAGTGCTGATGGTTCTTTTTGGCCATCAAGCCACTTACGTTGGCGGCTTGCCTTTTATGCTCGGTTTAATGGGCGTGATTCTTGGTCGCTTGCCCGGTGCGATGATATCGTGGGGCTTAGCCTGGTGGGCAATTATAGCGGTAGGATATTGGCCGTTGTTTCGTCAGCCGGTGCACATGCTGATATTTTTCATTTTCGCGTTCGCCATCATGAGTGCCCCGGCAGAGACCGCGATAATAAGCGCGTTGACCGGTCTCATCCTCTTAGCAACCGGCTATTGCCTTGGTGTATTGGTGCGGCGTTTTGCTTACGCGGTAAATTAAAATGCGGGGCAGAAACGCGCACAAAGTGAGAGACGGACTATAAAACAGGCTCTGCGGCGTTTCGTGTGGGTTCAATCTCATGGGACAGCCAAAAGAAGAAAACAACGAACAGGAGGCGCGGAGGCGCGGAGATCCGAGGAGTGGAAGATACTTGCCGGAAAGAATGAGCATTTTCCTCCTCTTACTTCTGCGTCTCCGCATTCGATTTTTCCCGCTTTAAGGAGCCCCAAACACTGAGAAAAGATCCACACGAAACGCCGCAGAGCCAAATGTTTCTCAACTACGTTTTCTAAAATGAAAAGTGCGCGCATTACCACACAACACTTTCGTCTGCGAAAATGGCACTAGCCGCAAGAGCTGCCGGGCGTGCGTTGCCAGCCATACCGAGACCGCCAAAAGGCTGATCACTTCGCGCGCCTGCGGTAGGACGATTATGGTTCACTTGGCCATATGGCAGCCGAGAGGCGAGCGCAGCGAAACGCTCGCGTGACGCGGTGAAAACAGCGGCCGCCAGTCGATACGGATTCGCGGCCACGCGGGCAACGCACTCATCAAGGTCATCGTAAGTATCTAAAATGATCGCCGGAAAAAAGTGCTCTTCGCGATAAAGCGTTAATTCGCGCGCAGAGCGATCACCGACTTCTAATAGCAGCGGATCGACGCACTGACTATCGCCAAAGCGCAGCGCTGGATCACCGGCGAGCAACGTGAACTCAAGCGGCATTTTTTGGTAAGTTGCAGTGAAACGTTCACGCGCCGTGACATCGATCAAGGAACCATTAGCGCCATGCGGAGTGCCATCGGGAATCCAACGTTCACGCTCCTTCATTAGGAGATCAATACATAACGACCGCAGATGGCGCGGCACATGCACGTGTCGTGTCGCCGTGCAACGCTGCCCAGCCATGCGCCACGCACCGTCGGCGATAGCCGTAACAGCCGTCGGTAAATCCGCGTCATCAAGCACCAAGGCCGGATTTACGCCCCCGAGTTCGAGCGCTAAAACGACTTCTGGACGTGAACTGAGCGCTCGTGCCAACGCCAGTCCTGTCGCTCGTCCTCCTACTGCAGCAACCGTGGTGACTAATGGATGAGCAATGAGCGCCTGTGCCACGTCAGCGCCGCCGTGAACAACGCGACACACCGCGTCGAGACCAGCGGTCGCGAGAAGCTCGCCGTATAATGCGCCCAATGCGGGGCAACGTTCACTTGGTTTGGCGATAACCGTGCAACCAACGGCAAGTGCGGGCACCACTAAACCGTGGAGCAAATGCAGTGGAAAATTGAACGGCCCAAGCACCATCGCGACCCCGCGAGGCCGCCAGACCACTTGCGGTTCCAAACTACCACCAAGGAGCTGAGGCGTACGCGCCAATCCTGCGGATAGACTTATAGCGATTTTCTTGGGCAATAAATCTGCCTCGGCCTCAGCATCAAGATGATTTTTTCCTGCTTCGCGAATTAACAAAGCGACGATACGTGATCGCGCTTCTCTCAACACCACCGCGAAGCGCTCCAACGAAGCACGCCGTAAGACGAGGTTGCCACTCCACGCGTTAAAGTTTGTTGCCAGTTTGTTCATCGCAGAGGCGACATGATCTTGCGTGTCAAATGCCACGCGACCCACTTCTTCACCAGTCCATGGACTACGGCTGATCATGTACTTCATTGCTCAATAATCCTCACGTGGCATCACAGTGAGTGGCTTCAGCCGGACAACCGGCAGCCGTTTCACGAATGAGGTCCTGATATTCGACGACAGACTAAGGACCACAGGACCGCGCTACGACGTCACCGCACGATCCCATGGTCAGTTGCCTGTCGTCCGCAGCCTGTTTATCAGCCTATAACTCGGCCTAATTTCCCTGACGCAACACTAAGCGGGAACCTTAGAGGAGAACAAATATTTGCGGATTGCGGCGAAGGCACGTTGGAGATCACGACCAGACTTAATATCCGCCGTACCCTGAACGGTTTCCTCGTCGTGCGTCGCTGCGCCAAGGGCCATGAGAAATTTCACCAACGCGCCCGAGCCACCAACGGGATCTTCAACAAAGCTCAGTAGGCGAAAAAGATTAAAGCGTACATCAGGAGCACGCCTCAACAGCATCCCAGGCAATAAGGCGCTCGCGCGGATAGGGGCCAAATCTTTGCTATAGGTTTTAGCCACCAATTCGAGCGAGCTCGCCTTACTATTGTTTCCCTCCAAATCTGGCCACTCAGCAATTTTTTCTAAGCTATCAAGAATGCGCTCAATACCTTTGGGGTCATTTGCTAAAGCCGGGAATTCTTGATGATGTTCGGCAAGGTAATTTCGCGCCTGAGCATCAAGAATGCGCATCGATTTGACGAATTGTTTGAAACGCTGGAATTCTCGCCAGTCGCCAAGCAGAAAGAAATCGCGCACCATCAGTAAATCAACCGGTTCTTTACCGGCAGTTAAGGTGTTCGCGCGTAATACGCGCTGCAACCATACCAAAACCTTATCGTCTTTGCCGTAGCTCGACTTGATCGATACTTGATTATCGAAAACGTATTTACGCTCCAAATAAATAGTCTCGGGGACTTCTTGGACGCTCAAATGAAACATGGGTTCTTGCAGCACGGGGTGGTGCTTGTTTTCCATATGTCCGGTCAGCGTCATCAGCTGTTCGGACAAACCCAGGGCGTGGATAAACGCCTCATCAATAACGGCACCTTTACTCATGCGCCGTCAGTATAGCTCTCAAAATGCGCTTTCCGCAATGAGCGACTGAACTGACCCCTGGTTTCATGACGAATCCAGGGGCCAGTGATTGATGATTAGGCGTTGGCCATTGGGCAGCCAGGGCGCCGAATGGAACGTGGCGTGGCTGGGCACAGACCTAAATCCGCACCGACTTCAGTAGCGGCATCAGCGCCCGAACGCGCGGCGCCTTCCATCCAACCTTGGAAATCGAGTGACGTATGTTCGCCACAAAAATGCAGGTTGCCGACGCGAATGCCTTCGGCGCCAGTAATGGTGGTGTATTGGCCAACACGATACGACGAGTACGCCGCGCGGGTGAAAGGATAATCGCTCCACGCCATGCGAACTTTGTTGCCGTTGTACGTCGCTTTGAGCCCTGGGAAAATACGCTCGACCTGATTATGGAAAACCGTGACCTTCTGCGCGACGGTACCCTGAGCCATTTGTAACGCGTGACTCCCCGCCGTGTAGTTTTCCAAGATGCCCGTCGAACCAGGCTGCATGCGACTGGTTTCGGTGGTTTGTTGGTAAAAATGATCGCTCATGGAATTGCCGATGAAACCTTGTTCACGCCAGACGCGACGGGTGTGGCCGGTGATGACTTTGGTAATCATGCCGTAGCCATTGTTGTTGATCGCGTTGGTTTTCCATGCGGGCAAATTCAGGCCCGACAGATCGACGGTTCGCAACATGGTGAAAGGCAGAGCAAAAATCACATGGTCAGCGGTTACTTCCGCACCGCAGGAAAAAGTCATGGTATAGCGACCGTCGGAACGGCTTCTCACCGCAGTCAGTTTCTTTTCTAAGATAATTTGACCAGGTAAATCGTTTGCCACTGCGCGCGGAATAGCGTCATTACCAAGTGCACAATGGAAGCGTTCATCGCTAACACCGTAAAAATCGAACACGCCTTTGCGCTTCATCTTCTTCACATCGGTCGAGATCAGATAGATCATGTTCAAGCAGTTATTGTCATCGCCGTCCAAGCCGTATTCGGTTTCGTAGCCAACGTCGATCAACTTCTTAATCCACGCTGGAGCGGCGATCGGAGCCAAGAACGCACGCACGGACAAGCTGTCGAGTCGTTCACCGCCATTGGCGTTGTTGAACATCACCAAGCCATCCGGGTCGATGAATTCGTTGTAGGCCGCATCAATCGCCAGCGCGATGGGCTCGTAAGCGGTGAGGAGCTCCTGCACCGTGCGACTTTTTCCCCCGAAATCGAAATAGGTTTCAACGAGGTCCGCGTCGTCGCGATAATCAAGCAGCGGTAGGTGATAACGCCGAGCAAGGGCGCGCATGGTGGTGTGGTTGGTATCGATGTATTCACCACCTAAATCGCTGAACATACCTTGCGCGGCGAAGGTTGTGCGATCGGTAAAAATACGGCCGGTGGTACGCTTCGACGCTTCGTAAATGGTCGCGCGAACGCCTTTTTGCTTGAGCTCCCAAGCGCAGTTTAAACCCGCCATGCCGCCACCGATGATGGCCACGCTCGATTGAACACAGCTAGCGGTTGCCGCTGAAGCCGAGGTTGGCAACAGCGAAAGACCAGCGCCGATGGCCGCGACACCAGCACACGACTTCAAAAAGTCGCGTCGACCTTGACGCACTTCTTTTGCTTGTTCAGCGAACTCTTTGACTGGCATTCCTAGGTGGCGTGCACCAATTACTTGACGGTGCGCCCACAGCAGTGAGCGAAGTAAAGGGGTTTTAGCCATGATGGCCTCCAGAGAGCGAGAAGTGGTAAAGAAAGTTTAACCGAGAGAGCGAAAAAATTTCGCAAATACGATCAAAAGACGGGCAATGGATATAGAAAAAAAAATCGCTGCAACCCCCCAATTGCGGTTGGTCGCAGGTTGACGCTTAACGACGGGAACTAACGCCACCGAAAAGGAGGGAAAAGCAGCAGAGAACAACAAGAACGCAGCAATGAAAACACCACTGGTGATGCAGTGTGACGGATTAGTCACCCATCACTTTTGTAGCAAAGCCGGTAATTCTGCTACCGCGTTGTTCCACTCATCCAACAACAATGGATCCGCAAGATCAGCGCGTGACAGCGTCGTGCGATAATGCCGGTCAACCCAGCCCTCAATGGCGCTGAGGCGTTCTTCATTGAGCAGCAGACCGGCAGGCAGAGTCGCCAACGAGGCTGCGGTCAGCGGCAAGCGCAGACGTAAACAAGCGGGACCGCCGCCATTTGCCATGCTTTCACCAAGTTCTAAAAAAAGCGCTCGCTGAATAAATCCTGAATCCATCAAACGACGGACCACAGCGCCCGCCCGCCCTTCACCCGCCTGTGCTGGAGCGACCAAGACTACGCCCTGCGCCGTGGTTAAAAGCTGGCTGTTAAAAAGATACGACGCCACGGCTTCTTCTAAGCTGAGGTCTTGCGATGATATTTCTGCGACCTGCAATTCAGGAATTCGCTGGCGTAATTCCGCCAACACCGCGCTTTGATCCACCCACGCCTGCGCATGTAATAAGATGCGCGTGCCATCTCCGACCATTACCACATCGTTGTGAAAGGCTCCGGCGTCAATCGCCGTGGGCAGTTGCTGCACATGCATGACCTGATGCGGCAGAAGGCCAGCCAAACGCGCTACCGACGCGCTGGCCTCGCGCGTTTGTCGAGCTGGTAAGCGCGTCACGGATGGTTCACCGGCAACGCGTCCGTGAACGAACAGATGCACCGCAGGCAAACCGGCCGCCCATACGCGATGGTGATTCGCGGCTCCTTCGTCGCCAAGGTCCGCCAGCCCTGGCAACGGATCATGCACGACGAGGTCGCGGCAATGACTGAGCAATGAACGTAATTGACCGGCGCGCGCGTGGCCTTCGCGGGCACGGTGCGACATTGCCACCAAGTTCGCCGCGACGATATGACAACGCCCATCGGCGCTATCGCTCGCAGGAATAACGGTTGCTGCGTTGGCGCTCCACATGAACGCGCTGCTGGTGGCCAGATGTAAAAGATGCGGTTCGGTCAAAGCGGCTTGCAGCACGGCGCGGTCGCTGCCCGTCAGACCAAGCGCACGCAGCAACGCGAGATCTGGGCGCGGCAACGGCGGCAACCACGCTTGCGCAACTCCAAGCGCCAGCACCTGACGCATCTTCGCTAAACCTTGTCGCGCTGCCGCTCGTGGATGACTTGAAAAACCGGCGTGCGCACGACTGGCAAGATTACCTGGGCTAAGCCCGCCGAAATGATGCGTCGGCCCCGCAAGTCCATCGAGTTGCACTTCCACCAAAGCTTGGTCCATGCGCGCAGGCTACCAACCCAGGCTCAAGCGGGAACCGTCTTGTCCGCCGACGCTTTTCACCACGCTGCCGATCCTGCTGGAGAACTTTATGTCGCTGACGCTTCCCTTCATCGCTTTCATCGGCGGCGGTAACATGGCCACCGCAATGATCGGCGGTTTAGTTGGACTCACACCGCGCCCTGAATTGATGGTGTCTGAGCCGGATTCGGCTAAACACGCGGTTTTTACCGCTCAAGGTTGCGCCACGACGACGGACAACTGCGCCGCCGTAGCCACGGCATCGGTGGTGGTTTTGGCGATTAAACCGCAGATGGCAGCCCAGGTCGTGCCCGGCCTCGCGGCGGCGTGGCACGGCGACAAAGTGTTGATCTCCATCCTTGCCGGAACTCCGACCAGCAAATTGCAAAACTGGCTTGGCGCGGGCGCACGAGTCGTGCGAGCGATGCCCAACACGCCACTCGCCATCGGCCGGGGCATGGTTGGCATATGCGGCGGTCAGCACGCCACCAGTCGTGACTTAGATGTGGCAGAGGCGATCTTCGCGCCCTGTGGCCAGATCCTGCGCGTCAGCGATGAAAGTCGCATGGACGCGATCACCGCGGTTTCCGGCAGCGGCCCAGCGTATTTCTTTCGCTTTGCCGAAGCGTTAGTGGAAGGCGCCATGGCCATCGGCTTCACTCGCGATGAAGCGATTTTGCTAGTCGGACAAACCGGCGCAGGTTCATGGGATTATCTCCAACGCAGTGGCTTTGAAGCCAAACGTCTGCGCGAACAAGTGACCAGCCCAGGCGGCACCACCGCAGCAGCGCTCAAAGTCCTCGACGACGCAGATTTCACCGGCTTAGTATCACGCGCGTTAGTCGCCGCAGAACAGCGCGGAAAGGAACTCGCCGCGTTGGGATAACATATTCAACGAGAGTAAATACGACGACTTCACGGTCGTCATCGACAACTTCAACCTGGCGCTGGAATGGAAATCACCACTGTGGCGATGTTATTCGTCGTCACGCTGTCGTCTCCGGCAGCAGGTGACAACGTAATGATATAAACAAAAGAACCGACGGAACCGAGAGGAGGCAATGTTACCGTTACCACTTGAGTTACTGGTGGAGTTATGCCGATTGGATTTATCGAAACCGGCGATGCTGGAGTGGCAGTAATTGGGGATAACAACGTCACACCATTAACGGTGATGGTGTACGGAACGCTCACCGCAATCGGTGTCGTCTGAGCAACGTTCACCGCATCAAGAATGGTGAAGGTCAGCGTCGGTTGATCGGTGATATTCGGCGTGCTTGGCCACGTAATTACTGGAGCCGGGCTACCAAACGAGAGGTCCTGATCCGCTACGAGTACGGACAGCTGCGCGGTATTGTTGGTTTCATTTTGCTCAGCAATGACATTCGCCGGATCAACGATGACCGCGTACGTATGTGTGCCCTTGGCCAATCCACCGAGAGCAAATGTTTGGGCGCTGGAACCAAAAGCGACGATGTCGGTAACGCCACTGGTGATGATAGCGCCCGAAGTTGGCACCAGCGGATCGGTATTTTCGCGCAGCTCCCACGCGACGCCGGTCAGCGGTTGATTCCACGTATTGCGAATGGTGAAATTGATGGAGGTCGCCTGACCAACGACTGGCTGAGCTGGCGACGCGGACGGACCAACACTGATTTTCACATCAAGATAACTGAACGGCGTTCCTGGGCTGGTGCAGCCGGACATTATGACCACAATCAACACCATCGCCGCGATCACTACGCTCTGCCAACGCCGTACGCTCACGCTCATGCCATCTCCAAGGGGCGGCAGACTAATTGGCAAGCCGGGGGGAACAAGCCGCGCAGTGAGCGCTTTCGACCACTATGAAACGCCCTGTATTTTCCGCGTCTCAACCGCTGTCGCGATTGGTATACAGGCTGCCATCAAGGTGACAGCTTTGCAGGAGTTGCGTCAGCGCGGGATCGAGGCCTTTTTCGCTGATCACCGCTTCGATCGATGCCGTAGCGTCGGCACCTGGATCAGCGGCGGTGTGTGCTTCAAGCGCCATGGCAACCGCGACGATGCGCGAATCCAATTCTAATTCTTTGTCTTTGAGTCCGAGCGGCCCGCTGCCATCAATGCGCTCTTTGGCATTGCGCAGCAATGGCAGAACGTGTTCCAACTCTTCAATATTTTCGAGCAACGCGAGGGCTTCATCACGGCCAACAGCCATCAATTGATCGAGGTGATGAAGCAATCCCGCCTGATGCACGCGTTCACGCGCCGTGCCGGATAAATGAGAGGCCTCTGCCAGCGCCAAGCAGGTTCGCGCGCAGCGTTCACCAGCACCAACATTTCCCGCGCGGGTTTCTAATGCGCGCACCAACGTGGTCATCAATTGACGAGTCGCGACGCGGTGACGACGGCCCTGCTCCGTTGCATGTTGGGCCAAGCCCAACTGGATCGCGCAGGCGCTAATCAGCTCCAAATCCATTTGATGAAAAGCCGTCGCGCCAACACCACGGCTTAAATACAGTACGCCGCGTGTGTGGCCGCCGATCGCCAAAGGCACGCAAATCACCGAGCGAATGCCCTTTTGGACGACGCTGGCGTGGCGATCAAAACGCTCGTCCTCGCTGGCGTTGGCGCTGTGTAGCGCTTTGTTTTCGGTGAAGGTTTTCTTAATAATAGAGCGACTGATCACCGGCTGTACTTGTGGCGCACAGGTGCGCACCGTCGTCGGTACCAATTTGCCGGTGCTCGCTTCGCGCTTGAAAATCAGTGCGCATTCAGCGGGCATACCCGACACCAAAAAGTCCAAGACTTTGGCTTCTTTGTCGACCAGATCGCCCGAATCGCTGAGCAGTCGACCGACCTGATAAAGAATACGCAGTCCACGTGCGCCATCATGCGCTGGCTGTTCATCCGCGATTTCGTCGATGTCGGATAATTCGTCGACGCGAAATTCCAAGGTATTGGACAACATGTCCGGGTCTTCTTGATACGCGATGCGTGCGGAACTGTCATCGGCCAACGCAGAGCCGCTCTCATAAATCAGTTCCGTTGTCCCGATTTTAATGACGTCGCCTTCGCGCAGCAATTCTTCATCACCAAGGCGGTCATCATTGATGTGGGTGCCGTTTTTCGACTCCAGATCGCGCACAAAAAACATTCCGCCGACCGGGAAAATTTCGGCGTGAAAGCGACTTGCCGCACGATCAAGGATCTGAATGCCCGCCTCAGCATCACGTCCGATAGTCAGCGACTTGTCGCCCAACGATTTCTCGCGACCACGATAAGGACCATTAACGATGCGAATCTTGCTCATGTATACCGTGTGTCAGGGGTTGAAGGTCGACCACTCCATCATGCTCTGCGCCGACAGCAAGTGCCGGGCACCGAGTCACATGGCACCTCACGCACATGCGCTCGTCAGAGGAAGGAAACCGCTCACACCCGCGCAAGGTCAAGCCGCGCCGCCCGACGATCATATTTTGCCGCTTGAACGAGCTGGCCTTGGGCCCGCGTCACCAACGCCAACAAACGCCACGCCCCAGGTTCTGCCGCCGCTAAAATGACTAACTGACGCGCCGTCTTTTCTGCCGCCGGCAATTGATTGGTCAGATAAAAACCAGCAATTTCACGGAACAACGGCTGAATCGCGCTCAAATCGCGTGACGAGCGACGCTCCATCAACGCCCACGCCCAGGTCGCCGCCACCACCGACACCAACCACAAGGCGAAACCGCACCAGCCCAGTGAAATGGTGGTGGACGAGCCACTCGTCGCCAAGGCCACTGCCAGCAAGCTCAGCCCCACGGCTCCACCAACCGTCGGAACCGCAGGCCACAAACCAGGATGACGCAGCAGCAAACCGCTGCCCGGTATGAGAGAATTCAACAACAGAGCGAGATGGCGTTTCACAGGAGATCGGCGGGACGCTAACGACAGCACGTGCATGATCAATGCGATGGAGCGGCACCCCAATTAATAGCGAACACCAGAATAAAGAAAAAGGTAACCAGATTGCCTTCTCTCCGTTGCCATAACGATCGCGTTGGTGACCCGCCCTGAACCGCTCGATTATTTTCTTACGCGGCGCCAGGTTGGTAATTGGACGACGGTGCGCCGGTTGATCCAAAGTTGTCATGTGCACGTTGATGGCGCGCTGTGCAAACATTATCACCGTACCCTTACCGCTGATTCCGTCGTCATGGTGGATGGTCACGTCATCGCCGACAGCGAAGATGCTGGTACGTTGATTTGTCATAAACCGGTTGGTTTAGCGTGTAGTCATGCGCCGCAGGATGCGCCGCTTATCTATGACGCCGTGCCGGAAGCATGGCGGCATGTCAATCTTCAGAGCGTTGGTCGACTTGATCGTGATACGACCGGGCTGCTGATTTTCACCATCGATGGCACCTGGGCGCAGCGCATTGTTTCACCAAAACGAACACGCTGGAAACGGTATCGTATCGTTTATAGTGGAACGCTGGTGGCCGACGCTGAGCAACAGGTCATAAATGGATTGTTGCTGACTGACGAAAAGACGCCGTGTTTACCGGCGCGCCTTTCGCGAAACGACGCTGACGAAAACGGTTTGCGTTCGGCAACGCTCGAACTCTGCGAAGGTCGGCACCATCAAGTTAAACGGATGATTCAAGCGCTTGGCGGGAAGGTCGAACGTCTCCACCGTGATCGCATCGGAGGCCTGGAATTACCAGCAGATCTACGCCCTGGAGAATTCCGTCCGCTGAGCATCTCCGAGCGCGAGGCGTTGCTGCGCTGCGAATAAAGGCGCTCTCTCTTGCGCTCTCTCTTGCGCTCTTTCTCGCGGTCTTTCGCCGCGCCTAAAAATCCGTGTAGGCCCCGACTTGGGCGACCAAAACTTTGCCACCGCAGTCGAGTTTCGTTCCAGGGGCCAAGGCTTTCCACGCAGTCGCAGGCGTTGCCACTGGACGCCACAACCACTTACCGTCGTAACAACCGACTTGGCATGCCGTACGAGTACGCGCGCCAGCAAGCGCTAATTGTGCGCCCGGTCCACCGATGGTGATTTGTCGCAGCACTTGCGCGTACGCCATTTCGGTGCGGTTTTCAGGGCGAGTGATCACCACCGCATCGAAACCGTGTCCATGTTCGATGCCGCAGGTGACAGCACCCGATGATGGTGGCGCTCCATCAAGCGCAGGCTGCGGATCGTTGTGGCGAGGCACCGGCCGCAAGCGCAGTACGACGACATTTGCCACCACCAAAACATTTTCGATATCGTTTTCGAGCGGCACGGATTGCCCAGGTTTTACCGTAATGCCATCCAGCATGGTGCCGTTCGGACTGCCTTGATCATCGACCACACAACGGTTTTCAACGGCGTCGTAACGCAAACATAAATGCTGACGACTAATGCGCTGCAAAGCGTCTTTGTGCGTTGCGACGGGATAGTAGCGCAGGCACAGATCCACCGGCGGTTCGCGCAATTTTCCCATCACGATTTTGGGACGAGCGAACAACAGGACACCGGCGGGATCGGCCGGGTTTTCTGGCAATAAACTGAGCCAGTCACCGGCAATAGCGAGATCCAGCGAACCCTCACAACGTTCCGGCAATTTTGGTGGCGAAAAGCGTATCTGCCCACCTGCAGCCGCGGTCGCAAGAGTTTGCGTACGAATGCTATCAGAGTTGCCAGCGGGTAATATCCGTGCAGCCATCGACGCACTCGGCGCGATCGATGGATCATCCAGCGACAAGAGATTCGCCGCGATGGTCATAATGTCACTGGCAGACATCGGCACGGTGGGTGCCGCGTCCAGCAAATCAGTGGTGATGGTCGCATCGAGCGAACTTCCGCCACGTAAATCGGCGACGATGGTCTGTTGTTCAGACCCAGCGCGCAGGTCGGTCGCCACGGTCGGCAGGTCTGCTGAGAGCGCCGAGGGCGTAAAAGCCGCACCTTCACGACCCGAAAGATCACCTTGCCGAGTATCTTCTTCGATCGCGCTTTTTGGCGTTAATCCAAGTTTAACCAAAACGTTAGCGACCGCCGAACGGAGCTCTTCGGGATCCTTGAAGCGCTTGCCGCGCTCTTTTTGCATACAGGTGTTAATGATTTGTGCGGTCGATTCGCAGATGACCGGGCGCAGCTTACGAATATCAGGCACCGAAGCCGTGCAATGCTTGTGTAGCACTTCTTGCAGTCTGCCGTCAAACGGCGCAGTCCCCGACAAACAGTAGTACAGCACCGCACCCAGGGCGTAAATGTCGCTGCGAATATCGAGGTTGGGGTCCGTGACGATCTGTTCCGGCGACATGTAGAGCGGACTGCCGACGATAGCGCCTTCCATGGTCAGCATCGTGCGGTTGGTTTCGGTCGAACGCGCAATGCCAAAGTCCGCTAACTTTGCTTGGCCGGCTTGATTAACGAAAATATTTGGTGGTTTAATATCACGATGAACTAAATGGATACGATGTGCTTCAGCCAATCCATCCGCCGCTTGATACATAATGGCGAGTGCGAGTCCTTCGGGCAGTCCGCCGCGACGTTCGACTAAATCCTTTAAGTCACCGCTATCGACATATTCCAAGACCATGAACGGCGTGCCGTCTTCGGCTTGGCCACTGTCTAGACAGCGCACAATGTTCGTGTGGGTCAATTGCATGGTAATCTTTGCTTCGCGCTCGAAACGACGCATAAATTCAGTTCCGTGCGACTGATCCATGCCCGGTGGTAAGTTCTTTTTAAGGGTTTTTACCACCACTAATTCATTCTTTGGCGAACACGCCAACCATACGGAACCCATGCCGCCATCAGCTAAATGGGCCAATGGAATGTATGGGCCGTACGGCTTGATCTCACTCGTAGGAATTTGCTCCAGCAATTGATTCGCTAAATGTGCCGACAATCCGTCGCCCGACTTCAGCCAGCGGCGCAGATCGTCTAGGCTGGAAATGTTCTTTTGCTTGGCGTAATCGCCCAATCGCTGAGCGGGGCCAGCCGCTAACAAACGCCGCTTACGGGCCACTTGAATGAGCGCGTCGATGATGATGTTTTGGTCCATGATAAACTCCATTTATCGAAAGCTGAGGTCGAGCCAGGGGCCCAGGCGAGTGTGCACGGCTGCGCTGGAGCGGGCAAGCCTGGGACGCGCGGCCAGGGTTAAGCGGGTGGCGAGCGGATGACGAAACCCGCCGGCGCGCGGTCATTCACCAGCAGACCAGCGAAAATTGCGTTGCTGTAGAGTGACGCGAAGCTAGACCGTCGCCCATCAATCCCCGGCATGTGGTAATACAACACGCTTATGGCAACCCTGATTCCTTTATTTACCGCTTTGACGGGTGCTTTCCTTTCGCGAAAGCACCGTTTTTTTCATGCCCTGCTGCGGCCCACGGGCGCGCTGCTTTTGATGTTCGTGGTCGCACTGGCCTTGCCACCACGACTGACGGCGGCTGAGCCACTCGTCGTGAAGGGTTATGATTTCAGCGCTTATCTTGCCGCTAATGGAACCGTGTGGACGTGGGGCGGCAACGATTTTGGCCAGCTCGGTGATGGCACCATTCTTTCGCACTCCACGCCACAGCCAGTCCCTGGACTGACCCGAGTCGTTAGCATCAGCGCCGGCATTTATCATATGTTGGCGGTGCTCAGTGACGGAACGGTGAAAACCTGGGGAAAAAACGAGAGCGGTCAACTTGGCAATGGCACCACGTCCACTCAGCCCACGCTCACGCCCATCGACATTGGACTCACCAACATTAAGGCGGTTGCGGCAGGGTATTTCCACAGTCTGGCCCTGTCTTCGAATGGCACCATCATGGCCTGGGGCCACAATCTCGAAGGCGAGCTAGGCGATGGAAGCTTCACCTCAAACTCTTCTCCCGTAAAGGTTTCTTCGACGACCACATACCGAGCGATCGCTTGCGGTAGGCTCCATTCGCTCGCCATCACCGTGGCGGGCGGCGTTCACGCTTGGGGCTCGGATGAATTTGGTCAACTCGGTGATGACAAAGAGTCTGTCAACAAAAGCGTACCAACGCCTGTTTTCGAGATCACCAATGCTCTCAGCATCGCTGCTGGCGAAAACCACAGTCTGGCCGGAATCGCTGATGGTTCTGTGCGTACCTGGGGGAAAAATGATTACTGTCAGCTTGGGCTTGGGCTTGGCGCTGGCGGCAACAACGACACTGATAATCGTTTCCTTCCCGAAACTCCGAAGGCCAATGCGGTAACACGCGTGTTTGCTGGTGAAACGCATAGTGGCTATATGTCCGCCGATTCCTGGTTTGCCACCTGGGGCAACAATTCGCACGGTCAATGCAATCGCTCGACAACCGATCTCGTGGTCAATGCCCCCATGGGCCGTTTTCTGCCACATAATTTTCACGCAACGGGTTCCGGTTTTGGCAATCATACGTTGTACGTTGCCGATGACGGAACGGTTCATGGTTGGGGAAGCAATCTGACCGGCGAATTAGGCAACGGCGCTAACGGAGTCATTCAGCCGACCGAAGTCATCACCACCACCAACTGGTCGCTGGATGCGATCGTCGCCATCGACGCTGGCCGTAGTCATAGCATCGCCTTAAAGGCGGATGGAACGGTGTGGACGTGGGGGTCTGATACCAACGGTGAATTAGGGGATGACCTCACGCTCTCGAATAAATCGACTCCCGTCCAAGTTTCTGGTCTCTCGGGTGTCTACGCCATTGCGGCAGGAGCGTATCATAATCTCGCTCTGACGTGCAGCGGGAAAATGTGGGCTTGGGGTCAGGATACCTATGGCCAGTTGGGAAATAACGCGACACTCTTAAATCAACCCACGCCCGTAGAAATAACCGGCGCATCGAATTGTCGAGCGATAGGGGCTGGTGCTTATCATAGTTTCGGCATTCGTTATGACGGAGCTCTTTATGCGTGGGGGTACAACGTTTTTGGACAGCTTGGCGACGGGTTCACGGTCAACCAACCAACGCCCGTATCCTTGTCGACAACAGCATTTAACAACATAATCGCCGTCGAAGGTGGTTACGGCCACAGCATCGGACTTCATGCGAATGGCTCGGCTTTGTCTTGGGGTTACAATTCCCAAGGCCAAATCGGTAATGGTACAGCATCATCAACAGCGTTCCAGTTGACCCCTTACACAGGGATTGTTGACGTCGTTTCGATTGCTGCCGGTGCATACCATAGCGCGGTAACTCAGGGGAATGGTGATATGTATTCGTCAGGTTATGATTTGTACGGTCAGCTTGGTGACAATGCTAATTTGACAGACCAGCCTCGTTTTGTCCCCGTATCAACAACGCCAACAACGCCCCCGCGTAAAAAGGTATCGAGCGGTGGTGCTGGTGGTTACCATTCGCTCATTCTGCAAGGCAATGGAACGGTTAATTCGGTTGGAAGAGACCACGTTGGTCAGCTTGGCAATGATGCGTCGCTAACGAATCAGCCTCTTCCGGTCCCGGTTGTGGGGCTGAACGACATCGTTGCCATCGCTGCCGGAGACTCGCATAGTTTGGCGCTGCGCCACGACGGCGTCGTGTGGTCTTGGGGCGCTGATTCTCTTGGTCAACTCGGCGATAATACGGCCTTAGTCAACCAAACCACTCCAGTTCAAGTCCTCTCGTCCTGGTTGCCGACGATTACCTACAATTCGGCAGCAAGCCTTGTCACCGCCAGTGAGCCCTCGGTTGACGGAGCGGTCGTTTTTGCGCGTACCTTGGTCAATGCCGGTTCAGTGCCAATCACGTACACCGTTGGCGGCACGGCGGTAGAAGGCACCACGTATGTGTCGTTGCCCGTTCCTCGTCGCGTGATTATTGCGGGAACTTCGAATTCCTCCTCAGGTTCGACTTCGGCTTCCGTGGTTATCAATCCCATCGACAACGCTGTCGCCGCTGATCCCAAAACGGTGATTCTGACGCCGTTGGCCTCTTCTGGTTATTGGCTCGGTTCACCAACGGCTGGGACGGTGACCATCAATGATAACGATGTTGCCGGGATTATCGTTTCGTCAAATAACGCAGGTGCTCCAAAAGCATTTACGAGTTTGGTTACCAATGAAGACGCGGCAGCAGGGGACCACGCCTTTACTTTTTACGTTAAACTTAACAGCGAGCCTACTGGACCCGTGACCATTCCGATTGATAGCTCGAATTATAGTGAAGGCCAAGTCAATGGGGCCGCACCACTGCTCTTAACATTTACCAATAGCAATGTCGGTGTCGCTGGATCGTGGGCAACCTATCAAGCCGTCACCGTCACCGGCATTAACGATAATTTGGTTGATGGAAATATTTCCTACACGATTTCCGTTGGTCAGCCAACGACAACGGATACGCGCTATGCCGTCCTCAACCCGCCTGACCTTTCAGCGGTCAATAAAGACAACGATGGTGCCGGAGTCACGGTCACTGGCGTCGTTGCCATAACGGAAGCCGCAGGGGCCAGCCAAAAAGGCACTTATACATTGCGGTTAAATTCCCAGCCACCTTCGGGCAACAATGTTACGATTACCGCAACCCCGAACTCACAAGTTACCACGAGTCCATCGACGCTCACCTTCACCTCTGCCAACTGGAATGCGGATCAAACGGTGACGGTTACAGCGATTGATGACACGCTTTCTGAAGGCCCTCACACCGGAACCGTTACTCATACGGCCAGCGGCGGTGGCTATGGCGCCGTCACCATCGCCAATCTTGTCGCGACCATCACTGATAACGACGTCGCGGGTTACACGATTGCGCCGCTCTCGCCTGTAAGCAGTGGAAAATTAATCACTACCGAATCTGGCGGACAGGGAAAATTTAGTCTGGTTTTGAACAGTCAGCCAACCGACACCGTGACCATCTCCGTTACTTCCAGCCTACCTGCTGAGGGCGTTGCTTCGACAACGTCGGTACAGTTTACGACGGCGACGTGGAATACCGCTCAAACGATAACCGTCACTGGTCAGCCAGACGGAATTGCTGACGGTGATCAAGCTTACCAAATCGTTTTCGGAACTCCGGTCAGTTCAGATGTAAATTATAAGACGCTGATACCGCCTCCGGTGGAGATGGTGAACCAAAGCGTTGATACGGCGGCGATTCTCGTCGACCAGACCTCGGTGATCACGAGCGAAACGGGTGGCTTGTCGAGCGCTGGCCAAGGAACGTCGAGCACCTTTAATGTCGTGCTCGCATTCCAGCCGGTGTCCGCTGTCACGGTCACACTTACGGCTGCCGCCGGGTTGCCGAATACTCAGCACACCATTTCGACCACCAGCTTGATCTTTAATCCTAGCGGTACGACGGGCCTCTGGAGCACGCCTCAGCCGGTCACGCTGACCGGTGTCAACGACAGCGCCATCGGCGCGCCGGCTTCATACGCGATCACCCTGACAGCAACGACGGCGACGGCGACGGATTATTCGGGTAAAACCGCTGTCGTTACCGCGCTCAATCAAGATGACGATTCCGCGGGAATCAGCGTGTCGTCAACCACTTTGACGGTGACGGAAGCCGGCGGCGTAAACCATTCTCGCAGCCTGGGCGTTCGCCTGACGACGATGCCTACCAGCGCCAATAATGTGGTGCTGCATTTTATCAGCGGCAACACCAACGCGGCCACCATTTCTCCGAGCACGCTCACCTTTACGTCCGTAAACTGGAGCGTCCTTCAAAATATCGCTGTTACCGGGGTAAACGATGACATCGATGGCGGCAATAAAACTGCCACCATCACGGGGGTTGTCGATTCGGTCAGCGATGCGGCCTTTACCACGGTCACCGTTCCCTCGGTCGCCATTACGGTGATCGACAACGATACGGCGGCCTTAGTCCTTTCTTCCTCCGTCTTGGTCACCACTGAAGCCGGGGGTTCCTCGCTTCTTTCGCTGCGCTTGGCGACGGAACCGACCAGCCCAGTCACCCTCACCATTACTGGCTTAGATGCCACCGAAGGAATTCTTTCCGCGTCAACTCTTTCCTTTACCGCGCTCAATTGGGCGACGGCGCAAAATGCACTTATTACCGGCGTGGATGATCAAATAGATGATGGCCCGATTTCGTATGCGCTTACGGTAACGGCGAGCGTCCCCATGGGCGGCGACGTGATGTATGCAGGAAAAACGGATGTCGTTACCATCGTCAATGCCGATGACGACACCGCCGGTGTTGAGCTTCTTGACGGTACGGGATCGACGCTCTTGACCAGCACGTTGACGACCACCGAAAGCGGAGGAACAGCGCAATTCAGCATGCGTTTAAAGAGTCAGCCCACCGGAGATGTGACCGTGTCGTTGGTCAGCGGTAATACCGCCGAAGGAATAATTTTTCCGTCGTCGCTCACATTCACCTCTGGGGATTGGAATAACGCGGCGGTGCATGTCGTCACCATCACTGGACAAAGTGATCTTCAAGATGATGGCAACGTGGCCTATGCGATCGTTACTGAGGCCGCCAGTAGCGCTGATCCGCTATACAATACTTTAAACGCGGCTGACGTAGCGGTTGTCAACACTGATAATGCAGCGAATTATGCGGGATTTACGTTATCAACCCTTCCGCTCATTCCGCTCACTATTACGGAAGCGGCGGGAGCGGGGCACTCAGCAACCTTTACCGTGATGCTCAAAAGCCAACCCGCAAACAACGTCACTCTTTTTCTTGCCAGTTCCGACACCACGGAAGGCACTGTTTCGCCTTCGGTGCTGACGTTCACCAGTGCCGACTGGAATGTCGTTCAGACAGCAACCGTGACCGCTGAAGACGACATTATATCTGACGGATCACAGACTTTCAGTGTCGTCACGACCGCAGCGAGTGGCGATCCGAAATATAATGTTGGCGATCTTGGTATTTCCGACGTAACGGTCATCACGACGGACGACGAAATCCCCAGTCTTACCGTTACGCCGGTGATTTTGACCACCACGGAAGCCTCTGGCGGAAGTCGCACAACGACCTTCAGCATTAATCTGGCCTGCCAGCCAACCGTGCCAGTAACCGTAAACATGGCGATCACTCCAGGGTCGAATGACGGCACCGAAGGCACGTTGTCGACCTCGGCTTTGACGTTCAGCGCAAGCACTTGGTTCGTTCCGCAATTTGTCACGGTCACGGGAGTGGACGATGACGTGAACGATGGAGATAAAACGTATTCCGTGGTTGCGACAGCCAGTGGCGCTGAATACACCGGCGTTACGGCCACCATTGCGGTTACGAACATCGATGATGATTCGCCTGGTGTGGTGGTAACCCCCATTTCAGGACTGACGACCACGGAGCTGGGCGGCACGGCAAACTTTACCGTACGCCTGACCTCACAGCCGCTGAACGATGTCACCATCACCTTGATCAGTAGTAATAATGCCGAAGGAATCGTGGCTGCTGGTGGCGTTCCTTTGGTTCTGACGTTTACCGCTGTTACCTGGGACCTTGCCCAATCCGTCATTGTCACAGGCGTTGACGATATGCTGGTTGATGCCGATGTGGCCTACCAAATTACCGTGACGGCAACCAGTTCTGACAGCGATTACAACAGCATTTCGATTTCGTCGGTTTCGGTAACCAATACTGATAATGAAGTCGCTAATTTACCGCCCGTTGCCGTTGCCAGCACTTTTTCAACCGTGATGAATCTGACCGTCAGGGCAATTGCATTACCCCTCGTGTGACACGGGCGTGGCTATTCTGGCGAGGAGCTGGATGAGGTAATTATGGTCCCAGCCCGCGATTTTCCTGCGTCTTTTGATGCCTTTGTCGCTGGGTTCGAGGCGCAGGAGGTTGAGGACAAAACGTCGGATGGTGACGAG
>JAYVSL010000070.1:0-6129 GCA_043775355.1 Planctomycetota bacterium
TGGCGGCGGCCCAGGTATTATGCAAGCCGGTAATAAAGGCGCGAAAGAAGCCGGTGGCACCAGCGTTGGCCTCGCCATCAATCTACCGATGGAACAAAACTCCAACCCCTACATCAACCTCGAAGTAAAGTTTCACTATTTCTTTGTGCGCAAAGTGATGTTTCTCAAACACACCGCCGGAGTGGTCGTCATGCCGGGTGGCTTTGGCACCCTCGATGAAATGTTTGAAGTGTTAACCTTGGTGCAGACACATAAAATTGCTCCGCTGCCCATCGTTTTGTATGGCCGAAAATTCTGGGACGGCATGCTTACGTGGATCAAGCAAGTCATGGAAGAAGACGGGCATTACATCAGCCCAGGCGACCTCAGCCTGGTCACCGTAGTCGATTCGGTCGATGAAGCGATGGCAGCACTGGCCCATGTCAGTCATGAAGTTGGCCGACACGACACCTTTGTCTTATGATAAACGTTTTGTGGGTTCATGAAACGCGCACACGCTGAGAGGCGGTTTCATGGTTCATTCTGTTGCGACTTGGGCGTTCTTCGACTTTCGCCGTCTTGCCTGCGTGCAACGCCACGCGGCGATCAGCGCACAACGGCTCAAGCGTGTGCCTGCGCAGCTTCATCCGGCGGAGCAAGGTGGCGAAAACCCTACTTCAACGACAACGAGCTACATACAGAATCCGCGCATACCAGGAGCCTTACCATGAGCACGCTCGATCTCGAAGCCCATCCGGAATTGCAGCCACTCATGGCTGGTCTGGAGCAGGAGGTGTTGGTGATCCGCGTTGGCGGAAAACCCGTCGCCTACTTGGAAAAAGCCAAGCCTGCCAGTTTGTTTCATTTTCGCCGCAACATGAAAACGCCAATTTATGCCGGCAACAGCGTCGTGGAGATGCGCCGCGAAGACGACCGCTGACCCATGCTGTACCTCGACGCATCGGTGCTGGTCGCATGCTATATTCCCGAACATCGTAGCACCGAAGCCGAAGCGTTGGTGCTGGCCGAACCAGAATGTCTCGTGAGCGACTTAACGATTGCCGAGACGAAGAATGCCATCATCCGACGTGGCAAACGAGGTGACGTGCTGTCGGAAGATGTGGAAACGGCACTGGCTCAGATCGATGCACACATGGAGAGCGGCTGGTACCGCCCGGTGATCTTGGGCCGCATGACCTTTTGGGAGTCGGTCACGTTGGCACGCCGTTCGCCGGTACATCTGCGCACGGCGGATGCGCTGCATTTGGCTATCGTCCTTGGGCTTGGTTGTCCCTTGGCGACATTCGATGCGGTCCTTGCCGCAGCGGCGAAAGCCGAAGGTGTCGACGTCATTCCTTGATTAGCAAAGTAACTGAGAAAATGAGTGGATGGTGAGACGGTAAGCGCGGTCACGTCTGATGATGCGGATGCCTCCTCCACCGCGAGATCACCGCGTTATTCACTGTCGTTTGACATACGTGAGTTAAATTCGGTCGGCGTTTTTTCAGCATATTCAATTTCGTCGTGCGCTTAAATGATGCGTTCCGATCCCCTAGCGGCGTGCGAGCAAATAGAACACCCGCCCCACTCCCAAACGGAATGAGGCGGGATATTTCCGACTTACTTGGCGCCTTCTTTTTCACCTGCCTTTTTCGCCTTCTTCGTCCGCACGCCATCTTCGCCTAGCGTGATCTGATGTTCTTTTCCTTCCAGTTTGTACATGATAAGATAGCGCGGCTTATCGCCACCTAACTTTTTGGCGCTGGTCATCTCACCACCTGGAACTTCTTTGGTAAATCCCGCTTTTACGGCTGCTGGCAGTTCCGTAACCGCGACTTTTTCTGCCGCGTGTTCTTCTGCCATGACGATCACAGGCGTAGAAACCGCTAGAATGAGCGCCAAAAACAACGCTTTGAGACTGTTCATAAGAAAACGTTCCTCCTCCGGCTTCGCCGGAAATTGTAACCTGTGATCCGCAACCGCCGGAATGACGATGGCTAAAACAGGAGCCGCAAGGAATAGCCCTCCGACACGTGAGAGCAAGCGCGAGTTATTGGTCATGTTCCCGAATCCCAAGAATCGCCACTCATCTGCATTTCTGCCGAATAATTTCGCTGTGAAGAGCGCACTTTCCAAAGCCTGTCAAAGCATGATAGCTCTTCTGTTTTTTGCTCTTGCATCAATGAAAATAAAATCAGACGGAGCAACCGCGAGCAGCGTTTTCGTGGGATTTATTTCCCTTTCTGGCCTCTCCGGGCTTCGGTCACGGTGATCATCGGCACTCAGCGCGCGCTGTCCTGGGCCACCTTGATCCGCTCAGGTTTTGGGGCCTGCTCATTACCCACAAAAGTTGGACGGGCGACTTGGTTTGCCCTGCCTTTGTCTCGGAATCCCGTTGGGATTCTAAAAGACCAAGCATTTACCTGCCGATATTTTGTGGGCAACGAGCTGGCTATCCATTCTGGTTGAGAAGATTGGGCAATACCGATTGAATCGCAGCCCGGCTCCTTACTATAGCGAAATAATGTAAGGAGGTCCCTCATGTCCACTATGACCCTCACGGCCAAGCGCCAAGCAACCCTTCCCCGCGAGCTGTGCGAGGAGTTGGGCATTCACCCCGGTGACCAGATCGATGTCGAGCGGGCGGTCGTTGATGGCCAGCCGGTGTGGCTGATGAAGCCTCACCGCATCGACTGGTCGTGGATCGGCGCAGCCACCGTGCCTGCCAACATCTCTCACGACCTGGACGACATTCGCGCCTCGATCAGTCGCGGCTCGGCTACGGCCCGCGCCACAGATCCATCATGAGGCTCGGGCTCGATACCTCGGTGGTGCTGCGCTTGCTGATTGGCCAACCGGCCGACCACGCAGCCGTGGCCCGCGAACGTCTGGCTCAGGCCCATACGGACGGCGACGAGGTGATCGTTATCGGCACCGTCCTGGGGGAAGCTTACCACGCCCTCGTCCATCACTACCACGTCGACAAGGACCAAGCCCGCCACCTACTGCACCGCATGGTGACCTCCGGCGCAGTGCAGCCAGAACCGCCCGAACTAGCCACCGCCTTAGAACCGGCCGCTGGCGCCGGCTTAGTCGACCGGCTCATCCTCCACGGCTACCGCTCATTGCAGGCCACGACCCTGACCTTTGATCGCGCTCTTGGCGCCGCCGGCGCGGTGCGCCTAAACCCCAACACGACCTGATAACCTGCGCGACCTACCGGCTGGTGATGAGTCTTCCTGGCATCGCAACCCCCAGCCCAGCTGCGCAGGCGGGATCAACCCAGCAATGACACCGCCGGCAATCCTTGTTGTCGTCAGACAAGCGGGTGTCCTTTGTAGTCAGGTTGCTCTTCGTGGTCTTTACGCTGGCGTGCCCAAGGAACGGCTGGACGTGCCGAATGTCTACTTCGCCGCCCAGCAAGTGAACGGCGATCGCATGTCGGAACCCGCACGGACGAAAGTACAGTGCATGAGAGCCACGGCCACGATTGGCAGATCGATGACGCTGGTCCTTCTTGAAAATCCCCCAGCCGAGATGGCTGGGGGATTGTTGGAGAGCACGCAAAGGTTGTGTGTCTTGTGTGTCTATATTTTGGGTGGAAAGAAAAGCAGGTGTCCTTTGTTGTTCCCTGCCACCAAGCCCGCACAGCCAATGCTGTAGATCGGTGCTACTGATTTTTTGGTCGAGTCAGACTCCATATTCGCACGACCGCTTGCCAAGTGTCGAGTTCGTCGCGATTTTTTGGATTCGTAAATACCGGGGCTTGGTGTTTTTCTAGGTCTTCAAACCATTTAGTGGAAGTGGCACGCACTATCGGAAGAATGGTTTCTGCTTGTTGTCTGGTAACGGCCAACGCCAAAGCGCGGGTGAAGGCTTGTGGGTACCCAAAGCCATCGTTCATTTGATCGAAGTGTTCCATCATGCGGGTGGTGTATGCTGGCGAACTCATGGAACACACTTGGGTGGCAAGTATCGCGACGTGTTTAATCCGGCCGTAGTATCGAGCCAAGAGTAACAACCGCTCACGATGGTGATCTTGTATTTGGTTTATTGAAAGAGCATGTTGCACATCGGTAAATAGATCAGCTGCTATTTGCATATGGGTTCCATCAATCACAGATCTTTCGGTTGTTGACATAACGCCATTCAAAATGGCGCAACGAACACGAATGGGATTAGGAACAAAAACAGCCAGCTCAGGCCATTTCCTTACGACCTTCACTATTTCAGCACAGGCATCCACATCGAACGGGTTGCGTTCGACTACACGTACTAATGACTGAACCAAACGTTCGTACGCGCCGTGTGAGGCTGCAACCTGCGCCGACGCCCATGGAAAGTTCATCGTCCAGCCGATGCGATTATGTGCCATCTCAATGGCCAAATCTTTTATAGGCTCTTCTGCATTAGGCGCAGCAATGATAAACCCCGCCTCCCCCAAGACAAAAAGTGGATCACGACAAGATTCCAATGCTGTTACTCGGGCATGAATTGGCGTGTTCTCGGATAACATCGCCATCCTTATAGCTGGCCAGCCGATAGTAATGGCCGAAATCCCGCATGCGGTAGTTACCCACAACATCGCACGCGGAATGACACACACGTCGCTACTTGCGGTTTGTGGCAGTGTCAGAATCGCTCCGTAAATGACGCCGTTCCAAGCCATTCCCAAGGGAATTCCAAAAGTATTGTCAGTCATGGCGTGGACCAACCATGCTGTTCCCAACGCGCTGTAGGCCGGCTTAAGCACGGGATCTGAGCAGCGAGCAACTCGCAAAGCCATGAGAATGACCAGCGCTATCATCAGCACGACTTGCACGATACCACCTTCCACCCAAGCATTTAAAAGTTCGTTATGTGCATGAAAAGTTCCCTGTTCACGCGCGATCCAGAGCATGGCATCTGGCGAAGCCGAAGCGTCGGCAGCCAACATTCCAAAAGGGCCGTGGCCGAAAGGAAAGCCATCGATACCTACGGCCCAGGCTACGCGATAAAGAAAATACCGTTCCCCACGGCCATTTCCTGAATCATTTATGAGACGAGGAATCACATAGGCAGCAATAAGCGCCCCAATAACCATGACGATCACGATCGTCATTCGTGGGAATCTGCGCCAAGCCTGCCAGCAACTCATCACGCCAATGATCGCTGCTATCGCAACGATTGGCCCCCGACGCACAGTAACGATTATAATGGCGAGAAGGGCAAGAATTCCCGCAGCACACAACGCATATTCACTCCATCGTGGACGGACTTCGTCACGACGGCGAAGCCACAAAAAAATTGCCCAGGCCGTTAAAACGGGCGTCGCTAAACAACCCAAAACTGGCATTGCACCCAAGCCAAAAGCAAGATTTGCGCTCAGCGTTACTTTTCCATGAATAAGGGTCACGACCACCGCAATAAGGGTCATGCAGGCCACAGATGCGCCCGCTAAGGTCAATAAAGCACGTGGGCTTGGTCGAAGTAATACTACACAAAGAGAGATGCTGACGAGCATCGCCGTGTCGCCCACGCGCGCAAAACCGCTTTGTAGCGGGTTCATTGATTGCGTAATCACAACCCAAGCAAACAGAGCACAAAGACCGCCGATAATCAGACGCGTGCTGTGATCCCAGGTTCGTTCAACCTGAAAAGGTGTGCGCCACGTCAACGCCAACAGCACTCCCATAATGGTTAATAAGCTGACGCACCCAGCTTCGAGTGGGTACGTCCGTTCACAGAGAAAACCGCAGGCAAAGGCTAAGACATGTAGTAGTGGAATGACGGTAAGTACGGCAACGTTCAGACGGCCAGAAGATTCATTCGAAATCATGGTATAGATCCATCATAGTCGTAAAAACTGTTAGAGTTTGAGTCGATAAAGCAGAAATCATTAACGGTAGCCATCATAAACATTCAAAGGAGCATCAATAAAAAAGACACCCACGGCATTTGCCGTGAGTGTCATCGTTATCCTAACGCTTGCACGCTTCATGCGACAATGAGTTTTGCCTCTCAGCGTGCGTAGGTCGGATACGTGGTTGCTGGACTAGTAACGTCAAAGGTTGAACCGGTTGTGATGGTAGTCTGGCCGAATACATCGGCCATACCAGTAATGAGAGCAGTGATATTGCCGGACACGGCACCGTTAGTGAACCACTTGTC
>JAYVSL010000071.1:0-12798 GCA_043775355.1 Planctomycetota bacterium
ACGATAACTGAGACGAACTAATGGTTGAGCGGCCAAGTGCAGGACGACCTCTGGGCGGGCGGCAGTAACCGCAGCCAAGACCGCCTGATGATCGCGCACTTCGCCGACGGTGTGGCACATCTGGGTCGCCAATCCCAGCAGATCAAACAACGCGGGAGTGGTGACCGGAGCGAGCGCGTACCCGGAAACTTCAGCGCCTTCGGCCAACAGCCAATGACAGAGCCATGAGCCCTTGAAGCCAGTGTGTCCGGTGACGAAGACTCGCCGTCCGCGCCAGAACCCGCTACAAATACCGTTGCCACTCACCACGTTCTCCATGGGGCCTTACCTTTCGCCCATAAATCTTCCAGTAACAGCTTGTCACGTAAGGTGTCCATCGGCTGCCAGAAGCCGCGATGGTACCAAGCGCGCATGTGATCTTCCCGAGCGAGGGATTCCATCGGTTCGCGTTCCCAGATGGTTGGATCGCTCTCAATCCGATCGATGACTTTAGGAGAACAGAGGAAGAAACCGGCATTAATCCAACCGCCATCACCAATCGGTTTTTCTTGGAACGTCACTACTTTTTCTTGATCAAGGCTGACCGCACCAAAACGACCGGGCGGTTGGGCGACGGTCATAGTGCAATCCCGGCCATGGGCACGATGGAATGCGAGCGCAGCGGTTACATCTACGTCGCCAACGCCATCACCATACGTTAGGCAAAAAGCTTCATCGTCTTTTACATATTGGGCGATGCGCCGTACTCGGCCACCGGTCATGGTTTGTTCACCCGTATCGACCAACGTTACGCGCCAGGGTTCGGCATTGCGCTGATGGACTTCCATGCGGTTGTTGGCGAGGTCGAACGTCACATCGGATAAATGAAGACAATAATTAGCAAAATATTCTTTAATGACGTAACCCTTATAACCCAGGCAGATCACGAAGTCGGTGACGCCATGTTTGGCATATCCTTTGAGGATGTGCCAAAGGATCGGCTTGCCGCCGATTTCAATCATGGGCTTGGGCTTCAGGGATGACTCTTCACTAATGCGAGTGCCCATACCTCCGGCGAGAATGACAGCTTTCATGCGACTTATGTACCTAGTGCAGAGGGTTCATGATTATTTTACTCTTCTTCGATGAGGTCATACTTTGACCTTGCCCATCGTTTAGAGTCTCCAAACGAGCAATCCGGATTTATCTAATTCTGATACCGACCAAGCTGATTTGACGTCTAAAAACGGGGCGCCTCTTCCGGCCGCTTTTACAAAGGTCGTGCATGGTGTTTCTTTAAATGCTTGATGTGGCACGGCAGCGATGATCGCGCTGCACGAGGGCAACGTTGCAAGGTCGACCAGTTCGATGCCAAATTCGCTACGTGCTTGTTGCACATCAGCCAACGGATCGCAGGCGATCGGGCATGCACCGAAGCGACGAAGTTCGCTGATAATATCTGCTACCCGAGAGTTACGCAGGTCAGCACAATTTTCTTTGAACGACAGTCCCAGGATCACGATAAGCGCGCCTTTCACCGGGCGCTCTGCCGCCAAAAGCAACCGCACGCATTCCTGCGCAACAAACCTCCCCATGCCATCATTAATTCGGCGACCGGCGAGAATGACTTCTGGGTAATAGCCGACTTCGGCGGCTTTGTGGGTCAGATAATAGGGATCGACACCAATGCAGTGCCCGCCGACTAAACCTGGGCGAAACGGTAGGAAATTCCATTTGGTGCCGGCGGCTTCCAGGACCTCCAAGGTGTCGAGGCCGAGGCGATGGAAAATAAGGGCGAGTTCGTTGACCAGGGCAATGTTGAGGTCGCGCTGGGTATTTTCGATGACTTTTGCGGCTTCTGCGACGCGGATGCTGCTGGCGCGGAAGACGCCTGCGGGGATCGCTGCGCCGTACAGACCGGCGACTAGTTCCAAAGTCGCGGCGTCACTGCCGCTAACGACTTTGCGGATTTTTTCGATGGTGTGTTCTTTGTCCCCGGGGTTGATGCGCTCGGGGCTATAGCCGTAGGTAAAATCGATTCCGGCTTTCGTGCCGCTTTCTTTTTCAATAATAGGAATGCAGATTTCTTCGGTCGCGCCGGGATACACCGTGCTTTCGAATACGACGACGGCTCCTGGGCGAAGATTCTGCCCGACCGTGGTGCTGGCGCTGATCAGTGCGGTGAAATCTGGGCGCTTGGCTTGGTCGACCGGAGTGGGGACGGCGACGATGATAACGCCGCATTGACGAAGAGCGGTGGGGTCGTCGGTGAACGTTATGCTGCTGGCGGCAATGGCGGCGCTGTCGAGTTCACCGGTGTCGTCGCGGTTGAGGAGCAGTTGGTTGATGCGCGGACGATTGATGTCGAAGCCGATGACGTTGAAAATTTTTGCTAGGCAGACGGCTAAGGGGAGGCCTACGTAGCCTAGGCCGATGATGGCGATGGGGGTTTGCCGTTGGATTAGGGCTTTGGATAGGCCGTTGGTGGGGTGGGGCATTTTATTGCGGGGGGAATTTTTTTTGGCGGGGAGACGGGGAGATTGCCACGGGCCGGCTGGCAGCCGGCGGTCCCGGGCCTGGGGGAGATGGAGAGATTGCTGCGGGGCGGCTGGGGGCTGGCGGTTCCGGGCCTGGGGGAGGTTGCTGCGGGGCGGCTGGGGGGCGGCGGTTCCGAGACTGGGGGAGATTGCCACGGGCCGGCTGGGGGCTGGCGGTCCCAGGCCTGGGGGGAGATTACCACGGGCCGTTGGTGCTGGGGAAGGTGTCAGGATTGTGAGTGATCAGCAGATGTCGTTAAAGCAATTTATCATAATCCGCATGTGATCCGATCCACATCCACACTATCTCGTCACCATCAAGCGTTCCGAGTGCGCGATAGTCTAAGCTTATTCTCATTGAATAAACTTTCGCCTTTTTCTGAACGCATTTGAACTGCAAGCCGGGATGCGCAGGATTTTCCTGAAATAGCTTATATGATTTCCCTGCTTCTGTCCTTGTAGACCTGGGAAGCCTTGCCAGCAGTGCCCGAAACGACCGGGTTGTTCTCGATTTCATATTTTCATGGCGCGGGATTTTCCCGAGCGATGTTCCGTCAAAGCCACCATCGCCATTTTCTCTAAGAGCGACTGGGATTTGGCAAATTTAACATCCCATTTCTTTTCCGACTCAATTTCGTTAATGATGATCTGAGCGATTTCATCTTGGGCGCTGTCTGACAACTTAGCCACTCGGTTTAAGGCTTTTTCAAGTAACTTGGTCATGATGTAGCCTTTGCTTTGCGGGAACGGCGGACGTTCTTAGGTGATTGATCAGACGAGCACAGTCGTGTGGCGTTCTCGTCTTGCCGCCCAGGCGAGGCACGCACGCACATCACGATTCGTTAAGTAGGGAAAATCTACCAGCAGTTCTTCTATCGTCATGCCGGAGGCCAAATACCCCAACACGTCATCAACCGTGATGCGCATGCCGCGAATGCAGGGTCGCCCACCGCGTTTACCTGATTCAAGCGTAATGAGGGAGATGAGATCGTCGTCCATGGATTCTTATCTAGCGGCCATCGTTAGCCGCTCAATCGACATGTGCTGTGATTGGCTAGGCTTGTTGAAGCGACGCTTGAGGAGGCGCATCAAGCCACTGCTCGTCCATTTTTAGTCCTGCCAGTAACCAGGGCGTCGGTGCTGATGAGCAACAGCAATGACAGAGAGCAAGTCGGGGTCACAAGCGTAGATCACCATATAGGGGAAATCCGCCACCAGAGATCGCCTAATTCCAGGGACAATTTCAGAATTAGCTAAAGGAAACCGAGCAATGCGCAAGATTGATGCTTCAATGGTTAAGACGAAACGCAACCCGAGTCCAGCTCGCTGGCGATCATACCACAACTTAGCTTCTTCCATTTCACGACGCGCTGGTGCGCCAATGACTATCTTCACTTTTTCACTTCTTTTTCACTTCTTTTTCTTCACTCTTTGTATTTACCAAATACTTGGGCGAGTGAATAGGTGCGCATGCGGCCGCTGCGCATGGCTGCCAATCTGCGTTTTGATTCTACCCCCCAGGCTTGTTCAATGCTCGGATCGGGACGATCTAAATCTTCGAGGAGAGCGTTCACCAGTTCTAGTTTTTCGTTTGGACGTAGTCCAAGTGCTCGGGCGAGCAGCGGTTTAACATTTTTGGTCATGGATGCTCAGGTTACTTAGCGCGCGCTGAAAGGGAATCTGCGTTGATTGATGGTTGCTGTAGGCCGATTGGGAGATTGCCACGGGCCGGCTGGGGGCTGGCGGTCCCGGGACTTGGGGCGGCTGATGGCTGGCGGTTACGGGACTTGGGGAGATTGCCACGGGCCGGCTGGCAGCCGGCGGTCCCGGGACTTGGGGGGATTGCTGCGGGGCGGCTGGGGGCTGGCGGTCCCGGGACTGGGGGAGATTGCTGAACTGCTAAATCGCACCGCTGCGGATGAGCGGCATTAAGTACTCGTGGCCGGGTTCGACCACGAAACAACCATGACGGTAGATGACCGCGTCCTGGGCATTGGTAGCCTGCATGGCACGCCATGCGATGGCTGACAGGCGATCAAATTCAGCATCTGATAAATTCGCCAGGTCAAGATCTTCGTCGGATAAAAAACGAGCGGCAATTGGGTTCATGCCGTTAGTGGGATAAGTGGGATGGGGCATTAAAATCGTTGCCAATTTTAATTGGATTGCGCCAAACGCCATGCGTCACCAACGCCAAATCTCTTCGCCCACTCGTCAATCAGTTCGCGATTTATTCGGGTGGTGATGGCCATCATAGAGCGAATATCACGTAGGTGTTTATCTTGCCCACTGATGGCAAAATATCTCAATTTCATCGCTATGATATATTCAGGGGGAGCCACTGGAACGATCAGGTCGGCAATTGATAACGGTTTGGCTTTGGCCAAGCCCCATAACATTAAGGCGTCGGTTCCGCATGGGTAGCAATCGGCTTTAAACCCGGTGTTATGATGAATAATATGAAACGACCCGAGTGCACCGCGACGAATTTCATGCGCGATGACATTGAGCGGCGGGAGATAAAAATCAGCTTCTGGGAATGCCTCTACCATTTTTATTTCCTGGCCTGGGTGCAGGTCTAGGATGCAATCTACATCCAATGTGGCTCGCGGTTCGCTATAGCACATGGCGGCAACCGATCCGCCGAGCATCCAGCGCACATTCACCCGGCTCATTCCGCTCAATAATTCAGTCATGCCTAACATTTAACGAATGACCGGATCAGCACTTGGTTCACGTTGTTCAATTTCGCGAATGATCGCCCAGGAAATACCACGCTGATCGGCCTGCGGGTATTTACGCTGCAAACGGTCGCGGCGGGCCTGCAAGGCAACGGCTGATAATTGCAAGGCGATTTCAAGTCGCTGTGGTTGTGTCATTTTTGCAAAAATCGCCCATTGGCGGTAAATGCCGTCTTGCTCATTGGCCGGAATAATTTCTGGCAGACGACGTGCCAGTTTCCACATTTCTTCCTGATCCATCTATTGGCCTTTAACGCTGATCGTGCCTGTGGGGGCGGCGTGATTATGCAGCAATTTGGTAATAGTCGCGGTACCAGGCGACAAAATTGGCGATGCCTTGTTCGATGGGGGTGGTGGGGGTGAAGCCCACTTCGCGGGTGAGGTCGCTGACATCGGCGATGGTGGCAGCGACGTCGCCGGGCTGCATTGGCAATAAATTCAATTTGGCTTGGCGGCCAAGTGCTTGTTCGATCGCTTGGATGAAGCGGGTCAATTCTACGGGCTGATTGTTGCCGATATTGTAGACACGCCACGGCGCTGAGCTGGTGCCGGGATCTGGTTTCAGCGGATCGAAGGCGGGATTTGGCTTTGCTAGGTGGTCGCAGGTACGCACGACGCCTTCGACGATGTCGTCGATGTAGGTGAAGTCGCGGCGCATTTTTCCGTGATTGTAAACATCGATCGGTTCACCGGCGAGGATGGCTTTGGTGAATTTAAACAGCGCCATGTCGGGGCGACCC
The DNA here is from genome assembly GCA_043775355.1 of Planctomycetota bacterium. GTDB lineage: Bacteria > Planctomycetota > UBA11346 > UBA11346 > UBA11346 > BOG-1363. The sequence goes on from JAYVSL010000071.1 coordinate 5,998, forward strand.
CAGGGGCCGTAGACGGTGAAAAAACGAAGGCCCGTCATCGGCAGCGCGAACAGATGGCTGTAACTGTGCGCCATCAGTTCGTTGGCTTTTTTAGTTGCGGCGTACAGACTGATCGGATGGTCGACGTTATCGTGGACTGAAAACGGTGTCGCACCGTTGAGGCCATACACCGAACTGGAACTGGCGTAGACGAGGTGTTCAACTTTGGTTTGGCGACAGCCTTCCAAAATATTGGTGAAACCGACTATATTGGCGTCGATGTAGGCTTGTGGATTGGTCAGGCTGTAACGCACGCCGGCTTGCGCAGCTAAATGAATGACGCGTTGGAAATTTTCTTTGGTAAATAATTTTTCCATCGCGGTGCGATCGGCGATGTCTTGTTGGATGAAGCGGAAGCCGGGCAATTTAGCGAGCAGAGCGAGACGTGCGTGTTTAATTGCGGGGTCGTAATAGTCGTTAATGTTGTCGACGCCGATGACGTGATCGCCGCGTGCCAATAAAAAGCGCGCGGTATGAAAGCCGATGAAACCAGCGACGCCGGTGACGAGAATTTTCACTGTATAGTAACTTTTGGAAGGGGTCGCGCGTTGGCCGCGCCAGGAGCGTCGTTACTCATGCATGTTTGCGCTCAGCCATATGACGACGCAGGGCTGTTCCGATATCCGTGCCATACAGACTTTCGGCCCAATCAATGTCGGCGTCTTGCGTGCTTTGTTCAGGATGACGTTCACGCCAAGCGCGGCGCGATGAAGCGCGAACCATTGCCGTCAGATTACTCAGCGCGACGGATCGGCGCTCGATAGTCCACTGACTGATCGCAGCGATAATGAAATCATCGCCTAGCGTTGCCTCGGCGATGGGATCGATGGTCAGCGTTGTTGGGATCTCGCTTTTATGATTCATGGATGTGGCCGGGTTTATGATAAGGATTGGGAGATTGCCACGGGCCGGCTGGCAGCCGGCGGTCCCGGGCCTGGGGGAAATCACTGATATTTTACTATTTGGGTGGCGTTTGGACGCGCTTCGCGCGCATCGCCTGGGTTTTGAAGGGGCACAGGAATATCGACCTCGTGTATTTCTGCCAGGGGGCAAAAGCGCGTTCGTCTGTGGTGCTTTCGAACAGTTATGCAGGCGATGTGAAAAATTTGAGGAAGGAGAGACCACCATTGATCTTTTCATGACGGCGTCGGCATAAAACGCTGTTTTATCGGCATTTACTGTTGATTCACCGCTGCTTCAGAAACGACTCTCCGGGACGTACACGGTGTCGCCGGGTTCTAATACTGGGTCCTGAAGCTTGGTATCGCCGTTCAGGATGGCGCGCACGTCGACGACGACTTGCAGACGTTTTCCTGCGCGCATCAGTTGCACTTCGGCTTGCTTGGCGTACTGGCTGAAACCTCCAGCGAGGCTGACGGCTTTTGAAACCGTGAGCACTTCTTGTGAGGGTAAATTCACCGCACCGGGTTTGCCGACTTGGCCGATGATATAGACGCGGTCGAGGCGCGGGACGATGATGATGTCGTTAGGTTTGATTTCGATGTCGGCGACTAAGGAATCGGCTTTGTCGCTGATCGGCACGGGTAAGCCAATTTTTGCGCCGATTTTTGCGGGGTCATCGCGGATAACTTGGGTGCCGGCGCGATTGGCGTCTTCCAAAAATCCACCGGCTTGGCCGATGGCCTGCATGGCGGTGAGTTGGATGAATGGGCTGAGCGGCAGACTGCCGGGTTTAGCTACGTTCCCCATCACGTAGACCAAACGCGGGCTGAACTCAATCACGGTGGCGGTGACCACCGCTTGGCGGATGTAGCCATTCAGCAATCGTTTGGCCACTTCGCTGGTGAATTGATCAATCGAACGTCCAACTACGCCGGTAAGCTCGCCAATCAACGGAAACGGCACTTGGCCATTGGCAGGAATACGCAGCGTGGTGGTCAGGTCTTGATGATCAAAAACTTCGACTTTGAGCAAATCACCTGGATACAGCGTGTAATCTCTCGGCGGAGTCACGATCGGCTGAATGCTGACGGCTTCGCCTGCGTGGACGGCTAACATCGCCATGAAGACCAGCGCAGCCATCCGAGCATTGGACAAGAACGCGCAGAGGCGCAGAGGCGCAGCGCGACGTTGAGTGAGTAAAGCAAGATAGTCGACGATCACGATGATGCGTACTCCAATAAATCGAGAATCATCTGACGACGATCATGCTCGTGACGAGTTCACTCTTCGCACGCAAACCGTTTATGGAGTCGAGTGGCTGACTTCGCCGGTTCCGGCGCCAGCGGGCAACGCGAGCTGGCCGCTGGTAAAACTCGGGTAACGATCGGCTGGCAAGCCAGTTGAAGAGTTTCTTGAGGTGTTGGTGACAGCGTCCTTTGACGGTTTTGTGCCGTCATTATTACCGTCATTATTACCGCCATGGTTACCGCCATGGTTACCGCCAATTCCGCCTTCAACATCCTTACTGGCGATGCCGCCACCGGCTCCTCCAGTGAAAGTGCCGGCCTGATACAGGCTGGCGATAGTACCATCTTGATTGAGCTGCACCGAATAGCTGGCAATGGTTTGGTTGCTCGATACCACCACTAGGCTTGCTGGCATCAAGATGCCTTTGGCGTTCGCGCGCATTTGGATCGACACCTGACTCATGATGACTCCCGCGCTGTCAGGTCCAGGAATTGGACGGGCGATGACATTGCCCACCGCATCGCAAACAACGGTAAAAACCACATTTTTACCGTCGATTGATAACGTCGCTTCACTTGGCTTGGCGCCCGGCTTGGCGCTCTGTGCCACGCTCACCAACTGCTGAGCTTGCGCGGTCGTCAAATCGCCCGCGGTCAGCGTGCCGATGGCAAAGTTTAAAAAGACGCAAGAAAACAACATGGCGCAAAGACAACGACGCATGGGGCCTCCTCAAGGCAAGATGAATGGGTCGTCTTGTAGGCCCCCGCACTCCGACGTGCAACCGTTGAGTTCCACTCCGGGGACAGGTTGACTCCCAGTTGAGCAACACGTCGCCCGTATTCGACCCGAACGGTCTACGTTTCACCCGTGTTGGCTCTTAGCACCGACGGCGGTGAGTGCGAATAATCGGCGGAGAGTGCGAATAATCGGCTGGCATTGATCCTCAGGCGATGATACACGATTCGCCCGGTTTGAATGCTATCAACTCATGGTGAGGAACGCCCTTTATGACATCGAGCAAGACTCTCATCCGCGCCGCTGCGACCACCACCATCGCGGTGATGACCACCTGTCTCTCGCTGGCCGCTCTGCACGCGGAAGACCACGCGAAGCCGCCGTTTAAAGGGAAGTTGCTGGTGGATGGCTTGGTCGGTTATCAGGTCGCCGCCAAACCGTTGGTGGACAATCCGACCAGTTTTGCCATCGATGAAAAAGGGCGCTTTTACGTGGTCGAAAGCCCGCGTCTGCGCGATGGAGCGATTATCGATATTCGTGGTGCTCGGCAATTCACGTTGAAAGACTTCACACTGCAAACCGTCGACGAACGTCGGCAGATGTTGTTGGCCGATAAAACCAAAGACCAATACGCACGCGTCAGTGACCGGGTCGTCTTGCTGGAAGCCACCAAGGGCGATGGGATTCCGGATAAGCGTTACGACTATGTCGTCGACGGCCTTGGCAATGCCGAAGATGGCCTCGCGTTCAGTGCGCTGACTTATGACAATAAAGTTTTTCTGACCTGCATTCCCAACCTGTGGCACTTCGAAGACCGCGATGGCGACAAAAAGGCGGAGGTGCGCGAGAAGTTGCTCAGCGGATTCGGCGTGGGCGTTAGTATGATGGGCCACGATATGCACGGCATCATTCGTGGTCCTGATGGCCGACTGTATTGGAGCATCGGCGATCGCGGCTTCAACGTGGTCAACAAAGAAGGCCTGCGTTTCAAGGCACCGAACAGAGGCGCGATTTTCCGCAGCGAACCCGATGGCAGTAAGATGGAAGTATTTTTCCATGGCCTGCGTAATCCGCAGGAACTCGCCTTCGATGAGTTCGGCAATCTGATGACCTTCGATAATACTGGTGATTTCGGCGATATCGCACGAGTCGTGTACGCCATGGAAGGTGGCGATGCGGGCTGGCACAAAGAACATCAGGCGCCACATCAGTATAAATGGGCTTTCCCTGATAATGATGTGATGACCAGTAATTCCCGTTGGGTGGAAGAAAATATGTTCCGCCCCGACCGGGACGATCAGCCGCAGTGGTTATTGCCGCCGGTTGCGAATTTCGAAAGTGGCCCTGCGGGTATCGTGTATGCGGCGGGCGAATCGTTGCCGGATTCCCTGCGTGGAAGTTTCTTGGTGTGCAATTACCGAGGCGATGCCGGGAACTGCAATATCCTGTCGTTTAAGCTCGCCGTGGACGGCGCGAGTTTCAAACTGCGTGACAAAGATCCGCTAATGGTCTTGTCAGGAATCGGCGCTTCCGACATCGACCTCGGTTATGATGGTCGCGTTTATTTGTTGGACTTCGGCGGTGGCTGGAGCGCCAATGATCGCGGCGCCATCCACGCAGTGGAATGGCCGCAAGGTTTGCAGAAACCGTCGGTGCAGGAAACCAAAACGATCTTCGCCGACGGCTTCAAGAAGCGCAACGATCTACAAAAATTATTAAGCCACGTCGACATGCGCGTGCGTCAACGCGCGCAGTTCGAATTGGTGGAGCGGAATGATTCGGCGGCTTTCCTACAAACTCTGGCTGGTCCTGACAGCCTGTATGCGAAACTCCATGCGATTTGGGGTTTGGGACAACTCCACCGTTATGGTAAAGGCGATCATCTCGCACGCTTTATTGCTGCGGCGACCTCTGATGAGGTCGAACTCAAAGTCGCTGCGTGCCGCATTCTTGGCGACATCCAAGCTCCGTCTGCGGCCAAGGTTTTGCTGACGTGCTTGAGTGATGCATCCCGTCGTGTGCAAAGCCATGCGGCCATCGCCCTGGGCAAGATGAAGCACAAGGATGCCGCGCCGGCGCTGTGGACGGCGCTGAAGAAAAATACCGAGACAAAAGATCGCTACGTGCGCATCGCCATCGTCAACGCGTTGGCGACCATCGCTGATGAAGCCGGTGCGGTAGCGCAGGTGGCAGCAGCAGAGCGAGAATTGCGCTTGGGCGCGGTACTGGTGCTGCGCCAATTGCAGAGCGGCCACGTGGTGCGCTTTTTGAACGACAGCGATAAAGTCGTCAAATCGACGGCTCTGGGTGCGATCTACGACAACCGCCTGACGGCGGCGTATGCAGAGGTCATGAAGCTGGCGGATCGGGCGAGCGACTTTTCACTCACCGATCAACGGCGCATCGCGGTCATCAATTTTGTGCAGGGTGGCGTTGACGGAGCCAAGAACGTGCTGCGCATGGTGAGCAATCCGCAGGTGCAGATGCTGGTGCGCGAACAAGGCCTCGCGCTGTTACTGCGCTGGAACAACCTGCCGGAATTCGATCTGATCAATAATAACCACGCGCCACTGGAAGATCGCAAAGAAACCATTTATCCCGGCATCCATGAAGAGCTGAGCGCCTTCTTGGAAAAAGAAAAATCACCGCTGTTGGCCAAGGGCTTGGACTTAGCCAAACAAGTGGGCATGAAAATGTCCGGCAAGATCCTGATGGCCCAGGCGCTCAACGATAAAACCGCGATGAAAACCCGCTTAGCCGCCATCCGGGCATTGAGCGCGAAAGAAGACGATTTCAAAGCCGCTTTGCCGGAGCTGATGAAATTGCCTGAGGATCAGATCAAAGCCACGCTGTTGGATCTCCATTTCAAATTGAAGCTGGATGGACGCCTGGCCTTGGCCGAGTCGGCGCTGAATTCCAAATTGCCTGAGTCTATCCGCGTCGCTATTTTGCAGCTGATCACCGCTGACGGTGCCAGTGCGCGTTTCGAGAAATTGTGGACCGAGCGCGCGAACGCATTGCCGACCACGACGCATCTTGATCTGTACTTGGCAATGAAAAATTCCGACCAAGAAAAATTGAAAAAAATCGCCGATGCTTTTGCCGCAGACCCAAAAAATATTCAGGGGCTCACACTGGAAGGCGGCGATGCGACCAAGGGCGAAATGGTGCTCAGAGGTGCGGGCGCCTGCGTCCAATGTCACATGGTCAACAACCAGGGCGGCATCCAAGGGCCCGCCCTTGATGGCGTTGGTTTGCGCCAAGACCGCGCCACGTTGCTGGAATCGATCATCACACCAAACGCCAAAATCGCCGACGGTTTCGGCACCATGACGCTCACGACAAAAAGCGGTGAGGCGCTCGCGGGCATCCTCAAATCGGAAAAAGACGGCAAGGTGGAACTGCTGCTGCCGAGCAACGAAAAGAAGATTGTTGCCGTCAGCGACATTGTGAAACGTGATGGGCCGGTCTCGGCCATGCCGCCGATCGGCGCCGCCCTGCCGCCAACGGATCTGCGCGACCTCATCGAATTTCTTAGCCAGCGCAAAGCGAAAGACGGCGCTAAAAAACCGTCTGCTACGGATCACGGAAATAAATAACCTTCAACACGTCTGTCGCCGCGCCACCAACTCTTGGCTCGCGTTTTCAGCCCCCTCAGCATTGGTAACTGAATTCACCCTGGTGTGAACGAGCCAACAGACTATGCCCTGCGCCCATGATTGAGAATTTTATGGATTGGCTGCATCAGCTGCATGACCCGGAAGGGCTCAAGCGACTGATCGTGTCGGGTGGGGTGATTTTGCTGGTCGGCATTATCTTCGCCGAAACCGGCTTGTTGGTCGGGTTTTTCTTACCCGGAGACAGCCTGCTGTTTCT
>JAYVSL010000072.1:0-9773 GCA_043775355.1 Planctomycetota bacterium
ACGATAACTGAGACGAACTAATGGTTGAGCGGCCAAGTGCAGGACGACCTCTGGGCGGGCGGCAGTAACCGCAGCCAAGACCGCCTGATGATCGCGCACGTCGCCGACGGTGTGGCGCATCCGGGTCGCCAATCCTAGCAGATCGAACAACGCGGGTGTGGTCGTCGGAGCAAGCGCGTACCCGGAAACTTCAGCGCCTTCGGCCAACAGCCAATGACAGAGCCACGAGCCCTTAAAGCCGGTGTGTCCGGTGACGAAGACTCGCCGTCCGCGCCAGAAACCACCACAGATACCGTTGCCGCTCACCACGTTTTCCATGGAGCTTTGCCCTTCGCCCACAGTTCTTCGAGGTGCAACTTGTCACGCAGCGTATCCATCGGTTGCCAAAAACCTCCGTGATGAAATGCGCTCATTTGTTTTTCTTGCGCCAACGACTCCATCGGCTCACGCTCCCAAACGGTCGCATCACCGACAATTCGATCTAAAGCATTTGGGGAACAAACAAAGAAACCACCGTTGATCCACCCGCCATCGCCATGCGGCTTTTCCTGGAATGACGTAATTCGCTGCTCGTCATCAATCACTAATGCACCAAAACGGCCCGGTGGCTGGACCGCCGTTAACGTGCAAAGCGTTTGTTGCCGCCGGTGGAATGCGATGAGTTCGGTGACATTGATGTCGCCCACCCCATCTCCGTACGTCAGACAAAACGCGTCGTCGTTTTCGACGTAGCTCCGTATGCGGCGAATGCGCCCGCCGGTCATGGTGTGTTCACCGGTGTCAACGACCGTTACCCGCCATGGCTCTGCATTACGCGTGTGGACTTCCATGCGATTGTTCGCCATATCAAAAGTCACATCTGACATATGTAAGAAGTAATTCGCGAAATATTCCTTAATGACATAGCCCTTGTACCCACAGCAAATCACAAAGTCATTGATGCCGTGCGCGCTATAGATCTTCATGATATGCCAGAGAATCGGCATACCACCAACCTCGATCATGGGCTTCGGCCTGCTGATGGACTCCTCGCTGATGCGCGAACCCAAACCGCCGGCAAGAATGACCGCTTTCATATGAGTTTCCTCGTCATGCTCTCAGGCCTTCTTCGTTTTCGTTTACCGTATGAACGGCATTTGGTGGCATCTGGTGGCATCTGGTTACGAAATCGTCGGCGAGGCCGAAGGCTGGTGACGAAGACTTAACAACATGCCCAAGCTCGTCCAGAGTACGCGTGAAGCGGCTCCGTCTAATTTTTCGAATTGGCCAAAAACGAACACCATGACTACGATGCCAAGACCGGCACGAAATATCTCGGGGTTTCCTCGGTATAAATGACCCAATGGTACACAAAGCATGATCAGCCATGCTAAGGCAAATGGAATTCCGTATTCGGCAGACAGCGAAAGCTGCGTGTTGTGGGCGTGCGGAGCACCGCCTGGAAATTCATTGGGAATATCTTTCACCACTTGTGGGTAGGCCCGCAAATAAGCCTCTTTGAAATTCTTCGAACCGCCGGTCCCAAGCAGCGGTTGGTCGGCGATCATCTGCAAGCTGGTCTGCCAAATTGGCCATCGGCCATCCTGCATGGCGAGTGAATTGTCGAGCCGTTCCGGCTGCGTCAGGCGCATGAGTCCGATGGCGGCAAAGATAATGACGACGGCAACGCCGCCGCCGATGAAGACAAAACGCCCACCACGCGCCGCGACAATAGCCGCTACTGCGGCAGCAAAACCCAACATAGCTCCACGTGCGCCGCAGATGCCCACGCACACGGCGGACGCGACTTGACCTACCGTACGCCAGCAACCGGTAGCAATGGCGCTGACCAGCATGAACAACACACCCATGATGACGCCTTGCGTCAAATGAAGGCTGAAAAATCCAGTCGAAAGGGCGTAACGCTTGCCTGTTGGGTCAAGGCGAAACGGTGCATCGCCGCCTTTGCCAATGGTGTATTGAGCCAATGCTAATATCGCCGCCGCAGATACGGAAGCCACTAAGGCCATCATGATCCAACGACGCAGCACCATAGCGCCGGGAAGATTCGGATGAAAAGCAACCTGGGCGACGATCAGACCGATGGGGATGGAACACAGAGCAATGCCGTTATCAGGCATGCCATGATAACCAAGTGACCCGTAAAGCAGCACAACGTAAGCGAGGTACACCCACACTGCGACCAAGCGATGCAATGGCGCTCCAGCACCTATGCAGCCAACTAAACATGCCAGAATGCCGATGTTCATACCAGCTATAGAGATGCCGAAACTGGCGACAGTAACCCATAGCCCGGTTTGCGCGAGCACCAACGCCAGTCGTCGTGGATGGCGTGACGGCAATTTCACCATCGTCGCGGTAAATGCATTCATGATATTTACGTCTTTCACTCTTTGACCAATGATTCTTCTGCCAACTTTTCTGCCTCTACCAATCCTATCGATTCCAGCCACTTGCGATCCATGGCGACGGCGAATGCCAGAGCAACGAAGAACGCGTAGCTTGGTGCGCTGTGACCGGCGTAATGTTCGAACTGACTGCCGAATGCTAAGGCGGCGGCGGCGCCACAGCCTAGGCGCCAGCCGTGGGGATTTTCGATCCGGCGGCGGTAGAGATGACGTAAAATACTGCCGATAAATGCGAGGAACAACAAGACGGCAGGGATGCCGTGTTCTGACGCTAAGCCTAAAATGCTATTATGTGCATCGGGGGAATTCAGCCAGGTGTCTTGCGAATGATCGGGATATAATTTGGGCAGCATGAGATCGTTCGCGGCGGCAAAGCGTCCTTCGCCGACTCCGAACCATGGATGTTCGGTCACCACATGAGCGGCGACCTGCCAGATGGTCAGTCGGCCGTCTTCCATACGTGCCAGCGCATTCAGCGCTGACACATTAACGATCCATAACCACGCTGCCAACAGCGGTCCACCCACCGCCACGACGATCAATGACCACCAGCGGATGCGCCCCTGTGCCGCTGCAAACCACGTGGTGAATCCACCGAGCAATGCCATGAATCCTGAGCGTGAATTGGCGAGCAAAACCGCCATGATCGCCATGAAGCGCCCCGACCACAACATGACCGCCGAAGCACGCGATGTGCTCTGCTGGCTGCACAATATCAGGGTTATCAAGGTCATGATAAAACCCTGAGTCAGGTGCAGCGGCGTAAATCCTGCGCTGGTATATTTGGCACCAGACATGGCGCTGACGCGGAATGGACGCTGCCCGCCAAAACCAATAAAAAATTGGACCAGTGCTAAAACAAATGAGGCCAGTGCCGCCAACACCATGAAGCGAATCGCCCAACGTCGCCAACGGGATTCCGCCAACACCAAGATGGCCGGGAATACGGAAAACCAGATGAACGTGGTGCCATAACCCTGACGAAAAAACGAACGCGGGTCATGCTCTGGCCGAAACAGCATTCCGCTTATTTGCCATGCGGCGAATAAACATCCCCAGGTGAAACCAGGCAGACGATGAACGGGGCATGCGCCGATCAACACGCCAGCTGTCATCATGGCTAAACCCACGTGCATTAAGACCAAAGAAATGGGCACGCTGGCGCAGGTGCACAGGCAGCCGGCAATCAGCAGAAATGTTGAAACGCGTAAGCGAAATAGTGCGGCTGTATTCGCTGTGGTTGGAAGATTGGTGATTGAGATATCCGTCAGCATGATGGGAGTATGGTAAAGGAACGAGGTGGCGGAGATGTTCTGCCCCCTCCTGGGACCGCCGGCAGCCTGCCGGCTCGGGGCACTTTATTGGTGGGGAAGGATGAAGGATGAGGAACGAAGAATGAAGAATGAAAAACTAAGAATGAAAAACTAAGAGCCGGCTGGCAGCCGGCGGTCCCAGGCCTGGGAGCGCCGAGCCGCGGCTTGGCTTGGCTTGGGGCAAGTTATTTTCTTATGCCTGCACAACAATGGTCTCCATTGCACGGGACTGGCTCATCTCTACTGACGCCGTCCATTCGGGAACTAGTTCTTTCAGTTCAACAACCATTGCTGCCACGTCCCGAGTTTCTGCCGCTAGCAGCAATCGACGAACGCCGCCAGCTAATGCTGGGTAAGAAAACGACGCAGCATGCGCAATGGTGATGCCTTCGACTGCGGTTTTGCGTTCGCTGTCGTCGATCAGGAGTTCTTCGTAGAGTTTTTCACCTGGACGCAATCCGCTGAAGACTAAACGAATGTCGCGATCCGGTTGATATCCGGACATGAAAATGAGCTGGCGAGCCATGTCGGCGATTTTGACCGGCGCGCCCATATCCAGAATGAAAATTTCACCGTGTTCGGCTAACGCACCTGCCTGCAACACCAAGGCAACCGCTTCGGGAATGAGCATAAAATAGCGGGTGATGTCTGGATGCGTTACCGTAACGGGTCCACCCGCAGCGATTTGTTCGAGGAATCGCGGGACAACGCTGCCGGATGAGCCCAACACGTTGCCGAAACGCACGGCACATAAGCGTGTTTTCTTGGCCGGGAAATTCTGCAGCAAGAGTTCGCACACACGCTTGCTAGCGCCCATGACATTGGTTGGGCGAACAGCTTTGTCCGTTGATATCTGCACCAGGCGCTCAACCCCGGTAGCATCACAAGCCTCTAATAAATTGCGAAATCCCGCCACGTTATTGATGATGGCCTCGCACGGATTGCCTTCGACCAATGGCACATGCTTATAAGCTGCTGCATGGAAAACCACGTCCGGTCGTTGCTCTAGCAATACTCGCTCAACCGCTTCGCGATTCGCCAGGTTCATCAATACCGGAACAACCACCAATCCCGGGTGCCGTTCACTGATCTGCTGATGAATGCTGTAAAGATTATACTCACTATGATCGATCAGGACCATCTTCTTTGCGCCGCCAGTGGCTACCTGTCGACATAATTCCGTGCCGATGCTTCCGCCTGCTCCCGTGACCAAAATCGTTCTGCCAGCTAACATCGCCCGAACCGGAGCTGGGTCAATTTTACGCGATGGTCTAGGCAGTAAATCTTCGAGCGCTAAATCTTTCAAGTCTAAACGATCAGATCCGCTAAATACTCCAGTAGCACTACCACGAGCCACCACTAATCGTACGTTGCGTTCCATGCACGCGTGAAAAACGGCACGGGTGATTTCCCCCGGTAAATCTACGATCGCCATTACCATTAAATCAGGTTGGTATTTTAAACAAATAGCGCCAAGTTCGCTGATCCCACCAAGCACTGGCTTGCCATGAATAAGGGCGCCACGCAACTGCTGATTATCATCGACAAATCCAATGGGCGAAAAATTTGCAGTGCGCATCAAATCACGCATCGTCATTTCGCCCATGTTACCGGCGCCATAAACAAGAACTCGCTGACCTTCGCCCTTGGCAACGCGTTCAACCACCATGCGCACAGCCATACGCATCCCACCACATATCATCAAACTCATCAATCCTTCTAAAACCAAAAATGCACGACCAAGGCCAGCGGTATTTTCCCAATGCATAAAGAAAGCCACCGCCACGCCTACAGCCGTGCCCACAGCGACACCCGTGCTCGCAATGACCAGGGTATGAATACCAGAATAACGTAAAACCGCGCGATACATGCCTTGGCGAATGAACAGAATCAGCCGCACCACCATCATAATTCCGATGATCGCGAGCGAGGCATTCGACAATGAATTCCCCAACAGCAGCGCCGACAGCAGCGCGGAAGTCGCCATGATCACGCCATCGGCCACTAACCAAAACATTTGCACTAAGTGACGTCGACGTACACCTAAGCCGCTGCGAATCCCACTCCGCCAACGATTGAGCTGACGATTGAGTCGAGAAACGGAAGGAATGCGATGACGATCAGTTTGATGCGGCATTAGGTGAAGTCCATCGATTTTATTCTGCGTTCACGGGGCAAACTCGGCGCCCATACATAACCAAGCCGATCCACACCGCCAGCCACAAGGTCAGACCCAGCATCGACGGCATCCATCCATGATGGGTCGCGAGCGAAAGCGCCGCGCCCAGCAAAGCCAACGCGGCATACAGCGAGGTCGCAGGCAAATGCACGCTCCAGCGCTTGGTGAGGCGTTGGTACAAATGACTACGATGAGCTTGCGATAACCGCTCCCGATGCCAAGCCCGGCGTATCAGCGTACACGTGGCGTCGGCGATAAACGGGGCCAACGGCAGCAGCAAAGCGTCAAGCGCCACGCCATAATGAATTCCTGAAAAAATTCCGATGACAAAGGCCAGGCCCAGCGCCGTGCTGCCAACATCGCCCATAAATATTTTAGCTGGCGGACGATTCCAAACTAAAAATCCCAGACACGCTGCCGCGCAAGCAAACAAAAATAAGCGCAGCTCCATGGCTGCGGTTGCATCTGCCACCGTGGTGGCCTCGGTGGGTAAAAGCAGGGCTAACGTCACGCAACCAACAATGCCTTGGGTCGCGGCAATTCCGTCAATTCCATCCATGAAATTGGTCAGATTCACCATCCACCCACCGCCTAAGATCGCGACCGGGAAATACCACCAAGCAACGGCTGACAAACTACACCACGACACCAGCACCAAGTGATCCGGCATTCCCAGCGCGATGCAGACCAAACCAACTAAAGTTAATTGCAGCGGCAAACGTAGAGCAGCGGAGACATGTCCATGATCATCCCACCAACCCAAAGCCGACATGCCAATCACCGCGATGGTCAGCGGTGCGACCAATGAACTTGCGCCCAGAAACCACACCATGGGCAACCACGCCGCCAGCAGACCGATGATTAGGCCCAAACCGCCGCCACGCGGTTTCGCAATACGATGCGACGAGCGTTGATTGACCGGATCGACTAAGCGTTTTTGGGCGTAGCGCATGACCACGCGGGTGGCGATGACACTGATGATGACAGAGATGATAGAAGTGATGAGTAGGGGCATTTTTAGTGAACGAAGGATGAATGTGAAATGGCGGAATAACAACATGAACTTGGCGGGGCATTACCGTGTTCGAACGCCTAACCCGCCTAACCACGGGCAAGATGCCCGTGCCACGGAAGAATGAGCCACTGCGCGAAAGGAACCATACCACCCAGCGCACTCACCTGCATATCCGGATCAAAACGAACATGAAAAACCCCCCCGCCGTCGTCACAGGAAACGTGTCGATATGACCGACACCACGAATGACGGATGGCTCACTCGGCTGGTGATATGTCTTCCTGGCATCGGAACCCCCAACCTAGCTACGCAGGCGGAATCCCCCCAGAAATGACACGATCGGCAATCCTAATTGTCGCTGACCGGCAATCCTAATTGTCGTCAGACAAAAACGGCCCATCCAAATAATTTCGCCGCGGAAGGCGTGCAGGTCCAGGACGTCGAGGAACCTGGCCGAGATGGCTGGGGCGAGTTTGGCGCGCAACGTTTCCTTGAGGATGTCATGAAAGTCGAGGACTTCATTGAGGTTCTCGTCCTCGCCAGCATCGAGTTCGCCGTTATGGTCGGCGTCCTCGCCGTCATAGAGCACCCCGCCGATGCGCCCGTGTAGGCCTGGGGAAACGGCGCGCATGGAATGGTGTACAGAAAAGCACGCCGATACCCGGAACGCGTTCTCTGATCTTAGGTTTTTACGAAAAACTCGGCATTATCGCCGAGTTTTTTTATTTCACCATGAAGACGTCGAATCACAACGACACCCGACCCCAGCAGACCTTACATTTTCAAAGAGGAGGGGTAATGGTGCGCTGACAATTTTCGCGCAATGCGCGGTATTCAGCCACGATCTCGGGAGGACAGTGGCATAGTCGTCCTTCCCGGATGAAAGTTTCCCGGTCCTCGCCGCCTAAGCCCAGTAGGTCAGCCCAGGCTGGCAGCGCCGCCAGGGGTGGCGATTCATGATTATTGGCGATGCGGTTCATGTGGCCGGGCGAAAGTCCGGCCTTCCGGGCGAAGGCCCGAAGCGACAAACCCAATTCTTGACATCGGCCTGTGAAGACATGTCCGAACGATGGCATCATCCTGCGACGCTATCGGCCATATCTTGGGTCTAGACTGATTGATTTTTGTCAAACACTCAGGCGCATCACCCCTGGAGATTCTATGCGTCGTCTTGTTCATTCCCTCGCCTTCTGTGCTGCTGCCAGCAGTCTACTTCTTGCCACCGGTTGCAGTACTCGCATTGCTGAGTTTTCCGTGGTTTCCACAAAAAACGTCGAGCTTTCTCGGATCGATGTCAAAAAGGCGGCCGTAGTTCACGACGTTACCGGTGTAAGCCGCGAATATATTATTTTCTTCTTTCCGACAGGCACTCCCACAATCCAGCAGGCAGTCGATCAGGCTCTGCGTAGTGGAGGTGGCGACATCATGACCTCTGCCAAGGTCGATGCTGGTGGCTGGTACATTCCGCTTCTGTTTGGAATCAATTACGTCAAGGCCACCGGCGACGTCATCAATTCCGTTGGCGTCGGATCCGCCGATCTGCAAAAAGGGCAATGACCCATGCGGTACGTTGGCATTATGGCTGGCGTTATCCTGGCTGTATCCTTTTCGGGATGCGGTCAGAAGGAGCGCCTGTCGTACCGAATTCCACAGGAGCATGCGAGCCCTGCCAATATTCGCGATATATCAAAGGAATTGGGAGCTATTTCAGGCGTGAAGCGAATCGAAATCCAGGAAAATGACGCCGGAAAAGTGATCTTTTTGAGCTGTGATTCAGCTTCATTTTCGATCGTATCGCAGAAGGCTGCGTCTCTCGGACTTATCAGTCAAACGAAAGAGCAATAAAGATAAGTAGCGACTCCGATCGTGCTACCAAGCGCAGTGAATTAATTGGTGTCTGAAAGCGATTAAAAATTGAGCTCATCGCCACCGGGACGAAAATAAATTTCGTCCCGGTGTTGGCTTGGGAAAAAGAGCTTGGCCCCAGGCGGCAATGTGTAGGCGGAGTGCAAATCGTTGACCGTACTTCCTGACCTTAATACGTCAGATGTTTTTCAATCCGTCGGTCGGGAATGAGCCAAATAATGGCGACCGCAACGTAAAGCAGTCCGGCAATCAGCGGAAGCCAAATGGCGGTGCTGATGCCCAAAACATAGAGTAGGAGTGAAAGTTTCCCTTTGCCGTCGTTGCCGATCGCTTTGGATAAAACGGAATCCTTTCCATGCAGTCCGATGAGCGCTTTCACCAGCAGCGTGTAGGCGATGGCCGCCATCAGCAAAATCACGCCATAACAAGCCACGGGCGTAGCGGCGAAATGATTTTCACCCATCCAACCGGTAACAAACGGCACCAGCGATAGCCAGAAAAGCAGATGCATGTTGGCCCATAACACCGGACCATTCACGTGATGAGCGGCATGCAGCAAATGATGGTGATTGTTCCAGTAGATCGCTACGTAGATGAAACTCAGCACATAGCTCAGAATAACCGGGACCAGGTCCGTCAATCCAGATAGCTCGGCGGTGTGCGGTACTTTCAGCTCCAGCACCATGATGGTGATGATAATGGCGATCACCCCATCGCTGAAGGCTTCAAGGCGATTCTTGGTCATAGCAGATCTCCGAATGCGGAATCATTGGGCGTAAGGCACGAGAGCAATCTGAAGGCAAATGGCTTTTGAAGGTCGGCATTCAGCGCGCCACCAACGATATAAAAAAAACGGGCCATCCAAATCATTTGGATGGCCCGTTCGTTGGCTCCCCGGGGAGGATTCGAACCTCCGACCAGATGATTAACAGTCACCTGCTCTACCACTGAGCTACCGAGGAATGCGGTAGGCGCGGCATCATTGGAGAACA
>JAYVSL010000073.1:0-21567 GCA_043775355.1 Planctomycetota bacterium
CACAAGTGGGTCATTTTTACTCGCACCTGGATTCACGGCTTGTACTTGCTTGACGATTTCAATTTGCGGCATCGGACTCATGGGAGGGTATTCCCAAGAATGTCACGCCCGGCAGCGAGGTGTGTCAACGCTTGTTGGCATAGGCTTCGCAGATGGGTGACATATTGGGTAAGGAAAGCATCGACCGCGTTTTCAGCATTTTGACGCTTGAGTGCGGCGTCCGGTGCGGTCATGGTTCTTGCATAGAAGGATTCTAATTCAGCCCATTTTTTAGATCTTCCACTAAAGAAGCATGCTGGATGCTGTCTGCTTCCGTCAGGCTCAATCAGTAATGTTGCATGGGCTTCTTGCCACCAGCTGGCAAGTGGAAGTCCACAGAGCGCTGTGCACAACGCTGCCGCTGTCGGACCAATCGCGGCAGGTAGTTGAATAGAGCTATCTGAAATAGTTGCATGAATCTCAATGCCATCAAATGCGGATTTGGTGCCCCACATGAACCACTCGCCGCTCCTGGGTGCGCCCATGGCTTTGCGCCATTCACCGATATCTGGTGTGAGCCGAAGGGCATCGACTGCAGTTCGAGTATGTGCGACGGTGCTTCCCGCAGCGAGGCATTGTTTGAGCACGGGTGGAACGCGCGCAGTGTAGCACATCAGTGCATGTTGGGCGCGTATCCGGAAAATATCGTAGCGGCGTATATATTCATCAGCAAGCGCTTCAGCCTGTGTCGTTAAAGTGGCCTCGTTTAACAGTACATAGTTTTGATTATTAAATAATGCAACCACAGCATCGTTGAGGTTGCCTTGTTGTTTAAGATTATTGTCTACGAACGGCAGAATAGCCGCTCCCATGCCACGAATACGACCTCGTACGGAGCCATGGATCCGCTTGACGATGAGATCATATTGGTCGGCTAAATATTGTTTTGTGCTAGTGGCCGCAGCGACATATGCGTCAACGAGTCCATCCATCAAAGTAAAGCATCGCATGAGGGCATCGTATCGTTGCGCTAGGGAAAAGTTATCGAAGTCATGCATTTCGTGGGTTATTTTCATGCGATCGGGATTTAAATCATTGAGCGCTTGTACAGACAATGGAGGTATAAGGGCCAAGCCATTGCCGAAAGTGGCGACCCCATCATCAAAGGTGATCATCGCTGCGTCTAATATCTGACGCGCATCGCTGGCTTGTTTCGTGGCGAGTGTGGTAATGGCGAGGCGCTCTTTTTGGCGCGTTGCCAAGAGGACGCTTATTTTTGTTTTATTCTCCCCTTCTTGGTCAAAGAGCCGCTTAATGCTCTTAATCTCAATATTTTTTTGGGACTGTTCGTCGACGGCCTGTTGTATCTTTGCGGTGAGGCGTTCTTGTTCCATCTCATTGTGATAAATGCTGGCTTTTAGCCCTTCGATTTTTTCGTTCAGCCCTGCTCTTTGCTGCTCTTGTTGCGTTAATTTTTTCTCGTGAAGAAGCGAAGATTGAGTGAGGGCATGTTCTTTCCGCACCAGTTCATCTCGCTGATCATCAATCTTGCGCAGCGCGTTATTCAAAAGCGACAGTTGTTGCGTGAGCGCTTGCAGTTCTTCTCCCATGTCTTGGTGCGCCCGAACCAACTCATCCAAACTATCTTCTAAAGCATTGACACGAGCTTCGGTCGTACGGATGAGCGCATTCAGTTCATCAAGTTGTTGTTGTAAGGTTCGGTGTTTTTTTTCTAGGGGAGGGCGTTGATCTGATGTGGCACTTCCTATTTCGGATATCAAATCTTGTAACTCGCGGGCGAGTCTGGCGCGCTGTTTGTGAAGATCCTTGGCTACTGCTTTAAGCGACCAAAAGTCACGCTCCTGCTGGTCGCGAAGCCGTTGTAAGATGAGGGTCTCGTGCTTAATTGTTTTTAGTTTATTTGTCGCGCCAGCAATTTCGCTCTCAATTTTAACCCATGGATTATCTAGTTTTTTATGTTGATGAAGCGCCTCTTGTAAGTGATGAGATAAAGCCAAAAGTTCTTGCTTGTGTCTGTTGGATGACGCATCTATTTTCTTGATATCAAAAACGAGTTGCTGAGAAGTGCTGTCAAATGACTGGTGGTCATTAACGAGCAGCGCGCAATTTAATTTACTCGATGCAATAAATTTGGTGAGGTCATTGTACTTACCCTGCTCAGATTGCCCAACTTTCCTTAATTGATCGACTTTGCCTTTTGCTTCCTGCTCTTGATGTTCCAAGACAGTAATTTCCTGTCTCAGTCGATCGATGTCGAGAAGCGCTGACGCAAACTGCGTCAGCGACGCGCGATCTGGTTTTGAAATTTTCTTGGGCATGCCATCGTTCCATAAAAGTCGGAGCACACAAAAAAAGCAGGCAGGTGGCGTGCACCTGCCTGCTCATTATCTAGCGCGAGATATATTCGCGAGCAGATGAACTACTTACTTACTTACTTACTTACTTACTTACTTACTTGCCGCCGACTGGGATGGGCTCGATTACGGAGGCGAAGATCTGGTTTAAGCGAGCCATGCCTTCCGCTGGTGGTTGTTGTACGGCTTTGGCGGTAATATCGTATTTGGCAGAATTATCAGTCGTACGCGTGTTGGAGCTCGCCGTGGTAACACTACCACTGATAGATGCGCTGAATCCCCAGAACGAACCGCCAGCCGAGGAACCGGCCGATGCTGTCGTAGATGAGGTGTCGACGCTGGAATTTTTGACTTCCATGGTGAACGATACGGTTGCTTCTTGCATGGTAAACGCAGGAATTGGAACCAGTGATAACATCGGCGCATTTACCGTGATAGCCTGTTGGGATATTTGGCCACTGCCCGAGGTCACCGGACGGTTCAGGGTGAACGAGACCATATTTACACCCTTGGTTTGATCTCCGCCCTGGTATGCCAATTTAAAGACGTATTCAAGGTAGACTCGGCATAGTTCGGCTTGGCCTTTGGCCACTTCAATGATGGGACTGCAAACGAGCAGGCCGAGTGGAAGACCAACGAATTGGTCGGTGAGTTTGGGATCTGCCATGGGGCGCTTTCTTTATATGGCCACAGTTGTGGCCGTTGTGGCTGAAAATTCAGCCGGTGGAGACGTAAATGTGGTTCATACATTTAAACGTTTTTATGGTATTGATCGACGAGTCGAGAAACGCCCTCGGGCGCTTGTCCTCGTTTGAAATGAAGTTCGATTACTGCCAGCTCACTGTCGGAATTCGTTGGTGTTGGTGACGATTCTGTTTTATGACCATTCTGGTCCTGCGAAGACTGTGCTGGCAAACCGGCTGATTTGATCTCGGCTTTAAGCGTTTTCGATCCTTCCTGATGGCTTAGCGAGACACGAAATTTTAGACGCATTTCATCTAATTGCAGCGAGTGGTGGTGTACCAAACTGGCAGTAGGGACCTCTCGATGGGCATAGGTTCCATCTGGCTTTGGTAGCGGCACGGTGACTGTTTTGGGTTTTACCTGCGTAGATCCATCTGCGGATTTGACGGAATGGAAATGGTTCATGAAGCCAGTGACGCTGTGTTGATCCACAGCATCAAGAGCTTGCTTAATGGAATGACCAATTGAGGTCAGTATATCATCGAGGTCATGAAGTGACATAAAACCTTTGGTGGAAGAAGAGGATCACGAAAATAAATTCATATACCGTTACATGTTTAGGCTTTAACTTTGCTGGTTGACATCGAATACTAAATCATGGGGGATACTGTACTTTTCCTTGAGGTATTCCAGGTCACCACTCACTTCAATAATCTGATGTTTTTCACCATCCGTTGGTAATGGCTGAAATGCAGCAAACTGTCCCATAATCATTGGTGGCCCGCCGGGAATCTTGACGGTGGTGGAAGGAGCAAAGCCAAGATTTACAATGAAACGGTGTCCTGTCGTTAGCATGTGCCAATCGAGGGTGGTATCAGTCATGGTAAGTCATTCGGGTGTTATGTTTTTTACGGGATTGAAGTGAGCCAAGTCGCAAAGTATTTTAGATACTCTGTGGGCTTGGAATGCTTTCGAATGTAGCGCAGAAGCAGGGATGCGTATAAATTGGTCTTGCTAGTGCGGAAAGTGAGACAGTTGCCACGAAGGATCCAATTCGGCTGTTATAAGTACTGTTGCCAAACAAGGCCACGCGTAAAAATGTACGAAGATCAGGTCGATTACCTGGCGAATGAGCGGTTATATTTCTTGAGAAATTTGGCTCTGGGTGCGAGGCGTCATTACCAAGCCGACAGTCTAGCCGTTGGTAATTTTCGATACCGGCAGTGTAGCCGTTAGTAATTTTTCGAGGACGTCTTGGTCTTCAGCGAGAATGTCGCTGAAGACATCAAGGATAAATACACGTATGGGACTGTCAGGCGGGATCAGTACGCATAATTTTACGGCGTCTTTGTTTGTGAGAACAATGGCGGCCATTTTTTCGTTGGCAGTAGCAAGAATTGTTTGCGCATCAAACTTCGAATAATGGTGGTGGTCAGGAAAACGAAGACTGCTAAGGACGTTCCAGTTAAAGGCCAAGGCTGCTCGCTCGAAGCCGAGTGGATTGCCAATGCCACTGACTAGCACAACGTTCTTTCCGCATAGCTGGGTGACATCGGTGATGAATTCACGTCGGTCGTAGTTCAGTGGCTGAAGTGAGGCTTTCCGACCTTCTACTCGAATGAGTGGCTTATCAAAGGCCATGAGTTCGTTTTTTAAGAAAGAAAAAGACGAGGGTGAGATCAGTGTATCGCGCGAAATGATGATGGCATCGGCGCGAAAGAGCGCTGTCCGGTTTTCACGCAAATATCCCAGTGGTAATGTGGCTCCAGTGGAACCATTTTCAGCTCCCCACGGTCGGGTCGCGTCAATCATTACTAAGTCGAGATCGCGATGTAATTGTCGATGTTGGAACCCATCATCCATGATTAAGCAGGTTGCTCCATTGGCGATGGCCTGCCGACCTGCTGCGACGCGATCCGGGCTGCAGATCACCGGGCATTCACTGACGGTACGGGCCTCGTCGTTTTCGGCAGCATTTTCTGCGCGATAACCACGGCTGATGATCGCTGGTTGTAAACCGTGTGCGATGGCCCAACGAGCCAAATAGCGGGTTAATGGCGTCTTTCCGGTGCCGCCTGCGGTCAGATTACCAACCGACCACACCGGCACAGAAAGGCGCTGCGGTGTGCGCCAGCCAAGATTAAAACTCAGATTACGCAACCACACCAACGGGCGAAAAATCAGCCATGCCGGCAACAGCAGCCAGCGCCAGTTGGTCGCAAGTATTTCCTCGCGCCATCGCCCGCGCAGGCGCACGATGATCACAGCTTGATGGTCTCCAAACCTGACGGAACACCGCTGCGACAAATGTGCAATTCTTTCATGCGCGGATCCAGGATCATCAACACCAGTGAAATCGGTACGCGCTCCGAATCGGCTTCGACGCGTTTGATCGTTTGCGTGTCGTTCCCCATCCCAAACCATTTGCTGATCGTGGATGGTTCTACACTTCTGACAGCAACCACCTGACCAGCGGTTTGCTCTAAACGCATTTTGCTGGTTCCGTCGATGGTACCGGACAAGGGCATGAGCGATTCGGTCAACGGATGATTGGTGTGAACGCGTGGCGCATCGGGCAGAGCATCATTTAAGCGTACGGTCTGTTGGCCGCTGACTTCAACCGTGAAGCGCTCGCCTTTGCTTGATAATCCATGCAAAGCCGCGCCGCCATGGCGTGGGCCAGTCTGAGCGCGACGCTGGACGTCATCAAATCCTGGCGATGTCAACATCGATGATAATAAATGATTGGTGAAGGTGCCCGACACGCCGTCGCGAACGCGCATTTCATTTGCGGCCACCGCGATGCCGGCTTCAGATATTCCGGCAACGGGACCCAAGCCCGCAAGCGTCAGGCAAAGCGTAGCAGGACCATGCGTAGGAATGCGGCGCAACAGCGTTAAATACGGGAACAACGCAGGATCCAGGTACCAACACAACGACATCAATGCGTTGCCGTCTTTGGTATGCGTACTATCAATTGCGAGAAACGTACTGGGTTGTGGCGGAATCTGACAGCCAAAATAACTCAGTAAATCACCGTACCCATGAATAATCAGAAGGTCAGCTAATGGGAGCTCGCTCGCATTAGCCATGGCTTCGAGCTCCATCCACAGCGATGGATCGTGCCGCTGAAGATGCTCAGCCGAGGGTGCAATTAATTCACGCAGTCGATTGGTGGTGAGATGAAGGCCACCCGGTCGGGCGTGTGTACAAAGCTGGTCGGCAAGATATTGCGACAACACCTGAAGCCGAGGCTTGAGTCGCGATCCAAGGTGCCCGCCCATGGTGCGTGGCGTGCCGATCACCGACATCAGCGGGACGCCGCCGACTACTTCGGTATTGTGACTGCTTGCAACCGCCATGAGAAAGGGATGTCCTGTGTACTGTCTGCGACCTGGAACGCCTTAAAACGCCTGCCTTTGGCAAGCGGCTGTTCGAGGGGGGGAGACATACCCTGGTCGTCCGGTCGGATCAATCACCACGCGGCCAATGCCTCAAAATGGGGCAATTCATTCACCGTCACCTGCTTACGGACGAGCTGCGGGGTTCGAGCTTGAAAGCTGAATGACTGGTCTAGTGTCTGCGCCCGTTCGAAGCTCAGGAGTTTCAGATGAGTAAAATCACCAACGCCAAATCCGCTAAACCTGCTAAACCGGTTAAACCCACTAACGCGGCCAAGACAGCGGCCAAGACAGCGGCCAAGACGGCGGCCAAGACAGCGGCCAAAGCGACAGAGACCAAAAACGGTAAAGACAGTAAGGATAAAGGTGGTTCGGCTGCGGCCAAAAACAAAGTCGCAAGCAAGACCGCTCTTAAGTCAACACCTGCTAAGTCAGCACCTGCTAAGTCAGCACCTGCCAAGCCTGTCGCAAAGTCAGTTCCCACCAAAGCCGCAGCCAAAAATGCCCCGACTAAGTCAGCGCCGGCCAAGCCTGTGACCGCTTCGGTTTCCGCTAAAAGCACTCCAGCGAAAGCCGCTGTTTTAGCCGCTGTGCCGGCAAAAGCAGCGGTGAAAACCCCATCCAAGCTAGTGACGACGAAAATCATTGCCGCGAAAGTAGCGGCGGTTCCCGCCAAGCCAGTGACGGCAAAGATCACCCCAACCAAAACCGCAGCGGTCCCGGCTAAGCCGACACCTGCGAAATCGGAGGCCTTGGTGCCCAAAACAACACCGGTAAAACCTGCTGCAGCGGTGGCTAAAACCCCGTCAACGGTTGTCAAAGCAGCAGCTGCCAAGGCCGCGCCCGTGGCAGCGAAAGTCGCTCCGCCAGCACCCGTCGTTACCTACAAATGCCCATTTCCTCCTGATGAATTAATGAAGTGGCGGCAAATCCTTTTGGACAGACGTCATGAAATTACCAACGACATCGCTGGCTTGGTCAAGGACGCGATTGACGCTGAAGACGGACACACCACTCCTAACCATCTTGCCGAGCGCGGTTCTGATGCCGATCTCCAAGACCTCAGTCTTGGTGTTGCTGGTGATGAAAAAGATATTGTCTGGCAGATCGACCGTGCCTTGCGCAAAATCGACGCGAACCGTCCGCTGCCATTCGGCCTCTGCGAATACAACAAAACGCCAATTCCCAGAACCCGCCTACAATTGATCCCGTTCGCCCCACTGTCGATTGAAGGCGCGACGTACATGGAGCAGAACAGCTTGATGATGGAAGACTTGCTCATCGAAGATTAATGTCCCAAACGGAACCACGGCTTCAGTAAAACCCCTCCGGCTGACGGAGGGGTTTTGCATTTTTCGAACGTGAATTGCCAATTGCCAGAAGTCGCACGTAGATGCCGACGTGGTTTGGACCTTGCGGTACTGCTAGTAGCGAAAGTCAGACACTGACCTAACCTCCCACCCATCATTGTGCGGACATGGCGGAATTGGCATACGCGCTGGGTTTAGGTCCCAGTGTCGCAAGACTTGAGGGTTCGAGTCCCTCTGTCCGCATTCTTGAAATGGTAATGGTTAAGTGATTTTTTTTAGGGTGATGGCGATTTTTGTATTTCGTTTTTTTCGGGGTGAAAGGTGACGCTCGTCACCGTGCCGTTGTCGATGGTCCATTCCTGGAAGTCTTGGAAAAACGGCTTGAATTCGTGAGTAAACTCCAATTCGTATGAAATAGTGTCCTCTTCGAGACCAAGTCTTACTCGCGCTTTCAGACCTTCGCGTTTCACTTTCAAGCGCATGAAGCTACCTGGACCAAGGTAATCTTCCATCGGTAGCTCCTGATCCCCAGTGCTTATTCGTCGATAACGCAGGCGTACTTTGGCAACCGACGTATTGGTGACGTCGATGACGAAATTGAGATCATCGAAGGAGTTCTCGCTGACGATTCGGGTGTGACCCGCGTAAACGCTGCAAGATGAGAACGTAACCAAAATCAGCATCAAAGTCATGACAAGGGCTATGAGCTTCATGCTTCCACTCGTGTATTCACTCTCATGGGCCGCAGTAACCGGTGGGCTGCGCCCAAAGAGGCATTCGCGTTCCTACTCGCTAGCCTTCTTAATCACAAACGTCACCTGATTTCCAACGTCATTATAAATTAATTCATCAGCTAATTTGGTTACCAATTGAAAACCTAATCCGCCGAAGCCGCCGGCTTGATAGCGTTCACGAGCGGCTTGTGCGGCGTTTTTGGCTTTCACGGTTTCGAGCATGGCTTTGTGGTCAAAGCCTGGGCCCTGGTCAAGAATGCTCAGGCTTAAACGATCACCAAGGTCGCGGTAGCGAACGACGATCTGTTTGGATTCGTCGTATTTGTGACCGTGCCGATGAGCATTCAGAATGAGTTCTTTCATGCAGGTCATGAAGGCGTCGACTTTTTCTTCCTCCATGCCGCATCCTTTTACCAAGCGCGAAAGAAATACTTGTGCTTGCTCCAAGTAGCGATCTTTGCTGGGAATAACAAAGGCGATATTGCCGCGTAGCGAAGGCTCTTTGGTGGTGCGGTAAAAAAGATCTTCTTTAGCAAAATCGTAAACTTCGGATTCTTCTGAGTTGTTGAGGTCTTCAATTAATTGGTCAAGTCGGATGGCGCCGCTACTAATACGATTGTCATCGACCACGCGAAAACGAAGGGGGCCAATCACGAGTTCATCGCCATGGCGAAGTTCGTGGCGAACCACGTCACGACCGTTGACGAAGAGGTGAGCCTCTTTGCAGCCGATCTCGACCATGGATTTATGTCCATCGGAGTAGAAGCGTGCGTGGACGTCTTTCATGTCACCGTGCTGAGCGCGAATTTGACAAGCGACACCGCTACCGACCAGCAGCGCGTCTTTGAATTTAAACTGCTTGCCCTTGAAGGCAGTATTCAGGACTTCGAACTTGAGCATTAGCGGCCGAGTCTTGTAGGGCATTTCAAAATCACAATACCGTGACCGGTATTCAGACGCTGACCTGCGATAGGTTCCACGCACTGGACGAGTGTAATGCCTGTCGCTTTCTGGTTGCTCGAAGGGGCTTTTTGAGCTGCTGCTTGTCAGTTGACTTGGGAACGACACTTTCGCGTCCCCGCAGTGACAAGGACGCCATGAGTAGCCGCACGCTTTTCGACAAGGTTTGGGATCTCCATACCGTTCGCACCCTGCCTAGTGGACAATGTCAGGTCTTTATCGGCCTGCACATGATTCATGAGGTCACCAGTCCGCAGGCGTTTGCGGATTTGCGTCAAAAGGGGCTGAGCGTTCCGTTTCCCGAACGCGCGGTCGCTACGGTTGATCACATCGTCCCGACTGAAAATCAGGCGCGCCCTTACGCCGATGGTTTGGCGGAAGAGATGATGGTCGCCATCGAAAAGAACTGCCGCGACTTCGGCATCCGACTGTTTCAGCCTGGCTCAGGTAAACAGGGCGTGGTGCACATCATCGCTCCAGAGCAGGGCATGACCCAGCCTGGGATGACCGTGGCGTGCGGCGATAGTCACACCGCAACGCATGGCGCTTTCGGTGCCATCGCCTTCGGCATCGGCACCAGCCAAGTGCGCGACGTGTTGGTAACCCAGACGTTGTCGATGTCGCGTTTGAAAGTACGTAAAATACAAGTCGACGGCAAACTGAAATCTGGCGTGTACGCGAAAGACGTGATTTTGCATATCCTGCGCAAACTCTCAGCCAAAGGCGGAGTCGGTTTCGCTTATGAATTTGCTGGCAGCACGTTCTCGGCCATGTCGATGGAAGAGCGCATGACGGTGTGCAACATGGCCATCGAAGGCGGCGCACGTTGTGGCTACATTAATCCAGATCAGGTGACGTTTGATTATCTGAAGGGGCGTGAATGTGCGCCCAAAGCCGCCAATTGGGATAAAGCGGTCGCATGGTGGAAGTCGATCGCGTCAGATTCCGATGCGGTTTTTGATGACGTGAAAACGTTCAACGCCGCAGATATCGAACCTACCGTCACGTGGGGAATTTCTCCTGATCACGGCGTTGGCATTGGCGAATCGATCCCGACTAAAGAATCGTTTGCTAAAGACGAATGGGCGACCGTCGAAGAAGCCTACCAGTATATGGACCTCAAGGCCGGTCAGCCGATTGCCGGAGTTGCTATCGACGTGGCCTTCATCGGTTCGTGTACCAATGGTCGCATCAGCGATCTGCGTGAAACCGCGCGGGTGATCACAGCGCATGGCGGCAAAGTGAATGCCAAGGTAAAAGCGTTCATCGTTCCAGGCAGCGAAGCCGTCAAAGTCATCGCCGAAGCTGAAGGCTTGGACAAGATTTTTATCGCCCACGGCTTCGAGTGGCGCAACGCTGGCTGTTCGATGTGCTTGGCCATGAACGCCGACAAACTGCAAGGCCGCCAAGTCAGCGCCTCGTCGTCGAACCGTAACTTCAAAGGTCGCCAGGGCTCACCCTCTGGCCGTACCCTGTTGATGTCGCCAGCCATGGTCGCGATCGCGGCGTTGGAAGGTAAAGTCAGCGATGTGCGCACCGTCCTTGCCAAAGTAACTAGCAACTAGCTTCGAGCTACGAGCTACCAGCTGCGAGTCTTGAAACTCGTAGCTCGTAGCTCGAAGCTCGTAGCTCCTTCCCAAAAGTACTCATGAGTAACATCACCATCGTCTCTGGTCGCGCTGTCCCCGTCGTCGGTAACGATATCGATACCGACCGCATCATCCCGGCGCGTTTCCTGCGCTGCGTGACCTTTGACGGTCTCGGCGAACATGCGTTTGAGGACGATCGCAAGCAACTCACCGCGCAGGGTAAAACCCACGCGTTCGACGAGGCCCGCTTCAAGGGCGCGTCGGTGCTGATCGTGAACAGCAACTTCGGTTGCGGTTCTTCACGCGAACACGCGCCGCAGGCGATCGCCAAATGGGGCATCAAAGCCATCGTCGGCGTGAGCTACAGCGAGATCTTTTTCGGCAACTGCGTCGCAATGGGGTTCCCTTGTCTGCGCGTATCGGTCGCTGACAGCGAAGCGATCCAAGCGGTGGTGAGCAAAGATCCATCGACCTCAGTCACCGTTGATGTCGACAAACTCGAAGTGCGCGCTGGTGGTAAAGTATGGAAAGCGCAAATGGGTGAAGGTCACCGCAAACAATTCCTCACTGGGCAGTGGGACGCGACGAGCGAATTAGTTGCCGGCCTTGAGCAAGTGAAGAGCACGGCAAAAAAATTGCCATACGTGAGCGCGTTTGCTTGAGCGAATCCGCTCAGGTGTGAAATGGTATTTTGAACGCCAGTCCGTCGAAAGGATCAGGAAGTTTACTGTCGGCGGGAAAGCGCCGCGATGACGTAAGAGCAAATCCAGTCGTGGATGATCGCGGCGGATGATGTCGCGCACGGCCGCAATTCACTCGGTGTTATTGCCCTGACGCAGCGCTAAAAATCATTGGCGCCGATCAACGCTTGCTTCGGACGTCCGGTTTGCGCCGGTGGTTCGGGGAGATCCTGCGCGGTCAACACGCCGCGCCACTTCAGGTTTGCCCAGGTACCCATCAAATCTCTAGTGTACAGATCAATGCCGAGTTTGCGCGTCGCGGGATCTTCTAGCAGCGGTCCGTGATAGACGGGAAAGCCGTCGACGAGCAGAGCGAGGGTGTGATCGCGGATGCAAATTCGCAGGCGGTGCGGATCGCCAAGCAAGAAGGATTTACGATTTACTTCATACTCTGGCATGTTGGCGACGCGCACTTGGATCCCGGCGATTTCGCTGATTTGCAGGCGAAGAATGATCGAGCCTTCGCCGGCGTGATGATCGACAACGCCGATGGCGACGGCGCCCAGGCTGGTCTTGAAGGTGACGCGATCCCATGTGAGCGTGTTGGTCATTGCCACATCCAAATCACGCATAACAGGCCCAATTCGCGTCAAATCTAGGCGCTCATGGTGAGAGAGGAAGTCCAGTGCGCCGTCGCGATTAAGCCGCTCGACGCGTTCCATGCCCTTTAAAACCAGATCGCCATCTGGGTCGAGTTGGGCCAAATCTTCAGCGATGCGTTGCTGTGGTCCGCTGAGATACGTCAACGTCCGCGCGTGATCGGTTTCCTCTGCTCGGGTCCGAAGTAGTTCGTCCAAGGGCAGAATCGGGTGAGCGGCAAGGGCGACACGCATGGGCTCAACCGAATGATCCAACTGACGCTGCAATGCCTCATGATCTTCCTCATACGACAGCACGTCGTACTGACGCGCCAGCGCTTGCGCTTCGCCCATCAAACCACCGGCCACCAGCGCGATATAAAGTTGCTTGGCAATCGGCAGGCGCTCAGGCGCGCTCACTTTTGTCAGAGCAACCCGAGCAAATGCCCGCGCTTCGGAAAATCGCCCCATATCCACTGCCAGCGCAGTCGCCGCGACGATCCACATCGGATGGGTGCAGCCTTTTTCCTGTGCTGCTAGTAACGCACTTTCCATCATCTGCAGATTGTCATTACGGGCCACCGCTGCGAGCATCAGATCATGTTCCCACGCCGCACCGACCTCACGGGTGGCAAGATAGCCATGCAGCAGACTCCACGATTCCTCAGACCGAATACCTATCATGCCTGGTTGAATCGGTATTTCGCGCTCACCAGCGGCGGCCGTCCACACCGTGAGGGTCTGTGCTTTACCATTTCGCCATTGTCTCAGCCCGCTGACTTCCGGCAGCACAACCCCATCAAGCTTGGTGATTACATCGCCGACCACGAGCCCGGCGGCACTGGCCTGTGAATTCTCGTTCACCCCGTCAATACGAATGCCGAACACCGGACGGGCGCGGGCTTCGCTCAGCGCTTCCTCGATTTTAGGCGTAAGATACTCCAAATGAACGGCGTAAAGTTCCTCTGAAATTTTAGTCTTTGAGGGGATCCAGCGCAGCGACGGAACTGTCGCGCTCTCGCCCGTGAAAGCCACGGTCACACTCAGAAAAAAGAAGAGGATAGAGAGTCGCATGGGCTGGCCCTTTACTTACGAACGCCGTCAGATGATCGCCGTTGACGCACGAAAACGTTATTAAATAAGATAATATGTGCTCATCGCACGCATGGCCGAACGCTATGATCAACGCGATTTATTCCAGAGAAAAATAGCGGCTTTCGCGATGGTCGCCGTTGACGGTGTACATCGAAACGAAAGGACGAAACTAAAGGACCTCCTTTATCGTCCCTGACAACCAACTCGGACGCGAGCGGTAAAAATGCACGGAAATAGCCTGGAAAATCAAGGGAAAGGAATCGGGCACTACAGGCATCGCCCGGTCACAATCCTTACGCGAACAGCCATGTTCTGCTTTTAATATTAATCACACGGAGCGCGGTGGGCTGCTCCGTGTGATTATTTTGGATGTAATGGTTCCGTCAGGTATCAAACCACCGACATCTTCAGGCGGTTTCTTTCGCATCTGCGTCAACATTATAAATCGTGCCTTTGCCTTCGACGACGCTGGCATCGACGACGAAAGTCTTTTGGAACTTCACCCGCTGAGGGAGGTCGAACATCAGGTCGAGCATGACTTCTTCCATAATCGCTCGCAGGGCGCGGGCGCCGGTCTTGCGTTCCAAGGCTTTCTTAGCCATGGCAAGAAGCGCGTCTTCGGTGAAGGACAACTCAGCGCCTTCCATGGCGAACATCGCTTGGAATTGTTTCACCAAAGCGTTTTTAGGCTGAGTTAAGATGCTTACCAACGCTTCAAGGCTGAGCGGTTGAAGGGCGACGGTGACCGGCAAACGACCGATAAATTCGGGGATTAAGCCGAAGTTGATGAGGTCTTCAGGGGTGACTTGCGCCAACAAACGTTCGTCTTCGGTGACGTCGGAACGCTGTTCCTTCGCTTCCATATCGATGTTAAAGCCGACGCGCTTGTCGCCTAAACGCCGACCGATGATTTCAGGCAGGCCACTAAACGCACCGCCGCAGATGAAGAGAATATTTTCGGTGTTCACCTGAATATATTTTTGCTCAGGGTGTTTGCGTCCACCGCCGGGCGGCACGTTGGCGACGGTGCCCTCAACCAATTTGAGCAAGGCTTGTTGCACGCCTTCGCCGCTGACATCGCGGGTGATCGACACGTTGCCGCCAGAGCGGCCGATCTTGTCAATTTCATCGACGTAGATGATGCCCATCTCGGCTTTGGCGACATCAAAATTGGCGTTTTGCAGCAAGCGCAAAATAAGATTTTCAACGTCTTCGCCGACGTATCCAGCTTCGGTCAAGGTGGTCGCATCGCCGATGGCGAAGGGCACGTTGAGCAGTTTGGCCAGACATTTGGCGATCAACGTTTTGCCACAGCCGGTGGGCCCGAGCATCAGGATATTGGATTTTTCCAACTCAATACCGTTGGCGCCGCCAGCCTGATTCGCCTTGAGACGCTTGTAGTGATTGTAGACCGCGACGGCGATGGTGCGCTTCGCTTGTTCTTGCCCGATGATGTACTGATCAAGGTGACCCTTGATCTCGGACGGCATCAAGCTTTTGCCGACCTTGGGCTGATCGCTGGATTTTTTGGTGCGGTTATTGTCGCGCAGCAAGGTTGCGCAGACCTCGACGCATTCATTGCAGATCGACACCCCTGGTGGCCCGTTGATCAGGCGCTCAACTTGCTCGGTGGTACGTCCGCAAAAACTACATACGTCACCGCTCTTGCTGTCGCCGTCGCGGGTGCTTTTTTTTCCAGCCATTGGTCGATATTCCCAGAAACGGTTGAAAGGTCAGTTGGAGACTGGCTTGGAGACCACGCGGTCGATCAAGCCATAGAGCTGAGCCTCTTCGGCGCTCATGTAGAAGTCGCGTTCGCTGTCTTTGGCGACTTTTTCTTCCGGTTTGCCGGTTTTTTCAGCCAAGATGCGATTGAGTTCTTTCTTTAAGCGCAGCAGTTCTTTGGCCTGAATTTCGATGTCACTGGCCTGGCCCTGGGTGCCGCCCATTGGCTGGTGAATCATGATGCGGCTATGCGGCAGAGCGAAGCGCTTGCCCTTGGTGCCAGAAGCGAGCAGGAACGCCGCCATGCTGGCTGCTTGGCCGATACACACCGTTGCCACGTCGCAGGTCAGATACGCCATGGTGTCGAAAATGGCGAACCCAGCGTTCACTAATCCACCGGGTGAATTGATGTAGAGCGTAATATCGGCGTCACGCTTTTGGCTCTGCAAAAAGAGCAATTGTGCCACCACCACGTTCGCCACAAAGTCATCGATCGGCTCACCGAGGAAGATGATGCGGTCTTTCAGCAAGCGACTGTAGATGTCGTAGCTGCGTTCTCCGCGTGAGTCTTTTTCGATGACGTAGGGGATTGGCATAAAGTTCCTTGGTGATCACGACGGCTGAAGGCGGCCGAAAGAGGAGCGGGAACATAGTGGGTAGGGTGACCAGCACAAATCGTTCTGAGAGCGGGTCGCACAATGGGTGATCCAGCGGCCTGGGAAGCCGATGAAAAGATGCCGGTTACCGTTACACACAGTGCCGACTTCTTCACACACAACGACAGCACCACCGACATTGCCAGACGTTTGCCAGCATAGGTTTGCATCTGTTTATCCTTCTTTACGGTGATCCCAGTGACCAATGTCTGAACGAGCCACAGCGATTCCTAAGAACTTACCCGAAAGGCCCCTACTTATGAACCTGACGACGCGCCGCTTTTCGCCGCTTTTTCCGTCGCTTTTCCTGCCGCTTTTCCTGGCACTTGTTCTTGGGCCCTTGCACGCCGCCAGCGAGGAAGAACTGCAAGCCAAGGTCAAAGCGACCGACATGACCAGCGTCGACGCGGTTTACGCACTGGGAGAATGGTGCGAAGCCAACGCTAAGCCGACGGCCGCACGCCGATACTTCGGCGCCGTCATTCAACTCGACAAGAATCATGAGCTCGCTCGCGCAAAGATGGGACAAGTATTGGTCGGCGACCGTTGGGTTGCTGCCAATCTCGTTCCGGGCGGGAGAAAAAACGATGCGAAGGGGGGCGATGTTCAAGGGCGGCCCGTCGGAGCCACGCGTCAAGCCAGTGGCCCCGGACCGACGGCGAAAGAAGTGAAATGGGATGTGACGATTGAGCCAATCACGCGCGACAACCCATTTATTGAGGGCCAGATTCAACGCATGGCCAGCAATAAGAATGACAGCGATGCGATGGACTCCGCCATATTGACGCTGTACCGCGAGGATTGTCGCAAAGAAATGATTCCGTTGCTTTACACCGCGCTCTTACGGGATGATTTCCACGATATTTATGGTGCCAGCATGTTGCTGATGAAATTCGTCAAAGCTGGCGACATGGCGACTGCCAAGCGTTTATTTGGATTTATTGCCAAAGCGAGCGAACGGGTCACCGACAAGGACGACTTAGAGTCCTTCGCTTATGTAGCGCCGCTGATGCGGGATCGTCGGGCCATTCCGCGTCTGATTGAAATGATGGATCACCCGGATCAGGCGGTTCAGTTCGCTGCAAAAAAAGCATTTGGTCAAATCGCTTTGCAACCATCCGACACCATGACCGCAGCCAAAGCCAAGGCGTGGTGGGATCTCAACCATAACGTATCGGACCGCGTTTGGCTTAGTGAACAGCTGCAAAACAGCAATCCCATGGTTGCGGTGGAGGCCGCACGCGGTCTTTATGACCTGCGCGAAAAATCATTGGTGCCAGTGATCATTAAAATTCTGAAAGGCGATAATTACAAGGCGAACGAGCGCGCGCTTGAATTGATCCGCCGCATTACTGGCAATGATTGGGGTTACGATCCTTCGGCGAAGCCTGAAGTTCGGGCAAAAGTGGTGGTTCAAATGGAAAAATGGTGGAAGGAAAGTGGCACCAGCTTTGAGTGGATTGAAGACCGTAATGCCAAGCCAAGCACCACTGAGGCAAAGGCTAATGATGCGCTAGGAGAATGGGTCAAACAATTAGCCAGCACGACCGGCAACGACGCTCAGTTGGCGGAGCAAAATCTCCTCGGTAAAGGCAACGAATCCGTACCTGCGCTGCTCAAGGGACTCAACGACCCTGGCGTGATCGTCCGCCGTAAGAGCAATGACATTCTGAAATCTTTATCAAAAACGGACGTCGGCTTTGATCCCCGTGCTGATGACCGCACCAAAGGCGTGGATGCTTGGGTTGCCTGGGCAACAAGCAAAGGACTGATCAAAGTGAAAGAAGAGCAAGGCGAAGAGGTCGAGAAGCCTAAAAAGTAAATGTCCGATGTCCGATGTTCGATGTCCGATGTCCGATGTCCGATGTCCGATGTCCGATGTCCGATGTCCGATGTCGGAGAAAACGCATAAGAGGCGTGAGTGCGAACATTGACGATGGTGTATGTGACGATTGATAATAACACCAGAACCCATGCATAAAAAGGCATCGGACATCGGACATCGGACATCGGACATCGAACATCGGACATCGGACATCGAACGGATCTCCGCCAATCTTTCGGAAGTCCGCGCCACCATTGCAGAGGTTTGTCATCGCCACGCGCGAAATCCGCAAGACGTCCGTCTGATTGCGGTGACCAAAGAACAAGAGCCATCCGTCATTGCACCACTAATTGCTGCTGGCGTTAAAGAGTT
Source organism: Planctomycetota bacterium (assembly GCA_043775355.1). GTDB lineage: Bacteria > Planctomycetota > UBA11346 > UBA11346 > UBA11346 > BOG-1363. Next base: position 18,024 of record JAYVSL010000073.1, read on the forward strand.
GGGCGAAAATCGTATTGATCATCTGGAACTCATGCAGGTAGCGGCACCACCCGAAGCTCGGTTTCATTTCATCGGACGAGTACAAGGTCGCCAATTAGCCAAACTCGCACCGCTGTGTGTTGCCATTCATAGTCTTTGCGAGGCCGATCACATCGAACGCTTAGGCCGTGCTTGCGCCGCTGCTTGTGCCGCTGCTTGTACCACAAGCCAACGCATTCAAGTGTTTGTCCAAGTGAATGTCGCCAACGACGCAGCCAAAGCTGGCGTACGACCGGATGAATTGGCGCAACGTATTGAGCATGCTCAAGCGTTTCCTGGTTTGGAAGTTGTGGGTTTAATGACCATGGCTCCACTTGCGCAAGCAGTGGGCGCGGAAGGGGGGCAGGCTGATGAGCGCACTATTCGTACGTGTTTTTCAGCCCTGCGCGTGCTGGCTGAACACCATCATCTGCCACGTCTGAGCATGGGCATGTCTGATGATTTTCATTTTGCGGTGGCCGAAGGAGCGACCGACATTCGCGTGGGTTCGCGCCTTTTTCGATGATGCATACACAGCCATCATTAGCGATTCCGCAAATGATAATCACAGCGCAGCCACGGCCTGAAACGCAAGTCGATCAAACGATTTTGCATGAGCGACTCGCGCACCTGGCCAGCGTTATCGCACTGCGTTGCCCGACGTGCCGCGTACGACTCAATCACAACGATAAAACCATGCTCAGTTTGCGCGGAAATCGTCAGGGGGGCAGTGTCGTCAGTGTGCATGTTGGATTGTTGCACCATCCAGATGCGCTTGAGGACCTCCCTGCGTGGATCGCTAGCCATGGTCGTCGTTCGACTCCACGACTCAGGCAAACGCTGCAAACCGTTTGGCGCGAGCAGCGTCAGCAGGAAATCATTAAGCATGAAACTCAGTTCCCCGTACTTGAGCCGGTAAGCGTCCCGTTTGATCTCACCAACGCCTTGCGTTTCGTTCACGGCGCGTGGTTTGCTCATCTTTCACTGCCCGAGATTCGTTGGGGACGCCAAAGCCCACGTCGGATTTTGAGTTCCATTCGTTTTGCCTGTTACCGCTCACGGCCCAAGCCGGTCATCGTGGTGAACCCACGCCTTGCTCAACCATGGGTCGCAAAGATTTTCGCTGAACACGTTCTCTATCACGAGCTTTGTCATCACGCCCAGGCCAATGCACCACTGCGCGGCGAATCGCCGCACAGCCAACGATTCCGTCGCTGGGAATCCCAATACCCACATCATGCGCTCGCTGCTGAGTGGGAACGGCGACATCTAGAGCGCTTCTTGCACGGCTGATCCAGCGCCGGTTCGCTTGGATTATCTGGTTCCTTGTCATCTGCTGAATCGTTCCTGGATGTAGCCCGAGCCATGTCCCAGCGGCAACGCCGTGGGCTTTCGCGTCCCAGCGGGACGCCATGACCATAGCCCGGCACTTCAGTGCCGAGGAATAACGTTGGATTTTTTGCTCAGTCCTGCTGGAGGGACGGCTGAAACATGGAGATTTCAGCCGTCCCTCCAGGACTGAGCCGAAAAATGCTCTTGTCCCGGCACTCGAAGTGCCGGGCTATTATCATGCTGCCCCTCACGGGGCGCGGACAGCATTCGCACCATGTCATGATTTCAGGCGAGGCTGAGCCAAACGCATTCTCGGATGACGAGGGTGCGATTTCCCTTGTCGGTTGGATGCATTTGCGGACTTACCCCGTCCCCCATTTCAAGTTATTCATATTGTATGATAATGTATATTATGATGTATTTTAATTTACCCAAAAACAATCAAGGCAGTGACTTAGGTTATTTGTTGGTAACTCGATGAAAGATTAAGGCTGACCAACACCGTTACTTCACGTCGCTCATGCGCTCAACGACCCACGGCGTTGCATCTCTGACGCAGCTGGTCGAAACTGGCGGGATCGCGTGAGATCACATGGCTTTGTTGGTGCTGCGATGAATAACCACCAACCAGCAATGACACCAACATCGTGAAGGGGATATTCGACTTATGAGTGAACCGCAGAACAAAACACCAATCCAAGACCGTCGTGAATCTTCCAATTTAGGACGATCCTATCACGGAATGTCGGCGCCCATTCGGTTTGTGGTCTATTTCGTTTGCGGCCTAGCCGTGATGGGATTTATCGTGATCGCAATGCTCAAGGGTCGACAACCAAGCTGGGAGGCTGTCCAGTGGCTATGGTTGATTCCGTCGCTTGCCGGAATAACCGGCGTTTTCTTTCCACGAGCATGCGACTACGTGATACAAAAATTCTCATCACTGCTCATGGCGATGCTTCGACGGTAACTATTTTTCCGAAAAAAATACTGAAGGGGGGCCAAAACCAACAATGGCCCCCCTCATACATTTACTCAGGCGCTGACTTTACGAGCGATATCAGCGAAGATTCGTTGTCAGCTGTCCTTTATTTTACGGATAAAAAATCGATTTGGGAGCATGACGATGATCGCCGTCATCAGAAGCAACAAGACAAGGAGAACTTTTTTGTAGGCATGAAATTGGGGAACGCTGATGACATCAACGAACAAAGCAAAAATAAATGGAATACCAGCGATTAGATATTTCCTCATTTTGGTTCCCTGTAATGGAGCAAGAGAGCCGTCCCCAATCCGCCTTTATGCGATTTTTTCATGAGCTAACTCAGCGAACCTCGTCAGCAGCCACCATGCTGCGAGCCAATGCCTCACGTACACGACTGACGACATCATCAACCGCTGTGGCTAAAGGAATGTTGACGGCGGCGCTGTCACGCGTTTTCAGTTCAACCAAGCCTTCGGCTACGCCACGACCACAGACGACGCGCAGTGGTACGCCAATCAGATCCCAGTCTTTGAATTTTACTCCGGGCTTGAGGTCGCGGTCATCAAGGACGGCTTCGATGCCAGCAGCGATTAATGCGGTGTAAATGCTGGTTGCGGCCCCCTCCACGGCGGTGTCGCCGGGTTTGCCAACGGGGACGACGACGACGTGGTAAGGCGCGATAGCCATCGGCCAGCACATGCCGTCTTGGTCATGATGTTGTTCAACGGCAGCGGCGACGACGCGGGACGTGCCGATGCCATAACAGCCCATGATGAAGGGGTGCAGTTTCTGATCCTGACCGGTGAATTCAGATTTCATGGCGGCGGAATATTTGATGCCGAGTTTGAAAATGTGACCGACTTCGATGCCGCGCTTTTGTTCGAGCGTCGCCGTGCAGCGTGGGCATCCGTCACCTGATTCGATCGTAACCAGATCATCGCTCAGAATGGCAACGCCAGCGGCGTCACGATCGAGACGGAAACCAACCATATGGTGATCGGTGCGGTTGGCGCCAATGACCAACGGCAAATCTCGTGGGACGCTTGGATCGACGATCAAATAATTTACCTTCAACGTCGACGTTGGACCCGCAAAGCCGGGCTTTGCGCTGGTCGCGACAACGATTTCTTCTGGCTGCATCGGGCGCAGTTCTAACACCGGGCCGCGATCATGCAGATGACGAGTCACGGCGTTGGTGAGTTTGACTTCGTT
>JAYVSL010000074.1:0-11576 GCA_043775355.1 Planctomycetota bacterium
AGCGCCGTCGCTTGGCCGACGAAATTGGATCTGGCCGCATTGAGCGCCGTCCTTCCGGATTAACTCAGGTATTGCCGACCATCAAAGAATGACGCTCAGTTGTCTGCGCTGGGATTTTTTCATGAAAACAGAGAGCGAAACTGAACAAAAGGAACGGAGGAACGGAGTGAGAAAAAGCCGGGGTGTTTCCCTGCTTATCTAAGCAAAGTATTTATGCCTTTCTCCGTTTCTCCGTCCCTCTTGTTCAATGCTGTCTTTTTGAATGACTTCTATGCCGTTGATAGCCGCCATGTATCCGCCACGAGTGACGATAAGCTCAGCCGAAAAGTTCAGCAACTTTACGGAGTCCAGCAGCTAAACGGTCAAGGTCTTCGCGCGTCGAATAAATTCCGAGCGTTGCACGAGCAGTAGCCGAGACACCGAAGCGTTGCATCACCGGTTGCGCGCAGTGGTGGCCAGCGCGGATCGCCACGCCTTCGAGGTCGAGGATGCTGCTGATGTCTGAGGCGTGCGCATTCGGCATGGTGAAGGACAGCACGGTGGAGCGTTCAGGTGCCGTGCCGATGCGACGCAGGCCTGGAATTTCAGCGAGTTTGGTTTCGGCGTAGGCGAACAGTTGTTGTTCAGCCGCGTGAATGTTATGGAGACCGATGGCTTGCAGCCAATCGCACGCGGTGGCCAAGCCGATCGCTTCAACGATTGGCGGCGTGCCGGCTTCAAAGCGTGCTGGCGGCGGAGCAAAAGTGGTTTTGGTGAACGTTACTTTTTCGATCATCTCGCCACCACCGCGCCACGGCGGCATGCTTTCTAAGACGGCGGTTTTACCATACAGCACGCCGATGCCAGTTGGGCCGTAGACTTTGTGGCCTGAAAAAACGAAGAAATCACAATCCAGATCGACCACATCAATCGGCTGGTGTGGCGCTGATTGAGCACCATCGATCAAGACCTTGGCGCCCATCGCGTGCGCTTTTTGCGTCAGCAATTTTACCGGATTGATGGTGCCAAGGCTGTTGGCGATATGGATGCAGGACACCAATTTGACGCGGGAATCAAGCAGGCGATCGAATGCCTCCAGATCAAGGCTGCCGTCATCCAGCATCGGGCAGACGACTAATTCTGCGCCGGTTATTTCAGCGGTGATTTGCCAGGGAACAATGTTGGCGTGATGTTCCATGGCGGTGATCAAGACGCGATCGCCGGGTTTCAAATGCTTTCGTCCCCACGACCACGCGACTAAATTGATCGCATCGGTGCAGCCCATGGTGAAGACGATATTTTTTTCCGACGGTGCGTGCACAAATTTAGCGACGCTGATACGCGCTTGTTCGTACAGCCGCGTCGATTCGACGCTGCGTGCATACAGCCCACGATGCACGGTGCCGTATTCATGACGCAGGAAATAATCCATCCGTTCGATGACTGCGAGCGGCTTTTGCGCGGTGGCGCCGGAGTCGAGATACACAAACGGTTTGCCGTTAGCCAAGCCTTGAAGGCCGGGAAATTGCGCGCGAATCGAGTGGACGTCAAAGCTCATGGCGTGCTCCCATCAACCAGTGTGCGGGCTTGCGGATGAGGAAGTCGGGCAATGACTTCGCGAACGAAACCGTCGATTAACAAATCGTTGGCGGTAGCCAGATCAAGTCCGCGCATGCGCAGATACAGCAGCTCATCCGCGTCTAGTTGTCCGATGGTCGCGCCGTGGCCAGCTTTCACTTCATCTGCGTGAATGTTGAGTTGTGGCCGGGTGTCGCCACGCGCGGTTGGGCTCAGCAACAACGTGCGTGAAAGTTGTTCCGCATTCGCGCCATCCGCACCTTTGGCCACATCAACCAAGCCATCGAATGATGAGATCGCGTGATCGCTGAGCACCGTTTTGAAAAGTTGCGTGCTGGTGGTTGGTCCAACGCGGTGACGGATACGGAGGTGACGATGGGCCTGAAATTTCCCACCGACGCGATCAACGGCGCCGATGTTGGCGTGCGCTCCTTGGCCGATTAAATCCACCACTCCGCGCCAACGCAGGAGTTCGCCACCGCGACTGGTAGAGGTCCAGGTCAGGCTCGCATCGCGTTCGACCTGGGCGTCGACGTGCATGAAAAGTTGGCCTGCTGCTTGTGGTACGACTTCGCTGACGCGCAGGTGGGCGCCGATGCCTAAGCGAACGACGATTCCGACGCTGGCGCAGGTGCTCTCGCTGCTGCGATGGATGATGATCAGATCCAGCTCAGACATCGGTGCGATGGTGATGAGCAAGCGCCAACCGCTTTGGCCGCTGAAAGCATGGTGATCAATCGTCAAACGTTGGAGCCCGTTGACGCGAAGCTGATGCTGCTGACCCAGCCACGACCAGCAGGCCGGTGCTTCTTGCTCGGCAGCAAGGCGAGCACTTTCTTCAACCACCGCGGAATCGCTGATTGATGGAACGGTGCCCATTGGCTCTGGAAATAAGCGGCCATCGATCACCGCCATGGTTCCGGCCACAGCGGCGCCGGAACCGCTGCGAGTTATCAACGGTATTTTCAAGACGTTGATGTTGACGTAGCGCCAATCCTCAGCTGCGGTGGTTGGCAGGCCAAGGACGGCAGCGCGGGCCAACGCGACATCACGCAAGGATTCACCCACGGACGATCCAATCATAACCGTCCCGTTCGAGTTTACCGGCCAGCGTAAAGTCGCCGCTCTGTTGGATTTTTCCATCGGTCAGCACATGCACGCGATCCGGTTTCACCAGATCGAGCAGACGCTGAAAATGCGTGATCAAAATAATTGCGCGGTCAGCGCGACGATAGGCATTGATCGCCTCACCAACCGATTTCAGCGCATCGATGTCGAGGCCCGAATCGGTTTCATCCAGCATCGCCACGGTTGGCTCAAGCATGTGCAGTTGAAGAATTTCATTACGCTTTTTTTGGCCTCCACTCATGCCGGCGTTGAGTTGGCGTTCACCGAACTCCGCAGGAATACGCGCTTCAGCGATCTTGGCGGCGAGCAATGCGGGAAAATCTTTGGTGGTGACTTCGGACAGACCGTGCGCCTTCCGTTTGGCATTATACGCCAGACGCAAGAAATCAGCGTTGGTAACCCCAGGCACTTCGACCGGATATTGCCACGACACAAACAAACCAGCGTGCGCGCGCTGCTCTGGCTCAAGCGCCAACAAATCCTTGCCCGCTAACGTCGCGCTGCCTTTAGTCACGGTGTACGCCGGATGACCGGCCAATGCGCGACCAAGCGTAGTCTTGCCGGAACCGTTGGGGCCCATGATGGCATGCACTTCGCCAGCACCGACGGTGAGCGAAAGTCCTTTGAGAACTGGGTGGTCACCGACGGTGACGTGGAGATCATTGACGACGAGCATTTAACCTACCGAATTTTCGAGTTTAAGGGCGAGTAACTTCTGTGCTTCAGCCGCAAATTCCAGCGGCAGCACGTTGAGCACGTCTTTGCAAAAGCCGTTGACGATCGCGCCGATGGCGTCTTCTTGGCTGATGCCACGGGCGCGGAGATAGAACAGTTGTTCTTCGCTCAGCGTGCTGGTCGACGCTTCGTGTTCGACCTGAGCGCTGGGATTTTGTACGTCGATATAGGGATGCGTGCGGGCGACGGCGTGTTTGCCCACCAGCATCGAATCGCACTGGGTATGATTGCGCGCGCCTTCGGCCTTAGGGAAAACTTTGACCAATCCACGATATACGTTGGATGAATGATCGGCGCTGATGCCTTTAGAAACGATGCGGCTTTTGGTGTTTTTGCCGATGTGCACCATCTTAGTGCCAGTGTCGGCTTGCATGCGGCCGTTGGTCAGCGCGACGCTCCAGAATTCTCCGACGCTGTCATCACCTTGCAGGATGCATGAGGGATATTTCCAGGTGATGGCCGAGCCAGTTTCGACCTGTGTCCAACTAATCTTGCTGCGTTTCCCACGGCAGGCACCGCGTTTGGTGACGAAATTATAAACGCCGCCTTCGCCGCTTTCTTTGTCGCCAGCGAACCAGTTTTGCACTGTGCTGTATTTGATCTCAGCATCATCGAGCGTCACCAATTCAACCACGGCAGCATGGAGTTGATGCTTCGATGATTTTGGCGCCGTGCAGCCTTCGAGGTAGCTGACGTAGGCGCCAACATCGGCGATGATCAGCGTGCGTTCGAATTGCCCGGCATCGGTATTATTGATACGGAAATAGGTCGACAGTTCGAGCGGACAACGCGTGTACGGCGGAATATAAACGAACGAACCATCGCTGAAAACCGCGCTGTTAAGCGCGGCGTAATAGTTGTCAGCGATGGGGACCACCGAACCCAGCCAGCGTTCGATCAACGCCGGGAACTGGTGCACGGCTTCGTTGAAGGAGCAAAAAATCACTCCGGCATCAAAGAGCTTACCTTGATGCGTGGTGGCAACCGAGGTTGAGTCGAATACCGCGTCGATCGCGACATTGTTCAAACGCTTGGTTTCATCCAGCGAAATGCCAAGTTTCTCAAAGGTCCGCAAGACTTCCGGATCAATGTCGTCGAGCGAATTATAGCTCGGCGCGCTGGCGTCGCCTTTGGTGCGTGGCGCTGAATAGTAGCTGATGTCCTGGAAATTAATCTTGGGATAATAAACGGCGGCCCAAGTCGGTTCTTCCATTTTCAGGAATTGACGGAAAGCCTTGAGGCGAAAATTGAGCAGGAATTCTGGTTCGTGGCGAGCAAGGCTGATAGCGCGGACGACGTCTTCGCTCAGCCCCCGCGCCAGCGTGACCGCATCGACGGCGCTGGAAAAACCATATTTGTAGGCTTCGGCATCAGCGGCGCTGAAGGCGCTCGTGGTGATAGCGTCGGTCATGTTAATTCCTCGACGGTCAGATCGCCATGGACTTCGGTTTTGAGCGCGTCTTGGATCAACTGAATGGCGGTAGGAATTTGCTCAGGCGCAAGCCCGGTGATTTTTACCACCATGCGGAAGTCGTCATGCAGACCTTCAATGCTCAGTTTGGCCTCGCCGTGCAAGCGATCGCGCAGTATGCGACTCGCGATGGCATCGACCTTGCCAATTTTTTTCAGCAGACTGAGTTTGAACCACGTTTTGTCGGCGTCGGATTGATCCGCTTCGCGTTTACGCTGGTACATTTTTTTCTCTACGGGCTTGGGCAGCAGCACGAGGTTGGGCAGCTCCGCCTCAGCGCGATCTTGCAGTTCGCGCAGAAAGGCGAGTGGCTTCAGCCCTTGCTCACCAAAGGCCGGCGTTAGCGGATCGTCACGCAGCAGAGCCTCAATTTGCTCAGCCGTCACCCGACCAGCATCGGCGACCGTACGACCACGCACGGTTTCGGTGAACGCGTCTGCGATCGGATGACTGCTCAATTGACCGAAGGCCAAAAAGCGCGCATCGGCGATGGTTGCGGTAGGCAAATCGATGAGCCAAAAGATGCGCGCTTGACCTTGCGCATCGCTGACGGCCAGCAGACCAAGCTGCCGTCGGGCCGCATCAAGCGGCGCAAAAACACCACGAGTGCGAGGTTTGCGCAAACGCGCCATAGCGGCGGCTGACAGCGGGGTGGCGTGGGTGGCGGTGGCGGACATGGGTAGGCGGGAGGGTAGACCCGCAAGAGGGGGAGGCAATTGCAGTCGCGGTATGGTCGCACGGCCCCGTTCGTATGACCTGACGGTTGGCAAAGCGAACGCCGGGCGTACGGCTATGTCATGATGAATCGCGAACTCTCCTGCGTGGTTTCGGTTTCGGGAATCCGTGGCGTGGTAGGCAAGACCATCGATGTCGATCAAGTGATGGCCTTGGGCGCGGCGTATGGGCAAGCCGTGGCCAAGGGTGGCAAGGTTGTGGTTGGGCGCGACAGTCGACCGACGGGAGCATTGTTCGTTCAAGCGGTGTCAGCGGGCCTGCGCGCGGTTGGCTGCACGGTGATTGATATTGGTTTAGCGCCAACGCCGACGGTGCCGATTATGATTGGCGAATTGAAGGCGAGCGGCGGCATTCAAGTGAGTGCCAGCCATAATCCGGTGGAGTGGAATGCGCTGAAACTGTTTTCTCCGAGTGGCCGGAATGTGGATCAGGCGCAGCTTGATGCCGTACTCGCGGAGTATCGTCGCCCAGCGACTTTTCAGCCGTGGAGTAGCATCGGTGGCTACCGCACGCGCGACGATGCTTTGCGCGTACACAAAGATCGCGTGCTGGCCTGCGTCGATGTGGAACTTATTCGCTCAGCGAAATTTAAAGTGCTGATCGACAGCGTGAATGGCGCTGGCAGCGCTATCGCGCCGGATTTATTGGCGGCGTTGGGTTGTGACGTGGTGCCGATTTTCACGCGTCCAGATCAAGTGTTTCCACGCGACCCAGAACCCACCGCCGCCAACGTGCGTGATACCGGCGCGGTGGTGAAAGCCGTCGGCGCGGCCATCGGCTTCGTGCAAGATCCGGATGCGGATCGTCTCGCCATTATCGATGAAAACGGCTGTTATATTGGCGAAGAATACACTTTGGTGTTGTGCGTCGCCGCACGTCTGGCCGCCGAGCAAGTCGCCGGCCGCAAAGATCTGGTGGCGTGCACGAATCTATCCACCAGTCGCATGCTGGAAGATGTCGCTCAACGTCACGGCGCCCGTGTCGTCCGTACAAAAGTCGGCGAAGCGCACGTCGTCGATGCGATGCAGGCAAACAACGCAGTCGTCGGTGGCGAAGGTAATGGCGGCGTGATCGATCCTCGGGTGGTGTGGGGCCGCGATAGCCAAATCGGCATGGCGCTGGTGCTGGAATATCTTGCCCGCGCCAAACGCCCGCTCAGTCAGGTGATTGCGGATATTCCGCGCTACGCGATGCATAAAGAAAAAGTCGCGATGGATCGTGCGGCAGTGACCGCAGCGATCAGCACGTTGAATGGTCATGCAGTGACTCACGGCGCGGAATTAATCACGCTCGATGGTCTCAAGTTGGTGTGGTCTGATCGCTGGGTTCACCTTCGTGCATCGGGCACCGAACCCGTCAGCCGCATTATCGCCGAGGCCCCGACCCAAGCCGAGGCGAGTGATCTGGCTGGCCGTGTTCGTGCAGCGGTCGGGGCTCACGTGGTGGTGGGGCATTGATTGATTGATGTCCGATGTCCGATGTCCGATGTCCGATGTCGGGAAAACGCGAGTCTCTCGGGTCAGGTCGTTCAACAAAACGTCGACCAACCAACCAACCATCATTCACTAAAAAGCTGTCTGGAAAAGGCGAAATCTGACATGGAGGACCGGTGGACCGGAGAATGAACGGATTCTCAATCATATAATCCACGCTGATTCTTGGCTTTTGGCTTCTCCGGTCCTCCATGTCATTCTCCAGTTTCCAGACAACTTCTAAGACATCGGACATCGGACATGGAACGCACGCCGCCGAGGATTTTAGCTGGCGGCTACTTGCCGCCCAAAAATCATCAGCGACCGTCTTGACCAATAAGGAGGCCTACGATGAGTGGCGGCGACATGGGTTTAGGTGGTCCGTTGAAAAAAAATGCAGCCAAAGGTCTTGATGGCAAGCCGCTCGGCGGGAAACCGCTGGCGGGGAAGCCGCTTGGTGAGGCGAATCCAGCTCCAGTTGCTGCCCCAGCTCCAACTCCAGCTCCTGTGCCAGCTTCAGCTTTTGCGCCTGCGAAACCAGCGGCGCCGTTGTCATTTGAATTGGATGATGCTCCAGCGCCGGCGAAGAAAGCAGACAAGGTAGAAAAGAGCGAGCCTAAAAAAGCGGCTGCTGCTCCGGCGTTTAATCCTTTTGCCGATCAAGCGGTGGCGGTTCCCACGGCGGCGGCTCCTGCGGCTCCCGCGTCGGCTGCTCCAGTAAATCCGAAGGAAAAGTCCGGCACCGGTCGCATAGAAAAAACCGCAGTGGCTAAATCGACCATGCCAGCAGTCGATCCAGCGGATGCTGATATTCGCCCTGGCACTGCCAAAGATCTGTGGATGTGTCCGCATTGTGGAGCGAAGAATAAACCTGGGCGTGAGACCTGTCGTGAATGTCGCAAGGATCCGAGTGATCCGGTCGAAATTCCGTGGTTCAAAAAACCGCTGGTGATCGGTCCCGTGGTTGGCGGCGTGATCTTGGTGGTCATGTTGCTAACGTGGCTCGCCAGCGCTGATCTGGGACTGCACGCCGCCGGAGTTCCCGACAGCAAGGTTCGTTACGCGGGCACCACCCATCAAGAGCTTGAATTGGGTGAAAGCCGTAAATTTTCGGTGAAAAAATCGGCTGCGGTAAGTGGTCGCGTCATTTTTACTTCGGATTATGCCGCTGCCCCATGGTTGACCGTGGTGGTTTTGGGCCTGGGAAAAGAAGCCAGTGACGACGCCACGTTTTCAAAATGGACGGCAGAGTTTGATGGCGAAGGCTTCACGGTGAATGCATCGCGGTTTACCACACTGTTTTTGATGTTCGACAGCAACAAGCCGACGCTGAAAGCAGGGAATTATCTCAGCGTCGTTGGCAGCGCTGGCGTTGCCGAGCAAGATAGCCGAATTGTTTTAGGCACAGAAAAAGCAAATTGCTGGACCATCAAGGTGGAGCAAATGGAGCAAAGATAGTCGGGCGCTGCCAGTAGTGAGATGCATGTCGTAGATGCGGCAAGAAAGCGCATGCGCTAATTCCGTAATCATCCGCCCATCAATTCCACTACGGCACATGGTTTCCGCTCACATTTGCCTCCGTCACATGCAGGCGAAGCGTAATCCCAAACGGCCCTTCCGCTCGCGCTTCGTGCGGCAGCCACTGAGCACCAAGTGGTCGCCAGTCTTCGATCAGTAAATCCAATCCGCCGCCTTCGATCGCGCGCAGCAATATCGGATCGCCACCATACCAGCGCACGGCGTCACCGGCGGTGGCGCGCAGGCGATTGTTGTCCCAGGTGCGTTCGTTGTCAGCAACCTGGGCGTAGGCTTGAGCGATCAGGCGGCCCAGGTGTGGCAATGCGCGTTCCATGTCGGGAATCGAGCTGGTGACGGTCCAGCTGCCATTTTTAGCGGTTAAATCGGTTAATAATAAACCTTCATCGCTGAGAAATGCCGCGCGCACGGCGCCATCGCCCAGTGAGCGAAGGATGGCGGTTCCGCTCAGGCGTTTTCCTGGGGCGACCACTTCCAGACGACCTTTGGCAATCCATGGTGTGGTTGGCGCAGCGCGTGGCGTTTGGCCTTGTGCGGCAGAGGGGACTTCGGGCACGCGTGGTGAACATGCAGTAAGCCAGATGGCCATCAGTCCGATACACCAATGCCACGGTAAAAGCAGATCTTTGCGCTGAGATATGGGAATTGCAGCGGCGGGCATCGTGTGCGGGCGACGGGGCGATGCCGTGGGCAAGATCTCACTCATACGTGCACGGTAGAGCGAAGTCCCGTCCGACACCAGCCCCCGTCATGGTTGCAGCGTGGCCTGTTGATCTAGCATCCCGCGCACCGGAGTGCTCATGACCGAATCTATCGCTGACACCGTTTATGCCGCGTTGTCACGCCAACTGAAAGTTCCGGCGGAACGTTTGCGAACGCAAAGCCAGGAATCATTGGAACGGCTCGGCCTTGATAGTCATGGTTTAATGCGCGTGTTGCTTGATATCGAACGCGTGCTGAAGCTGTCGACCAGTTTGGAATTACCTGACGACGCGTTGGAAAATCCAGCGACCTTGGCTAGCGGAGTCGCCCAGGCGGTTGGCGGAGCCTAAGTGAAATCGGCTCTGCCACTGGTGGTCATCGGCGGCGGAGTCGCTGGCTGTGCGGCTGCGGTGGCGGCGGCAGAAAGCGGTGCGAATACCATCATGATTGAAGCGGCGCACATGCTTGGCGGTGTCGCCGTACAAGGTGAACATCGGACGTTGTGTGGTTTGTCGCCGATTGACGCGGCAACGCCAGATTTTTTGGAGCCGCAATTGGTTTCGCCATGGATTGGTGAACTCAGCACTGGCCCAGCCTTTCGCCAAGGCCGTGTGTGGTTGTGGCCGACGGACGCGTTGACTCTGCAAAAGGGTCTGCTGCGACGAATTCAACAAGCCGGAGTTGATCTTCGCCGTGGCCGACGCGTCCAAGCGTGTCTTCGCACGGCGGAAGGAATGTTGACGGTTCAGCTTGATGATGGACAAAAAATTACCGCGCGCGAACTCATTGATGCCAGCGGCGCGGGAGTTGTTGCGGGTCTGCTTGGATTATCGCGCCAATCTGCTGGGCAATGGCCGGCTCATCGCTCGGTGTTGTATGTGCCAAATCTCACGCTCGGCACAGCGGCGAGAGTCGCGGCTCTTCGTGTGGCTCAATTGGCCAGCGGTTCGTCAGCGGCCATGGCTTTGGTGCCGCTGGATATGGCTAGTGGGCAGTGGCAATTATCGCTCGACGTCATGCGCGATAGTGAGCTGACGATGGTGGCAAAAATAGTTGAACGCATAGCTCAGGCGCTCAACGGATCGGTGTTAGCGATGGGCGTCACGCTCGCTCAGCGCGATGATGGTCGGCCAGCATCGTCGCTTGATCTCGACGAATTATTCGCCACGAGCGAACGTGGTATCTGTTGGGCCGCGTGGCCGCGAGAAGAACATGGTCCTGACGGCGTGGAGTGGCAATGGCCAGCGACCGATCGTCATGGTATTCCCGAACGTGCGGTGCACATGGTCGGCGCGCCAAATAATATATGGTGTATTGGAAAGGGTGCAGCGGTGACGGCCGCCGCCGCCGCCGCTTTGCGCGTGACTGGCACTTGTTTAGCGATGGGAGCAGCGGTGGGAATGCGCGCTGCGATTAATGATCCATCGGATCACGCACACTAAAAGCTATTCTGGTGAATGGTCGTCGCCGTTCATTGATGTCTTTTGGCAGTCCGGTGGCTGGCACGATACTGTCGGCCAGGACTTGTTGGATTTCTTGTACGGCCAGCCAAGGAACGTCAGCATCGATGCGTAGTTCGATCAGCACTTGCGGCAGCAGCATCCCACTCGTGGGATCACGGTAAGTTGGGCTCATCGTATGTAGTTGATCCAGCAGCGCACGCAGTCGGGTTAGACCTTCGTACGGTGGTAATCCAGCGCTGTCGAAAGCCTGACCTAGGCGAATACGTACCGCCTCATTCGCGTCATTCGCGCGACCACCACCAAGATTGATAATCTCATGCCGCCAATCTTGCGGTGGATTTATTGGTTGAGCCGTTTTTGCTGGTGGAACGGTAATTTGTTCGGCTCGATTATTGACGCTGATATGTCCGCATAACATGAAGAAGAGCAGCAGTAAAAACACACAATCAATTAACGGAACCAGATCAACTTCGGTGTCAGCGAACTGCAAGGTGAGGCGGCGACTGCGCATGGCGGAATCCTCCGGACAGATGAACGCGGGCATGCCGCAGGGGTTCAGCTCACGCTTAAATGAACTCGACGTTCGTCGGTGCATAAGAAATGTGGGTAATGTGGGTGGCCTGAGTTTTTTTGAATTATCAGATTACCCATGGCAATACGAGTTCTTGTAGAGTCTGCCTCAGGGCAATTGCATTACCCCTCGTGTGACACGGGCGTGGCTATTCTGGCGAGGAGCTGGATGAGGTAATTATGGTCCCAGCCCGCGATTTTCCTGCG
>JAYVSL010000075.1:0-6608 GCA_043775355.1 Planctomycetota bacterium
GAATTGGCGAAAGGTATCAACGAACGTAAGTTGGATGGCATTGATCAAGCATTTATGGCTGAAGTACTCGGTAAATCGTTAATCTGTAATTTACCCGAGCCGGAGCTAGCGAAGGACAGTAAGGACGGCAAGGCCGGTAGCGATGACGAGATCGCTCTCCAACTCCGCCAGATGAGCGATGATCTGATCGTTAAGCTCACGGCGGGGATTAATGATGAGTCATTGAAACCGGTGACGGTTCTGGCGCTCAGCCATATTCGTGACCGTTCCTATTTACATCTGCGCGACGCGCTCGACCCACTGGCTGCGCACGGTGATGAAGAAATCTGTATGAATGCATTGATTACCATCGTCGACAAAACCTACGCGCGCGATGATGTCGTGAAACTGTGTGGCCGCGCAAAAGAAAAATGGCAAAAGTTCTTAACCGATGATCGTCCTCGTTTCGAACGCATAAAAGGCATTGCTGATTGGATTGTCGCCAACGGTAAATATCAGCGCATCAGCGACGGCAAAGTGCGCCTCGCTACTAACCGTGACTATATTAATATAGCGCAGGCGGATCTCACCGCGATGGTCAACGAACCCAAGTTTGTACCGCCGCTGGGCCTGACTCGCCAGCGCGTCGACCTGCTTATTCAAGATATCAACATGCTGGGAAAAAATGTGAAACAGGCGTGGGCTGGTGCGCTGGATTAGCGCGCGTAGGGTCGGCTTTTGTAAGGCCGGGCTAATCACCTGAGCATGCACGAAAGACATCATGTCACTTGAAACGGCAGTGCAAAATATCGCAGTCGAAGTTCGTCGTCGCCTGACCAAGGCACGAAAAAATGGGAATGCGATGGCTGGTGGTAAAGCGCGGAATACCGCCGGGAAAATCGCTATCGGTGCGTGGTTGCTGGCGGGTAATCTGATGCGGGCTGCGGGTGGTAATCGCGTGGGACGCCAGCGTGTTGCCATTCATTCGCTGCAGGCAGATTTAGTCGCAGCGGATGAAGAGCATGTATTAGCCACGCTGGAGCATGCGGTGGCAACAATTCACTGGCAGCTTGTCGTTGCTCGGCGTAGTGGATCAGCCCGACGTGCAGAGCACTTAGTGATAGATTTCGTTAATGCGACGGACAGTGACCTGGATCGGTTAAGTCAGGCGCTTAAGTAAGCGATACGCCATGCGTTTGGAGTCTTTGACAGTTCAGAGTTTGACTTTGCGAGTCAAATTTTGCACCGATCGCGGTTGCGACGAGTGCGGGTTCAGGGTCGGCGAGGCCCTGGCAGGCGTGAGCTACCAGAGTCCGCGAACAACAATCCCCGCTCGCGCGCCTGCGCGCGCGAGCGGGGACGGGCTTGGTTCTGCATAGCAAAACGCAGCGGTGCAGCCGGGCTGGGGCGCAAGTCCCGCTAGTAATGCCAACCGACGCCCATGATGAGTGAATCGACTTCCAAGCTGATGGTACTGCCCTGGGCAAAACCGCTGGCGTCGGCGCCGTTGTCGGTGATTTCCTTTTTGAAGCCGTGCAAATAGGCGATTTGAATATCCCATTGCGTGGTGACGACCCAACCCAGGCCTAGAGTCGCGTGCCATTCGGTCACCAGTGGTGAGAGAGCGTTGGCGAAGGCTTCGGATTCAGTGATGGGTGAACGGCCGTACGACACTCCAGCGCGCAGCGTGCATTGCTTATTCAGGTGAGCGTTACAGCCCAATTTGAGGATATGTTGGTCGCGCCAGCCAAGGCCTTTGTCATTTGGATTATTGCCGTAGGTCGCGACGGAACTCCAATCAATGAATTGATAATCGAACAGCGGTTCCAACCACGGCAGCGGTCGCCACGCAAGTCCAACTTGCAGAACGGGCGGCAGATCAGGCGAACCAGCGAAGAGATCGCGGTATTTATCGAGTGTTTGCATCCATTGCCGCGAGGTAAACGTCGCGCCCAGGCTGAGTTGTCCCCAGTGTTGATAAGCAGAAAGTAAAAATCCGCCGCCAAGTGACGAATCGAGTTGATTATTACCAGCAGTTTCGACTAAACCGATGGTGATAGAATCGGAGTGAAAATCGACGTAGTTGAAATTGATCGCGATGCCAACCGATAAACCATCGGCGATGGTGCGGGCATAGGCCGCACTGGTCGTCATGAAGCGAAGTTCGGCAGTGGTATCATATCCGCCAGCAGCACCGATGGCGGAACGTCCTTCTGGCAGCGTCATCGACAAACCAGAGACCGAATAAAAACCGAGGGCGAAAGCTTCGCCGTTGGCAGATTTCACCCACGTTATGGCAGGGGCAAAGACCACCACGCTGTCGTCCATGGTGCCGTTTGCGGTATTGCCGAAGGCACCTTGCGGCGCGACTTCGACGCGCCCATTGATAATGTCGGCGCTGACGTCGACGCGTCCGCTTACGTCAACCAAACTTGCAGGATTGAGCGATAGCCAGCTGGAGTTCTGCGGACTGGCAACGCCAGCTCCAGCGGTGCCGACCTGGACTGGGCCAGTACCAATCAGACGCGTGCCTTCGGCAGCGGCAGCAGGTAAAATGCCAAGGATGATCGACCACGTCAGCGTCAGAGAGCGGTGCATAAAACCTTTGCCGTGAACAACCGTGAATGGGTGTTCACCATTTTAGTAGAGGTGTTAGTAGAGGTGGGTCGTGAGCAGAGAGCGGCCTGATGCTAACGAGACCAGACGATTTCCCAAAGCGTTGAGTCATCGTTTCTTCTACGCGTGACACGCTGAGGAATCACGACGCGCTGGGTTTTCAGCGTTTTCTTTGAGGCACCGAAAAAAACGTTGGTGCGCGGTGGACCATACCCGCGTGGCTGGTCTGTCGGCGAGTCTAACGGCCATGGTGGTTGGTAGATTTTAGCCGGCGTGGCGATTGCGGGACTGCTGCCAAGATCCAGCATCTACCATTATGAAACCTCACGCTCCTGGTGCTGTTGCGAGTCTAGTCTTTGGAATTTTGTCGGTGATCACCGGCATGGTGCCGTTGCTGGGTTTTTTTCTGGGGATGCTCGCGGTCATTTTTTCACTGCGGGCAAGCGCATCGTTGACGACGTTATCTGATAGGTACCAACCCAGCGGCCTGCATACCGCTGGGCTCGTGACCGGAATTATCGGCATGGTGTTTTCAGCGCTGGCGACGTTGTGGGCGCTGATCGTCATCGGTTTAATGGGAGCAATCATCGCCGCCGCCAGCGGACAACCATCACCGATTCCGATAGCCCCACCGATGTTGTGGTGACGGTTGTCCATCGGTTAAACCATCACTGGCTACCGGTTCTATAAACAACGTCGCTGCACCATTCGAAACTCGTAGCTCGTAGCTCGTAGCTAGTAGCTACGAGCTCGTAACCTACGAATTCGCCGCAGGCGGCTTCGCCACGACGACCTGCGCCGCGCGCACCAGCTGATCTTTCAGCCGGTAGCCAGCGCGAAATACTTGAACGATGGTGCCTTTGGGCACGTCAGCATTTTCGGCTTCGGCTAGGACTTCGTGGACCGCTGGATCAAAGATACCTTCGCAATTCACCTGCTCGATGCCCGCGCCGCGCAGGGCGGTGGCGAGGTTCGCTTGAATCATGGTGACACCCTGGGCGAATTCGGGAAATGCTTCGGGCGTGGCGGCTAGGACGGCGCGTTCGAGGTTGTCGAGTTCAGTCAGGATCGGTTTGACGAAACGCGCGACGCCCCGGGTGCCGGCTTCGTCGGCTTCTTTGCGCAAGCGCTTACGCACGTTTTCAAATTCAGCCTGCGAACGCATGCAGCGTTCTTTCCATTCTCCGACTTCACGTTTGAGCGCTTCGAAGTCACTGACCGTGATGGTCATCGTTTCTTCGGCAGCCGTGTCGGCCGTCGTGTCAGCCGCTGCATCGACGTTGTCGTCAGGATTCAGTGGTTCTGGAACTGGTTGGGTTGCGTCATTAGTCATGGGTTCACTCGGATGGGTCGCTTTGAACAGGCGCGAAAAAAACGTCACTCAAATAATTTCTTCATGCGATCGAAAAAACTCTTCTGCTCACCGGCTTTATCTTCGATCTCGCCGAGTTCTTTGAGCAGTTCTTTCTGTCGATCAGTGGTGCGCTTAGGAATGGTGATTTGCACCACCACGATTTGATCACCAGCACGGCCGTGGTCGCCGGGAACGCCCAATCCACGCATGCGCAGCAAATCATTCGGCTGTGAACCGGCGGGAATTTTGAGCTTCGCTGAGCCGGTTAACGTTGGCACTTCGATTTCGGCGCCAAGTGCGGCCTGAGCATAGCTCACCGGAACTTTGCACACCAAATCATGTTCGTGACGTTCGAAGAAAGGATCGGCTTTCACCTGCACATAGACGTAGAGATCGCCACGCGGCCCACCCTCGCGGCCGGCCTCGCCTTCACCGCCGACGCGCAGGCGACTGCCGTCTTCGATGCCAGCGGGGATACGAACCTTAATAGTGACTTTTTTCGGGACGGTGCCTTGCGCACGACAGGCAGGACAGGGATCAGCAACCGTTTTACCTTGGCCGCCGCATTGCGGACAGGCCGTTTGCAGAACGAATAAACCTTGTCCCTGACGCACGACTCCGCGGCCCTGACAGAGGCGACAGGTCACCGGTTTGGTGCCGGGCTTGGCTCCCGAACCAAGGCAGGTTTCACAGTTTTCGTTGCGTTTCAAATCGATGGTTTTGGAACATCCCGCCATCGCTTCGCGGAAGGTGATTTCTAAACCGAGCTTGAGGCTGGCACCTTGATTCGCGGCTTCACGGCGTCCGCCGCCACCGCCGCTGAAAAGCTGGTCGAAGATCGAGCCGCCGCCAAAGACATCGCCGAATTGCGCGAAGATGTCTTCCATCGAATTGAAGCCACCACCGGCATGGCCCATGCCGTCGACGCCGGCGTGACCATGTTGATCATAGCGCTGGCGTTTATCGTCGTTCGACAGCACTTCGTAGGCTTCGGCGGCTTCTTTAAATTTGGCTTCGGCGCCTTTGTCACCGGGATTGCGATCCGGGTGAAATTGCATGGCCAGCTTGCGATAAGATTTTTTGATCTCGTCAGCGCTGGCGCCTTTGGCCAAACCAAGAACTTCGTAATAATCGCGTTTCGCCGTGGCCATGGAGGGGTCGCTTAAACAGGAAAAGGTGGAGTAGGTGATATGAACGGAATTGAGTCACAGTGACGTGACGAACATCGCCTAAGCACAAGCTGGGCCACAGCCCTCAGCGGGCGGGCGTGGGTCATTTCGCCGGAGTTTCAACGGTTTCAGCAGGCGGATTGCCCAGGTTAAACACTGATTGATCAAGCAGCAGGCGTGCGATCGCGATCAAGTCGGCGTCAGCTTTGGCCAAGCGTTTGCCCAGGACGTGGCGTTGAGTTTCGTCGATGGTTTTACGTTTCGTAGTCGCGCTGAGGTAGCACTCACCGGATTTCAGCGGTTGGCTAACCTCAAGAAAGGCGTGCGCTTTGAGCAGCAAGACCTCAATGTCGGCAAGGGCGACTTCGGCGAGCGGGTCTGGTTTGGCATTGGCCTGTTGGAGGTAAGCATCGGCGGCGGCTTCAGCCTTGCGCACCGTTTCCGAGTCAACGGGCGCCGCCGGTGTTTTGGTATAGCCGGTGTATGCAGGGACTGTCGGCGTTTGCTTAGGCACGGGTGCAGGTTTGGTTTCCGCTGCATGCGACACACTGATGATCGCCAAAAGCAAGAGCAGAAGGGAGCGCAACACGACGGGCGTGGCCGATGGTGCTTTAAAAATTCGTGACATTACCGCACTCCGTTGAGGTGAGAATCCAAGCGTGTATCAAGCCGTACTGGCACTCCGGCGCGGTGCATCTCAGCTTTAATATCGCGCACGGTGTAATCGCCGTAGTGCACCATGCTGGCGATTAAAGCAGCGTCGGCGTGTCCGCCTTGCGGGCCGCTGGCGAGCGCGTCGATCAAGTGTTGTGGCGTTCCACCGCCGCCAGAAGCAATCAGCGGGATGCGCACTGCGTCAGCGATTTGCCGGGTAATCGTCAGTTCGTAACCGTTACGCACGCCATCGGTGTCGATGGCATTCAGACAGATTTCTCCGGCACCCAAGGCTTCGGCTTCTTTCGCCCAGGCCAGCGCGTCTTTGCCGGTGGCGGTGCGACCGCCGTCGATCACCACTTCATAGCCGCAAGGAATCGTGGCAGACGGCGTGACTTTTTTCACGTCCATCCCCAGCACCACACATTGCGCACCAAAGGCACGAGCACCGGCAGTCAGCAGTGACGGATCGCGAACCGCAGGTGAGTTCAGCGAAACTTTTTCTGCGCCAGCCAACAACACCGAACGCATCGCGTCGACCGAGCGAATTCCACCGCCGACCGAAAAGGGAATAAAGATGGCTTCTGCGACTCGCCGCACGACATCAAGAAAAAGTCCGCGTTTTTCCGCCGAAGCGGTGATGTCGTAAAACACCAATTCATCAGCGCCTTGTTCATCATAGCGCCAGGCATAATCCACCGGATCACCCAGATCGACGTTGCCCTGAAACTTGATGCCCTTGGTGACTTGCCCATTCCGGACATCGAGGCAGACAATAACGCGCTTGGTCAACATGGAGCGCGGGATGTATCAGGCTTTTGGGCGCCGGAAAGTCA
>JAYVSL010000076.1:0-14018 GCA_043775355.1 Planctomycetota bacterium
CCACGACCGGCAACACGCCATCGCACGCATCCAGTGCAGTCGCACCCGGATCCGTGAAGGTCGCGCCGCATTCCAGCTTCAGCGTCGCTGCGCCAGCCAGCGTCACCACCGGAGCTGTCGTGTCTGTAACCCGAACGGCGCGCGTTGTCTGAGCGGTGTGGCCAACGTGATCAGTCGCAGTGTAGGTCAGCACATAGCTGCCTTCGTGGTGAACGTCCACCGCGCCAGTCACAGCAACCACGACGTTGCCGTCGCACAGGTCTGTGGCGGTTGCACCCGGATCAGTGAAGGCTGTCCCGCATTCGACGACCATTTGGCCGGCGCCAATCAAAAACAGGCTCGGTGGGGTGGTATCAATCACATTGATGTTCGCCGTGTCAGCCGACTGGTTCCGGCCATCGCTCACCGTCAAAGTCACAATGTGGCTGCCCAGCGGCAATGTGACGACTGGGGAAACAACACCAGTAATCAAATTAAATGGTCCGCTCCATAGGTAGGTCAGCTGATTGCCATCGGGATCGGATGACGCCGCGCCGTTGAGCCTGACCTGTGCCACGCAACCGGCGCCGGCCTCTACGGTCATGTCAGGACCCGCGTTGGCGACTGGCGGACGGTTCACGATGAGGGTGAACGAACAGACCGCCTGCAGACCGAAACGGTCGGTGAAGACGATGTTGATGGAACGAACCGCACTGGCATCCGCCAGCGTCGGAGTCCACTGAAAATTCGCCGTGAGTGGAGATGGCCCCGTGGTGCCGGAAACCGGAATCAGTATCGCGCCGGGCGGCATACCAAACGCACTCAGGCTGAGATTGCCGGTAGCGGTCGTGCCGACAAAGCTGGCAACAAACTGCTGACCGACCGGAATGGTGGTGGTGGTGTTTTCAAACTGTCCAACGCAATCCGGCGGCGTTCCGGTCACGATTTCGATGATGAAGTCGAGCGCGACGTTGCCGACAAGGGCTCCGTTGTGTTGCTCTTCCAGAATCACTTGGGCCGCAAATTTTTGCTGACTGACCAAACCACCAGTGTTCCATTCCAGATAAATGCCGTCCGGCTTGTTTGTCACCTTCAACGGACCAGCAGGGCCGACTGCAAGCGTTCCAAATCCAGATTCGGTAATGTTCGCCAGGCGGCCAAAAACCCGATCACCGACATTGGGATCAGCCACCGGGATTTTGATGCTGTTGTTTGCGCCGGCGATCATCTGCACGATCACCGGCATCGAACTAATTGGCGAGCCGGTGTTGCCATTGCGCAAGTCGACCAAGGTCTGGACGCGGAAATTTCCGTCCGGCGCATTGACCAGTGTGTGGATGCGGGCGCTGCCCTCGAAGAACGCAATGAAGGGACCGGAACTGGTGTATTGATGCCGAACTTTGTGTCGCAGGACCACGTATCGCTCGCCACTGCTGTCTGCGTACGTGCTGAGCAATTCCGTATTGCTGGCGGTGAAATGGTACGGCTCGCTCGTTCCGTCGCCAAAATTCAAAACCTTCTGATCGGCGTATGGATAATTGGGGTTGGTAGGATCGAAGTCCTCACGCCACGCCGAAATCACCGTGTATTCGACTAGGTTGGGGCCGACCATCACCCACGTGACGTGGCCATAACGGAAGTGCGTGGCCATCAGCGACGCACTGAACAGGCACAGCAGCAGGCAGGCCTTTAAGCATGCGGCCGCGGTCCGGGCAGGAAATAGGGCGGAAAATAGGGCGGAAATCATGGTGCATCCTTGCGGGCGGTTGAGGGAATGAGCGCGCGAATTCGGACGGCACCCTGCCGGATGATTCTTTCGTTTCAAGACAAGAAGTGTGCGTCCAGTCCACCCCATTTTTCTCGCCAATTCACGCCACAACCGCCTTTTTTTTGCTCGCCCACCTTCGACCGCAGAGCCAAATAAAGGATCCCCGTCCCCGCTCCGAGCTGATTTCTGAATCTCGTGGTGGGGCCTTTTATCTGGCAATGGGAGAGGCACCAGCGCGGCGGCGGCCCAGCGCCAGGTGCGGCTCGGGTGTCGGCGCGGACGTGACCGGCGGAAGACGCCTCTTTGTCAGCTATTCCAAATCTACAAATCCGGTGTCGTCGGAAAGCCCATATTGCTGATGATCAGTGAGCCGTCGACGCTGCCATTGTAGATAAGGACTTGAATTTCTTTCACGTCGGTGAGGTCTGCGACGTGGGTCGTATAGTTCCAGCCGCTGGCGGCGCTTTTGAAGCTGGCGCCTTTGAAGCTGAAGCGCATTTTCTGAAATTCTTTTCCAGGTTTGATCGTTTGCTGAGGACTTTCATGGAAGAGATATTGGGAGCCAGTCTTAACGCCAATAGCGATGCTCAAAGGTTTATCGCCAGGATTTTGAGCGTAAAATGTTAGGACGCTGTCATCGCCAATGCTCACATGAGCGGTACGCTTGATAGTAGCTTTTTCTTGGGCACCACCTTTGAACTCGACTTGCAGCGCGGGCGCGATGCCAGCTTCGGTGGATAAACTTACGACTTTCGGTTGTACGGGATTGGACCACTGCGGTGCTTCGTTATCCCAGCCTCTGCTTTCCATTCCACCTTGCAGGACGGGCGCGGCTTTGGGAATGTTTAGCGAATCGGTTTTAGCGTTTTTCTTTGTGGCGGTGAAGGTTTCGGTTTGAGCTTCGAATTCCGCAATTATTTTTTCAAGTTGGGTCAGACGAGCGATAGTGACAGGATCATCTCCACCATCTTTGCGGTAACGGCGATAGAGTTCGAGCGCATCTTTTGGTCCTTTTATTTCATCGACCAAACGCGCATGTTGCGCGCGCGCCGTCAGCGGAACGCCGTTTAATTGTATGGCTTGATCGAGCAGGGCGAGCGCCTCATTCATCATGCCCTTACTGCGACACCAGGCCACGAGCGCAAGGTGGCCAGGAAGGTCATCTTTTTTCAACTTCGCTTTACGTGCATCAAAACTGAGATCTTCGCTGGCGATGACCGCTTTGGGTAAGCGCATAATGCCATGGCCAGTGTTGATGGCGACTTGATCGGGACCGACGTCAATGGTTGGATCGATGGTACCAGAAATACGCTGACCATTTTTAAGCACGACGGTGTCGGCGGTGAACGCGGTAGAAGTCGCTGAAAATGTTGAAGTAATCAGCGAAAAAATAATAAGGCATTTACGCATGGCGGGATGCTAAGGCGATTATCAGCGCTCAAATGGGAAACTCACGGTGAGGACGGTGTTTTTGCCGTGGTGTCTTTGGGCGTGTCTTTTGGTGAATCTTTGGGCGTGTCTTTGGGCATGAGTATGAGGATCGCGTTACTTGCCGGTCCACCAGCAGGAGCCAGCCGACCGTGATCGCTCGACCACACTGGTCCATTAAATTTTGCGGATAAACCCATGGCGATCGTTGGTGGCGGTAACTCGACATGATCTTTAAAAATTTTCATGAGCGCGTCGATTAACCCAGGCGTTAATCCCATCGCTGGTTGTTCGCTGCGTTGACCTTGAGCCAACCAACCCGGAGGCGCCGATAATTGCGTTTCGGCGCGCGCATGATCGACCTCCCACCAACTGACGAGGTGGTAGCGTGAAGTCGCTACGCCTTCGTCAGTAATCGTGCGCCACCACGCGCGGCCATCGGGATGGTCGCGCGTCATGATGGCACCAAGTGCTACCTGACCGCGCTCATCGACGGTCGCGGTGCAGCTTTCCCACCGACTCCCGCTCCAACGACCAAGGGCGTAGGTGCCAGCCAGCGAGACACTGAAATGTGGATCCGTGCCGAAGGCGACGCCATCGGCGTAGAGCATCCCTTCGCCGGGTAACGGAATGCGTTGTTGGGGAACGCTCACGGTTTGAAGGGTGACGGGTAATTCTCGATTTTCTTTCTCAGATAATTGAACGTCACCAGCAAAGCGTAGCAGGGGGCCAGTACGGTTGGTACGCACTTCAATCGGATAGGTTCCCGGAGCAAGTCGCTGGGCTCCGGTATTTACCGCTCGCCAGGGGCTGTTGCCGACGCGCATTTCGGCATCGGCAGGAGTATTGGTGACGGTTAAACTTGCGGTCGCTGCCGTTTCGAGGTGTTGTTGGCGCAGGTCTTGTAAGTGGCGCCAGGCAATGACTGAGCCGCCGATCACCACCACCGTGACGATCAGCATCAAGGTGGCGAGACCACGACTGGCGCTGGCTTTGAGATTGGCTCCGCCTGAGAGTAATTCGGCGACCTCTAACGCGGTGGGGCGTCGTTCCTGGGTTTTATTCAGGCAACGCTCAACCAACTGCGCTAAACCGGTGGGAATGTCAGCACGTAATTCACGCAACGGTTGTGGGCGTTGTTCCAGATGAGCGCGCATGACTTCATACGGAGAATCCGCCTGAAATGGCGGATGACCGACGAGTAAATGATAAAGTGTCGCGCCCAGGCTGTAGATATCAGAAGCTGACGTACAGGTACGCGGATCGCGGATGGCTTCAGGCGAAACATAAAGCGGCGTGCCGACCACCATACCGGTGGCGGTCAGGCGATTGAGTTCAGGATCATCAGCTTGTTTGGCCAAACCCATGTCGGTGATTTTTACTTTGCGATCGCCACTGACTAAAATGTTGTCTGGTTTGATGTCACGGTGAATGATGCCAAGTGCGTGGATGGCAGCGAGGCCAAGTGCGATTTGTGAGCCGATGCGCGCCACGGCCTCAAATGGCAGCGGGCCTTTTTCGTCACAGATATGTCCCAGGCTGTAACCGGTGACGAGTTCCATCACCAAGTAGGCGACGCCATCTTGCTCGCCCGCATCCATGACTTGGACGACGTGATCGTGATGAACTTTGGCTGCTGCTTGGCATTCACGCAGGAAACGTTCTTTGACGTTACCCTTAGCGTGCAGGTTGAGCAGAACCTTGACCGCGACTTCGCGAGCGAAGCGCTCGTGATATCCCTTGTAAACCGCGCCCATGGCACCTTGGCCAATTTTGGCCTTCAGCTGGACGTTCCCGTAAATTTTGCCGAGATGGGGGTCAGGTGCCAGCACGTGATGAATCTACCTCATAGTTTTGGAATTCGGAAGTCCCGGAAATCCGTTTTGAGCCCTATCAGGTCCGGCGCTTCCTGATCCGGTCCTGGTTCCCACACTCCCGCCCATGCGAATACGGGTCACTGAAATGCTTCCTGGGGTCGTGGCACGCTGCCGACGAGCCGATCGTTCTTGCGAGGAAGTATTAGCCAAACAACCGGCGAATACCGGCGATTATTACTGGCTGAAGGTCCAGAAGATCGATCTGGGTACGACCCAGGTGCGCGCTGCCATCGCCCGCTCAGTGAAAATCGATCCAGAGCTGGTGTCCTGCGCTGGGCAACGCGACCGCCAGGGGCGCTGTGTCCAATGGTTTAGCGTCCCGGCAGAACCGATCGATCATCCAGGTCCGCTGCGCCGAGCAGGCGTGGCCAGTAAGATGCGCGTGTTGGAGCTGACTCAATCGCACAAACCCGTGACAGCCGACACCATCGAACGCCTGAAATGGAGCTGCACGCTGAAGGGTGGTCGTGCGGGCGAAGGTTATCAACGAGCGAAAGCAATCATGGATCGCCTGCGCATGGTTGGCGTGCCAAATTATATGCCGCCGAATGCCAGCGACGACGGCACGCAAGCCCACTGGGGACGAGAAATTTTAGGCGGCGGTCGGTTGCCCAAGTCCGTGGCTGCCAATGTGGGAATCGGTCGTTGTCTGCGTGCGATTCAAGAAGCGTTGTTTGATCATCATCTGGCCTCACGCGTGAGCGACGGCTTGCTTGATCAAGTTTTGCTGGGCGATCGCATGCGTACCAGCTCCGGCGTTGAAGAACTCGTCACCGATGTCGTGCATGCACGTAAACGTATTGCGAGTTGGGAAGCCGTGGTGCTTGGTCCGTTGTTTGGCAACAACATGTCGCCCGTCAGCGAAGCCGCTGCCGAACGTGAATTGGCGACGCTGGCAGATGCCGGGCTTGATGCGCTGAAAATACGGCAATTACACGGTGCCCGGCGCGCGTTACGTTTTCAGCCAGCCAAGACCTTGGTCGATGTCGCAGGCGAAGATTTGCTGGTCGAATGCGAACTACCGGTCGAAGCCTCCATCACCGCATTGCTTGAAGAAATTCTGAAACCGAAGCCTGAAACTAACGGCGAAGGTGAATCAGAAAACGAGGGCGAAGGCGAAGGTGAAGGTGAAGGCGAGGACGCGGGATGAGCTTGCGCACGGTGTTCATGGGTACGCCAGAGATCGCGGTGCCAACGTTGCGTGTACTTGCGGCGCGCACCACCGTCACCTGTGTGGTGACGCAACCGGATCGTCCCGCTGGTCGCGGGCACCATCTGCAACCTCCGCCAATAAAATGTGCGGCGCTTGAACTAGGATTACCAGTATGGCAACCCGAAACGTTGAAGGGGCAGGTCGCTGCCACGCCATTGGCCGATGCGGACTTATTTGTGGTGTTGGCTTACGGGGAATTACTGCGCCAGGAAATTCTCGATTTGCCGCGTGGAGCGTGCGTGAACCTGCACGCGTCGTTGTTGCCCCGCTGGCGAGGAGCAAGTCCGCTGCAAGCCGTGCTGCGTGCAGGTGAAAGCGAAACCGGAGTCACGGTCATGCGCATGGTTCGCGGCTTAGACGCAGGCCCCATGTACCTGCAAGAGCGCATGCCAATTTCGGCAACCACGACTCTGCCGATGTTACATGATGCGATTGCTGAATTGTCGGCGGTCGCTCTCGGACGATTTCTTGATCACTGGCCGACCATTGCAGCGGTTCCGCAAGACGACGCACAAGTGACGCGGTGTCGCAAATTATTGCCGGAAGACGGTCATCTTGATTTTAATCGTAGTGGGGTCGAGCTGGAACGCTGGGTTCGTGCATTTACACCAGCTCCTGGCTGTTGGGCATTGGCTGATGGCGAAAGAATGCGGATATTGGCGTTATCACCGCGCGCGACAGTGACAGAGTTACCTCCAGGCAAAGTACGAATTGAAGGCGGTGAATTGCTGGTTGGCTGCGCTGACGGCGCATGTGCCATCAGCCGCTTGCAACCCACGGGAAAACGAGCGATGGCAACGCCTGAATATCTGAACGGACATCGCCCACCGATGAGTTTGAGTTAGATGACGATCTTTCACTGAGAAAGACGCATGATATTCAGGAGAATAAAAGGAGTAAGATTGAAAAATCTCATGGTGAAAGTTGAAGAGCGCCTGACCTTTTTGCGTCAGACCAAATGCGCCGAGTTGGCGAAAGCGATCGACAAAAATCACGCGACGGTTTCTCGTGATCGGGAAAACCTGGGGCAATGGCGTGCGGACGAGTTACTTACCATTGCGCACGACGATCCGCATTTACGTCACGCTGTTATTGAAGCGATTTCTCCTGGAATACAGCGCGTGGAAAACTCTGATGTTTTCCGCACCGTGGTCGAAGAACTTGGGCAGATGGCGGCGCTCAGTAAAACGATTAGTCTATCGATTGCCGATTCCAACATCGATGCCGATGAAGCGCGCGTCATTCTGCAAGATGTTCACCTGATGGTTGAGTTCATGAGCCAAACGTTGATTCCCGTATTGGAACGTACGCATAAGCGGCATTAGTTTGTAGCTAACGCGTCACAAATTATAACGCGCCGTCATCAATTGGCGCTGCGGGCGGCGGTGTGGGAGTGGTATTTCCCATACCTTGCATGAGTAACGCCATCATCACCAGTTGGCTGAGTCCGGTAAGCGGATTGTCATTCCCTGAGGCGAGTTCCCAGGAGCCGTCTTTCTGCACCAATTTCAACGCGATGGTGCGAGGTTTGTCGAGCGAGGTGAAATTGACGGCGATAACGGCTTGATCGGCGGTGGCGTTGGTGAGTTTAAAGGTCATCGAATCTAAAAGGGCATCGATTCGCACATCAAATACCGCGAACGCTTCTTTGAGTTTTGGTAACGAAGGTCCAAGTCGACTTAATAACACCGGCAGCGGCATAGCACGAATTTCAGCAGCAGAATGGAGGCCACTCAGATTGATCGCGCTGACGATATGGGTGATGGCGAGTTTGGTTTTGGTTTGATCGGTGAGACCGGCTTTGGGCACCCAGGAGGCCAAATTTTTGAGCCAGTCGCGTAAGCCTGCGTAATCGAGTCCGGTGTTCGTTGCGCTAGGTGGCTGTGAACCCGCCGCCGCTGTCAGTATACCGGCGACGTCGGTGATTTGTTTTGCCAGCGTCAGCGGTTCGAGGTTCCCAAGATAGGGTGCGATCATCGCATGGAGTTGATCGGTGCCGTTGGCTTCTTGCGCCATGCGTAAAATGGTATCGATTTGCAGATCAGCATAGGCATCAGGTCGGCTGATTTGCTTTTGCCATTGTTTGCTGGCTTGCGTCTGATCGGCGGCAGTCAGCAGCAAAAAACCTGCGGCAAGGTCATTTCGACGCAGCGTTTTCACCCAGGCCGTACCAATCACGTCAGGAGTGTTGCTGGTGACGGGATCGGTGGCGCCGGTTTCGGCAGTGTGCGTGACCTGGGTGAAGGTAAGCAAAGCGAACAGTGACAGTGAGCTGGTGAAGCGACGCATAAAGACCCCTGGGTTCGATGTCGGACGCTAGCGCAACTCGCGGTGGTGCAATCCAGCGTGGATTCTTTGAGTGCGATCGACTCTCACACTATCCGATGGGACATCCGTGCGCTTGCATCGGGTTAGACTTGAGATGGTCATTGATCGTGGCAAAAGGGCACGCGTTGAGCGCGGTTGCGGGATTGTGGAGCGGGCGTCAGTTCGAACCAAATTCCGGCACCAATTGTGCTCCCTCATCATGACCTCTGGAGAAATGACCATGCACTTCGACTCAATTCTCCTCTTCTGGGCCATTTTGATCGGCAGTATGTTGCTGTCAGGCGGCGCCGCCTTGCTGGTGAAAATGCAATTTTCACGCGGGCAACGCATTGCCATTGCCAGCGGCTTAACCGGTCGGGAAGTGGCCGAGCGTATTTTGCGGGACGCGGACATCAGCGATGTGACGGTAGTCGAACATCAGGGTTTTCTCTCCGATCACTATAATCCCATGACCAAAACGCTGGCACTGAGTCCAGAAGTTTACAACGGTATCAGCGCCTCATCGGCAGGGGTTGCGGCTCATGAGGTCGGTCATGCGATTCAACATGCGCGGGCTTATTCGCCGCTATGGATGCGCAGCGTGTTGGTACCGGTGGCGAACATCGGCAGCATGCTTGGGCCGTGGATCGTCATTGCTGGTGCCATGATGGGCGCGGCGCAACAGGCTGCTGCGGGAAAAGGCGGCTTGGCTTTGACCATCGGTTTGGTCGGTGTGGCATTGTTCGGTGCGGCCACTCTTTTCACGCTGGTCACCGTGCCGGTGGAATTTAACGCTAGTTCACGTGCTAAAGATCGTCTCATTGCGCTTGGCATCACTCGCCCTGGCGAAGAAGACCATGCCGTTCGCGGAGTGCTGATGGCTGCTGGTTTGACCTATGTTGCGGCAGCGGTGACCTCGATCGCTTGGTTAGTCTACTATCTGATGCAACTTGGTTTGCTCGGTGGTCGTCGCGACGACTAAATTGACAGCGAATCGATTCGCGCCGTTCACCCCAGTTCGTGGGGTTGGCGGATTCCCGTTCTTGTGGACCTCCAACCCTCCTTCTAGCATCCCCACTCATGCGCTACGACGACGATGAAGATGACATGTCCGCCAACGCCAGCCTGCCAAAGGTTCTGGTTCCGAAGTCGAAGGACTCTCGCTCGGTCGATTTAGCCACCCGGCTATTTCTTGATCGCACGATTTACCTCGGCACGGCAATCGACAATACGGTTGCCAACGCTGCCGTTCAGCAGTTCCTCGCGCTTCAACTCGATGACGCGAAGAAACCAATCACGCTGTACATCAACAGCCCAGGCGGATCGATCGTCGACGGCATGGCGATTTATGATGTGATTAAGCGTGCGTCATGCCCGGTGCATGCGGTCGTTGCTGGCATGGCTGCCAGTATGGGCGCCATCATTTTGTCTGGCTGCACCAAGGGTGAACGCGCCATTTTGCCGCACGGCGAAGTGTTGCTGCATCAGCCGCTTGGCGGCGCGCGTGGCCAAGCCACCGATATTGAAATCAGCGCTAAGCGCATTTTGAAGATGAAGGATATGTTGCTGCAAATTCTCGCTGACAATACTGGCCAGCCGATGTCAAAAGTTCAGGAAGACTGCGATCGCGATTATTGGCTTGATGCCAAAGAGGCCAAGGCCTACGGCATCATCGATAAAATCCTGTAAACGCGTTTCTTCGGTTTTCTGTGCATAACGCTGGCGAATTTCGCCAGCGTTATGCGTTGATAGCACCTGTGCTGCCAACAACAGGAGCCGTTGCGCGAAAGCGTGCCGCTAGGATTCCTCCGACGACCAACTGCAGCGGATGGTAACAAACCAGTGGCAAAGTCAGCCACGCTAGTTGTGGGTGATGTTCATAAAGAATCGACAGCAACGGTACGCCCAGCGCGATGGTTTTTTGCGTCGAACACAACAGCGCGGCAATCCGGTCAGCACGGGTGAATCCGAAGAAAGTCAGACCGCTGAGCCACCAGCTTAATCCTAAGAGTACGCCATGCAGAATGGTCGCTGCGCAAATGGTGACGGCGATATTACGCCCCGTATCAGCGGTTGTCGCCGCTGAAAAAGTCGCGCAAAAGACGCAGAAAATCAGATAAAGAAGAAACATACTGGGGATTTGGCGTAATCGCTCAAAAACGACGGCGCGTTCACCGGCGAGGATCCGGGTGATTTGTCCGATCGTCAGCGGAAGCAAAACCTCGACCGAGAGTTGCTTGAATACGTCCGTCATTGGCGCGTCGCCATGTATGCCGAGCAGCAGCAGTAATAATGCTGGCGTGATGATCAAACCGAGAAGATTGCCGAGCACCGAATTGCACAGTGCTCCCGCTTCGTTGCCGCCAGCGGCGCGGGTGAAAATCACGCACGATGCGATGGTGATGGGCAGACAGGCAAGCGCCATGAAGCCCTGTGCGATAGCGGGCGATGCACCACATTGAGTAATCAACGGAAGCGCTAACCACACCAACACAGGGATCACAACGAAACAGAAAAGTTGGATAAAGGCGTGAAGCCGCAGATGCCCTGCGGCGGCCCGCAGTTGCGCGAGCGGCAGCGTCAAACCACCGATCAAAAATGCGCCGGCCACGGCTAAATGCACAGTTATTTGCGGATAAAGCGGGCCGCCGCGCGCACCAATCCATGGAAAAAATGCTGCTAAAATGATCACCAGCACGAGCCCGATCAGGAACCAATAGCGCAGCAGAAAATATTTTATCATACCAAGATTTCGTTCAGCGAATCACTGTGGCAACGCTTAGAGACTGTCTGGAAAGGCAGTTTTAACAGGAGGGCGCAGAGGCGCAGAGGGGCCATCGGGTGGGTGGTGAAAAGAGCAAGACCCGAATGCGCCGATGAATTGGCGAGTCCTTTTCCTCTGCGCCTCTGTGCACTCTGGTTTAATTCTGCGTTTTCAGACCGGTGCTTAAATCGTAGTCGAAAATGTTTCGCTAACGCTGGTCGCCCATAGATGTCATTGGGTACCGGGATTGTGAGAGCGATGGTGGGCAACACGCTAGTAATCTAGCGCGCACTCACGCGTCTCCAACTCGGCTTGTTTTGACCAGCGTTTTGACCAGCGTTTCGACCAGCGTTTTGTCAGTCAAGTGGTGGACCAGCGCGGCAAGTAACGTGTCGAATGGAGACGACCGCGGTTGATGGTCGAACCATGGCGAAGCCAGTGTGCTGATCACCGTTTTTGTTGTAGAAACATGCAGCCCTTGCGTCACCGTTGCCGCACCCGAAGAGTAAACTCACTCACAGGAGATCACCGATGCACGTGTCATCCCCGGAAGTCGAAAACCTGGTTGCTTACCTGAACGCTTGTGGCGGCGCCGACCGCTTCGAGTCGTTCGATACCAACGGCGATCCCGATCCGATCGCCGCCCGCGCTACGGCAGAACGCATGCGCGCTTTGCTCGGCGTCAACCTTGACATCATCGCCTCGGTGGAGCAATCCGCCAATCGCGTGACAGTCACTTTATTGGTCGAACCAGCAACGGTTTGATCGCAATCAACCATCGTCAGCGCATGCATCGTCGAGGTGCATCCGCGAGGGTTGTCATCCTCACCTTTTTATCGAACGTAGAAACAAACCGATCGGCTTATTACCGATCGGTTATTCGTTGATCGAGTTATTGCGCTGGCGCGTTGGCCCAACGAATTTGATCAAAATGCACGATTTCCAATGGGTTGGCGGTGATGCCCTCAATTCCTGGGCGCGCTAAGAACGAGCATGACGTGTGGAAGAGCGGAATGAGCGGCACGGCTTCGACCAATCGTTGCTCAGCGGCCATCAACGCTTGCCAACGCGCATCGCCGATACTGGTCGATGCAGTATCGAGTAATTTATCATACAGCGGATCCGCATAGCCGGTGCGGTTGGCTCCGGCTTCAATGCGAAAGCAGTCAAGAAAGGTAGTGGGATCAAGAAAATCACCCAACCAAACGGCAAGGAGTAAGTCGTAATCAATACTGATTTCGTGACTGCGCAATTCGGTTTGGGGCATCACCACCAGTCGAACATCAATGCCAAGGCGCCGTCGCCATTGATCAGCGATCAGTTCAACCGTGCTTTGACGCTCTGAGGGTTGGCTTGGAGTTGTTAGCTCAATTTCTGGAATGGTTCCTAAGTCCGCGCGTGCTGCTGCCATATCGGCGATGGCTTGATCAAGATTGTCAGCAAGTACGGCGGTAGGGGCTTGGTAGGGCAAATAATTTTTCAGTTCAGCGGGGACGAAAGTCGTTGCGGGGGTGGTATTGCCCTGCATCAGATATTCGCTGATGGCTCGTCGATCGAGTCCCGTTGCGAGCGCACGTCGGAAGCGAGGATGTTGCAAAACGCGAGTGATCGAGGGATTATCGTTGGGCCTGGGAACCGTACGTACGCGCAAAAACGCGGTGCTTAGCGATGGCGCTTGTTG
The DNA here is from genome assembly GCA_043775355.1 of Planctomycetota bacterium. Taxonomy (GTDB): domain Bacteria; phylum Planctomycetota; class UBA11346; order UBA11346; family UBA11346; genus BOG-1363. The sequence continues at coordinate 13,018 of JAYVSL010000076.1, forward strand.
CATACCAAAGACATGTTCTCGCCGTAAATCTCCCACGGCGTCCGAGGGGAGTAAAAAAATCGCATCAACACCGCCACTCAGGTATAAGCGTAAAGCAGTCCCAGGATCATCGATGATGAAAGCTCGTACGGGTCCATGTGCAGGATGCGCTCCGCCATAAGACGGACTCGGAATAAAATCGTAATGGTGACGCGGGGTGTATTCGTTGCAGCGGAATGGCCCATTGCCAATCACCGTGGTGGGATCGGTCCATATGCGGCGACCGACATCGTTATCGACATCTTGTTCTGGCAGCAATGGTACGAAGGCCATCAACGACAAGATCGTCGTCAGATAGGGGGCCGGATGTTCCAGTTGGACGATCAACGTGTGGTCATCGGGACAGCGTAGGCCGCAGTCGCGTTCCAAAATGATTCGCCGCTGCGCGAGGTCAGTGGCCGCACAGGTTGCGCCGGCGACGAGTCCTTCTAGATAAAATGCGTTCGGCGATTGTGTAATAAGATGTCGCAGCAAACCACGACGCATGTCGTTCGCCACCACCGCTCGTCCATCTTGCCAACGTGCACGTTGATCAATGGTAAAGGTCCAAAGTGATTGATCGGCATTGGTCTCCCAGCGTTCAGCTAATGCTGGTTGCGGCTTAAGCGTGGCAGCATCCAAGCGGATCAATGGCTCAAATAATGAAGTAATCAGGCGAAATTCATCAAGCCGCGTTGCCATGCACGGATCAAGCGTGCGCGGCAGCGACAGCGCCACCACGGGCGCACGACTTTGAATCGGCTGGCGACCAAGCCACGGCAACACGCAGCCGATGACGAGGATGGTCGCGATGATTGCCAAGAGCCCACGCATGGCTGGCATGGTGGTGCGAGTGATGCGCCGTCCAGTGCGATGACCTCGTGCTCAGGGCAATTGCATTACCCCTCGTGTGACACGGGCGTGGCTATTCTGGCGAGGAGCTGGATGAGGTAATTATGGTCCCAGCCCGCGATTTTCCTGCG
>JAYVSL010000077.1:0-49383 GCA_043775355.1 Planctomycetota bacterium
GGTCGTGTTCGGATTGTCGCTGGTGTTCTGGTACTTCACCGCGCGCAAGGCGAGCTGATAATTCGCCAGCGTGTCCGATCCCGCTAAACTCATCGTGCCGGTGCCGACCGTCCACGTGCCGACGATGCTGCCGACTTGCACGTACGACAACACATCTTCCGCACTCTGATAATTGCCGGTGATTTGCACGGTCGCCGAGGCAAGATTGAGATGATCGGCATCGGCTACCGTCGTCGTCGCGGTGATCGCCGTTGCCGCAGCGTTCTCGGCAAACGCCAGCGTTCCCGCTTCGATCGCGGCTAGCACCGGCGCATCGTTGCTCGCCGTGATCGTGATCGTCCGCGTCACGGTATTTGATGGATCAGTACCGTCGTTCACGATGAAGCTCACCGTACGCACCAACGTATTCGGATTATCGCTGGTGTTCTGGTATTTTACCGCGCGCAGGGCGAGCTGGTAATTCGCCAGCGAATCGACTCCCGCTAAACTCATCGTGCCAGTGCCAACCGTCCACGTGCCGACGATGCTGCCGACTTGCACGTACGACAATACGTCCTGCCCGTTTTGATAACTGCCGGTGATCTGCACCACGGCAGAGGCGAGATTGGCGCTGTCAACATCAGCCACCGTCGTCGTCGCGGTGATCGCCGTCGCCGCAGCGTTTTCGGCGTACGCCAGCGTTCCCGCTTCGATCGCGGCTAGCACGGGCGGACTATTCGCGACCACGATGTCAATCGACATGGCGTTATAGACCACGGTGATCGTCAAGCCGGTGGAATTGTTGATGATCTGAACGCTGGCAAACGTGCCGACGATGCTGCCACTTTGAATCACGCCGGTTGCAGTTCCTGCGCCACTGAGACCCGTCGCATCAATACTCAGAATCGAACTTCCACCGAGCGTCAGCGCGCCGCTCATCGTCAAACGATCATAGTTAGTGCCGGGCGTGGTATAGCCCGCCACGCGCACGGCCACCGTGGAATTGGTTCCGCCGGAACAATCCGCCGAACTCACGGTCAATGTACCTTTGGTCAAAGCTGATCCAGGTCTGATGGTGCCACCGTTGTTCGTCACGCCCGAAGTCGTACCGCTGCCGCCGATCATCGCGCTGCTGGCGAGGGTCACCGCGCTGCTGGTCGCGATGGATCCATTCACTAACAGCGTCCCGGCATTTACCGTCGTCGCTCCGCTATACGCATTCGTTCCGGATAGTGTCCATGTACCACTTCCAGATTTGGCGAGCGCAGTGGCGCTCGAACTGTCGACGATCGCCGCAGTGATTTCACCGGTGCCTGCGGTCGATCCTTGCAACGTCAACGTCTTCACGCCCACGCCGGTCGCGGTGAGCGCGCTGGTGAATTTCAACAATCCTGTGCCAGATTGATCAATAATTCCGCCGCCTGTCGTTCCCGTAAGATTGATGACGCGATCGGTGATCTCTCCCGTTCCGGTATAGAGCAACGTTCCTGCCGTCGCCGTGCTACCGATGGCGATGGTCCCGTTGCCTGCGGAGGTAGGTGCGCCGAGATTGCTGCTGACCGTTCCACCCGTCACTTTGTTGAGCGAACTGACACTGATCGTACCGCTACTGATCGTCGTCGCGCCGGTATAGGTGCTGGCGCCGGACAAGGTCAGCGTGCTGCTGCCGTCCTTAATCAGAGCACTCTTGGCGCTGCCATCGCTGATCACGCCGCTGAATGTCGTGCTGCTGGCTCCGCTGACCGTCAGCGTGGCATCGGTGTTGCCGTTGTTGGTGACGCTGCCGCCACTGCCGCTAAAATCGGCCAGGGATGCGACCTGCTGACTAATGCTGTTCAGGTCCAGCGTGGCACCAGCAGCGATGGAGAGCGCCGTGCCGGTGGGCAGCGCGTTGACGCCGCCGCCGCCGCCAGAAAGTCCGGCAATACCAAGCCCCCACTTGCCGTTGAGGTACTTTTGCACCCGCTCAATGTCTAAAGCGCTCAGCACGGTATCGTAAATGATCACCTCGGCCTGATACTGGTCACCTGAGTTATAGACACGATCACGGTTGAAGCCATCCGCGCTCACATTACCTGTGGCGCTCACCGCCACGAGGTTGAATCCGTTATTGGATGCGGTGGGCATGGCAAAGCTGGTGCCGTTCACCGCGGTCCCATTCACATACGTGGTTCCACCAGTGATATTGGTACTTACATACCTGCTATCCCATAGTGAAGTGGCGGGGTCGGGATTGTAGGAATTGTCGGGATTGAGGAACCGATGAAAATGATAAGTAGCCGTATCCGTGAGCAGAAAGCTAGCTCCCTTGAACACCGAAAAAACAGTCCGAATGCCGGAATCGCGCGCGAATAATAAATTGGTATTATTGCTATCGATGATGTTGGCGCCCCCGACAAAATGAATGGCACCGAGACCGTTGAGAGAATTGGTCACGTAAGTCGGATTGTGCACATAGCCATCTCCCGTCTGCGGCGTCGCATGCGCGGCATTGCCGCTTAAATCATTCCACTGGTTCACCAGACTGCTGGCGAGCGTCATGTTGGCTGAGGTCGAGGCGTCGAACCAGCGCGCGTATCCAGCCACGGGCGCTGTGGGAGTATTGTTTAATTTCACGGTGCCAGCACTGACGATAGTAGCACCGCTATATGTGCTCGTGCCGCCCAGCGTCAACGTTCCGGCGCCCGCCTTCGTCAGCCCACCCGCGCCACTGATGGCTCCGCCGGCGGTCAGCGTCGAAGCCGAAACCGTAACCTGAGTTGCTACGCCCATGGCCACCGCGCCAGTGCCGAGGTTCAGCGCATGAGAGCCGGTGAACGTAAAATCACCATTCCAGGTTTGCGCATTATTCGCCGTCAGGCTGATCGCGGCACCCGACGAATTATTGATCGTGGTTCCCCCGGCGATGGCGAAAGTCCCAGTGCCCAGAGCCGTGGCGTGATTGATATTCAGTGTACCGGTGCTCAAGCTCGCTCCGCCGCTGAAGGTATTGGCCCCGCTCAGCGTCAGCACACCAGCGCCGGTTTTGGTCAATGTACCGCTGCCGCTGATGACGTTCCCATACGTGCCGGAAGTGGCGAGATTAAAAATCAATGCCGCGTTATCGGTGATGCTGGCGCTGGTGGAAATGGAGCCATCCGTGCTGCCATTGCCGATTTGCAAAGTGCCAGCGCTAATGGTGGTCGCACCGGTATAGGTATTGGTTCCGGTCAACGTTTGCGTGCTGCTGCCAGCTTTAGTCAGAGCAATTTTATTCGTGCTGCCATCGCTGATGATTCCGCTAAAAGTCGTGTTGCTGCTCCCGCTGACCGTCAGCGTGGCATCAGCGCTGCCGCTGTTGGTGACGCTGCCACCGCCGCCGCCAGAATCGGCCAGGGATACGACCGCCTGAGTCACGCCACCGAGATCAAGCGCTGCTCCGCTAGCGATTTCGATCGACGTTGTGCTTGGCAAAATATTGCCGGTGAGAGCGACCGCCTGAAGCGCCAGTATTTCTGTTGGGGTCAGCGCCCGCCCATAAACGTAGGCGTCATCCATTTTTCCGTTCCAGTTCTCGTTGTCGTATCCACCACTGTTGCAGCCGAAGCCAAACTTCGAAGTTAATAGAGTGGTATCCACTCCATGGGTGCTCGGGCCGACTACCAAAAACCCGTCGTAGTAAAGGTGATTATTCGCTCCGTCCCACACCTGGGCAAGGTGATGCCAGGTCCCGGTGGTGTCGACGGGAACGGATGAGGAATCATCTGCCCCAGCAACGAAAACCAGGAACTTTGCTGGATTATCATTATTGGTTCCCAAGTAAGCTGAAGTCGCGAAATTATTCGTAATGATTCTGGCGAAACCACCATTGGCATTGGTCGCAGAAACCCACGCCGCCAAAGTAAACGCATTACCGATACTCACCGTGTTGTTGGTAATCACGCCAGAGCCGGTGCCAGTGAACGACAGCGCGTTACTGATCTTACCAGCCACTACGCTGGCGTTGTGCAACGTACCGTCCGCCGCACTGCCAAGACTGCCGGTGTTTGGCACGTTTGCGCCGGCGACCGAGTCGAAAGCGTAATGAATCAAGGCACCGATTGGCGCCACATTTTCCAACAATTTCACGGTTCCCGCGCTGACGACTGTTGCGCCACTGTACGTACTTGCGCCGCCCAGCATCAGCGTTCCTGCACCGGCCTTGGTCAGCCCGCCGCTGCCGCCGATCACTCCGCCGACGGTCAGCGTCGAAGCCGAAACCGTCACCTGACGAGTTGCTCCACCCATGGCCACCGCGCCAGTGCCGAGGTTGAGCGCGTTGGTGCCGGTGAACGTAAAATCACCATTCCAGGTTTGTGCATTATTTGCCGTCAGGGTGATGGAACCGCCCGTCGAATTATTGATCGTCGTTCCACCAGCGATGGTGAAAGTCCCAGTGCCCAGAGCGGTGGCGTGGTTAATATTCACCGTGCCCACGCTGAGCGTCAGTCCACCACTCAACGTATTCGCGCCGCTCAGCGTCAGCGCACCAGGGCCGGTTTTGGTCAGCGTGCCGCTGCCGCTGATGACATTTCCATACGCGCTGGCAATGGCGGAATTAAACACTAACGCCGCGTTATCGGTGATGCTGGCGCTGGTGGAAATGGAGCCATCCGTGCTGCCATTGCCGATTTGCAAAGTGCCAGCGCTGACCGTGGTCGCGCCGGAATAGGTCTGCGTACTCACAAAAATTACAGTGCCGCTACCGGATTGCGTCACCGCACCGGTCCCATCGATCACGTTGGCGAATTCGACCCCGCCGGTGATGGTGTCGCTGCGATTGAACGCAAGCGTGCCAGGAGACGTGACGGTGATAGCGCTGTTGATCGACAAGGCGCCCACAGTCCCGGCATCGCCTATCTGCAAGGTACCCGCGGTGATGGTGGTCGCACCGGTATACGTTTGCGTAGCACCAACAACCAATGTCCCGCTGCCTGCCTGCGTCACTGACCCACTGCCACTTATTACGCTGGCGCAGTCGGTGCCAAGAGCGACGGAGTTGGATCGATTAAACTTAAGAATACCAGGGCTAGTGACCGTTATGGCGGAAGATGACGACAGTGATCCTGTCGTCCCACCATTGCCGATCTGCAAAGTCCCCGACGAAATGGTAGTGGTACCGGTATACATATTAGCCGCGGTGAATACCGCAAAGCCATTTACGAAGCCTGTCACAGCGATCCCGCCAGAACCAGAAATAACCCCGCTTATGACATGCCCAGTATAGTAGCAGATTAAATTCAAGTTCGCGTTGTTGGTAATAGTTCCTGAAATAGAATTTCCCCAGCCATTATCAAAAAAAATGCTTCCACCATCGTTGACGATATCGTTGGTGATATGGTTACGCTGTAAGAAAAGGGTCGCACCGTTCCCGATAGTTATCGTACCCGTACCAAAGCATGCATTGTTCTGCGATGAACCCACAAGTGCACCGGTGTTAATCGTTGAACCGCCGCTGTACGTCATGGTCAGGGCGATATCATCGATGCCCATGCGTAAATTATTATTTCCAGATTTGATAAGCCCACCTGTACCGCTAACGACTCCACTAAGCCTGATGTCGCCACCAGTACAATCGAAGGTGCTCGTTACTGCCATGATCATAGCCAAAGAAATATGTTGACTGATGCTGGAATTATTAATGACATTTCCCGCTAACGTGATGCGATTACCAGCCAGCGTGAACGCCCCGGCCCCGCTATCGAAGGTGATGCTGTTGAAGCTGGTGTCGGCGGTGAAATCGTTGGTCGTGGTCAGATTCGCTGAGCCAGCAAAATGGAGGTCATCACCTGCGACTGGCAGCGCATCCCAATTGCCTGCGTCGTTCCAGTTACCATTCGCTGCCCCGCTCCACGTGCACGTCGCCGCTGACAGTGACGTCGTCGCCATCATCAAGCACAGCAGCACTGGCAGCCAGCCAACAAATCCGCTCAGTTTTTTTCGCGCGAGCACGGTGATAAAACTGCGGTTTTTCATAGACGCTGGAATCCTTAAAAAAAAGTTATTCACCTTGCTCGACGCACGGGCGGACAACGCGTGTACACCACGCAAAACTCAGAGATCCCATTACGGTACATACATCAACCGTACCCCCGCCAGCAGATGACGTGTCGATGGATCGATATTCGCCCGATGCGCGGCGCGCGCGGTACTGAGTGGATCATTCCATGAGCCACCGCGCAAATGGACGTCGCTGGTTAATTCGGCAACATTGCCGTGAATATCAAAAATGCCGAGTGAACTCGCGCTCCGTTGACCAACTGGACGAGCACCGCGCGTATTGTTGGCGGTTTCCCATACCACCGCCGCCGCAGTGACCGTCATGGAATCATCATTATTGCCCCATGCATACGTGCTGCTACCGCCAGCACGGCATGCGATTTCCCACTGCGTGTCGTTCGGCAATGCCAACGTCACGCTATGTGCACTGCGATATGACGAGATGGCAGCGGTCACTAAATCGTAGCTGATGCCGATAGCTGGATAATCACTGCCGATTCTGACATCATTGGTGCCGTCCAGCGACGTCAGCAAAGTCCACGGCGTGTTGCCAGCGATGGTTTGCCACTGCGCTTGCGTGGTTTCAAACACCGCCAAATAAAATGGCGTCGAGCCCACCGCCGTCGCGACGGGATCCAAGGCAGCGCCCAAACCCGATGCGCTGGTGCCGACCGTACCTGATCCCACATCGACCAAACGAAATACCAACTTGCTGGTGCGATAAATCGGATTGGTGGCGATATCCGCGACGTCGCCAGTCGCGGAAAATTGCCCAGTTGCCAAATCCATAATTTGATAATGCGCACGCGTGCTAGAAATCGCACCAGACAATGAATTATCCGACTTGCCGGCACCCGATCCACCACAGCCAGCAACGATGAACAGCGTGCTCAGCGAACAAGCCGTAAGGACTGCGTACCAACGTCGCTTTGTGGTCTGAATTCGTAGAGTGCTTAGCTCATCATTATGGTGATTATGCATATTGCTCATCCTGCACCTCCTGGCGCTACCGCCAACCATAATACATGAATAGCTTGATAGGTGGCCGTCCCCGTAACGACATCGCTTACCAAAACGCCTATCTGACGATGCGTATCGGGCGCACCAGTCTGATCCCAGGTAAGCGTAGCCGTAGTCGCCGTAATTCGAGTGGCCGTGACCGTGACCGTTGCTCCAGCTGGTGTGCCGACAACGAAATAGCGTAAATCAGCACCTGGCGGCAAGGCGTTTAACGCCGCCGTAATCTGATACGTGTACGTCGCACCGATCACGGCTTCGCGTGGTGGACTGCTGATGATCAATGGCCGTACCGCTGCCAGTCGCGCCGTCATGCGCACCGTTCCCGTCGCTGGCGAGGACCACGTTACGCCATCGCTGACGCGAAAGGTAAACGTGACATCGGTACTTTGGCCGCTTACTGGCGTGTAAGTTACCGCACCAGTATTAACATCATCGAGCGTGAGCGTGCCGGTGGTGGGCGGCGTAACCAATTCCCACGTTAATGTCCCGCCTTCGGGATCATTCCCTGGCAAAGTTCCCGTGACCGGAACATCCACCACCGTGGCCAAGGTCACCGCACTGGTGGTGGGCGGATCATCGACTGGTGACAAGGTGATGAGCGAAGAAGCCGCCACGCTAGGATCAATGCCATCCGAAACCGTGACCGTTACCGTGCGGGTTTCGACGGCAATAAATTGGCCAGCATGTTGAAACTGAATTTCCCGCAAAATTGCCTGAGCAATTGCCGGCGTTCCTTGTGCTGTAAAATTTATCGTCAACGGAGTGACATCCGCACCACCCACAAACGAGCCGACGGATACGCCACTCACCAAGATGGTATTGCCACTCACCGATACTTGACCAGCGCCCACGCCAACGTTGCGAATGCTGAGGTCATCGCCAACCACGGCGGTGGTCAACGTTACCACCATAGTTCCGCCATTGAACGAAGCCGAATCGCTGTCGCTGACCGTCGCTGCCGTATCAATTAATGACGGCGATGCGTGTTCCGTCCACGCCACTGCTGCGGTCGGCAGCGTCACGACAGGCGCAACATTGATTGCCTGCACGTTGATGGTGGTCGTCACCGGTAGACTGGTGCCTCCGGAGCCGTCGGTCACATAGACGCGCACGGTGCGTACACCGTTTACTGGCGGCACACCGACGTTGGAAAATGCCAAACGACGCAGCAACGCTTGCGTCGCCGCTACCGTGGCAAACGAATTTAAACGCACGACTAAACCACTGCTGATCGTACCCGGACCCGTAACAATACCGATGATGGTCCCACCATAACGCGCATCGGTGCCGATTACATCAATCTGCCCAGCGCCAGAACCTTCACTGGAAATCGTTAAACGATCATCGGCAGTAACGCCACTGGTGAATTCTGCTACCAACAAACCCGTATCAAAAACAACATTATCGACGTCGGTTACCCCGGTGCCTGCATCAATCACTTGCTCAACAGAACCCTGTAACCAAGTCGTCGGAGGCGAAGGCAAGGTCACCACCGGAGCATTATCGCTTGCCTGGACGACGACCGTCAAGGTGGCTGCGGTTGAAATACCGCCCACACCATCGCTGACCGTTACTGATAATTGACGCAGCGCGAGCGATGGGGTCGGCGACTGATTATGAAACGTAAGATTTCGCAGAGCCGCTTGCACCGCTGCGGGAGTTGCCGCCGCCGTCAACGTTAAGGTCATTGCCGTACCAGCGCTGCCTCCGCTTATCGTGGCGATCTGACTGCCATTCCACGACACCGCAGAGCCACTCACCGAAATTTGATTTACACCCGAACCTTGATTTTGAATCGCCAAAAAATCATCGACAGTGGCGTTCGCTGTCCATGTCGCCACCAAAGAACCACCAGGAAGCGTCGGCGAATCGGCATCGCTCACGGTAGCCGAATTATCTAACACGGCAGCGCCGCTCGCTTCTAAATAAGCAACGGTGACTTTTGGCAGCGCCACCAACGGAGCTTGATTGACCAATTGCATCACCACATCCGTGGTCACGGGCGCACTGGCGCCACTCGTACCATTGACCAAGACCACCTGCACGGTGCGTGTCGCGCCTGAAGGCCCTGGGGAAACATTATTAAAACGGAGATTACGTACCAACTCCTCAACTGACGCCGGAGTAGCGGCACCAGCCAGCGCCACGGATAACGCCGTACCAGAACCGCCGCTGACGGTGCCAATGGTTGATCCTTCATAGGTGACCACGCTACCTGAAACATTGATCTGCCCAATGCTCGTGCCGACACTGCGAATCGATAAAACATCGCCCGTACCGGAATTGGTCACCACCGACACCGTTAACGTTCCACCCACCAACGTACCACTCGTATCACTGACCGTTGCGCCGTTGTCCAAAATCATCGGCCCACCACCTTGTACCCAAGTGACGCCACTCCCAGGCAGTGTCACCACTGGTATGGTGGTAGCTGGAGCGCCAGTAATGGTGATCATATAAGATGTCGCCGACAGCCTATTATTTTCAGCATTGGTTACCGTAAAAACAAAACTATCCGTACCACCACCCAGGCCGGTATGTCGATACAACAGTAACCCCGAATTAATATCAGCCTGCGTAAACGTCCCACCGACGCCCAAAGATGCACCGTTTAAACGCACGTTTCCTGCCGTCGGAGTGGTTACCACCGCATAGGTTAATTGTGCCGCCGGCCCATAATCCGTAACCTCTAACAAAGATCGCGGAATGACCGCGCTCGTTCCAACCGCCAAAGTAAGGGTGTTATTCGTGACCACGACTGGGGTATGCGAGATCGCACTAACGGTCACCGTAAAAGCCATATTGGTTACGGCTAAGCCACCATTCGTCGTACCGCCGTTATCGGTGATGGTCAGAAGGATAGTCGCAACCCCACTGACGTGTGGTACCGGCGTAAACGTTAGCGATCCGCTGCTGGCAGGACTGGTATACGACACCGTTGGATTCGGGATCACATCAGGACGCGATGATACTGCCGTAATCGTAATCGACTGAGCAGCTTCATTCGCCGGGCCAGATACGACATTGGTCAAAGCAACGGTTTGCAGCGGACTATCTTCTAAAATCGTGCGGTCGGTAATCACATCCATCAGTGGCGGATCGTTCACCGGCAATACTGTCACGATGAATGTTCTCACCACCGTATCGATGGATCCGCCTGTGGTTCCTCCGCTATCTTGTACTGTTACGGTCACGGTCACGGTGCCAAACTGATCGGAAACCGGCACCAATAACAACGTTCCGGTTGCCGATGGGCTGGTGTAAACCACGGACGGATTCAGCACGATTGCCGGGTTGCTTGAAACGGCAGTAATGGTCAGCGTCTGCGCGACGCTATCTCCACCATCGCTGATGCCGCTGAGAGCAATGCCTTGAATAGCGCTATCTTCAAGAATGGTCATGTCGGAAATCGGCGACAATGTCGGTTGAAGATTCGGCGTTGCGGAGAAAATCGGCAGCACGAAAAACTGCAAAAGCAGCGTGCGAAATTTCCGCATTCCGAAGAAAGAACTGTTTTCCTTTACGTCGAAATTGGTTGATTGAAGATGGAATGGTCCACCGCTGACCGGTGTTCCACGTGACGGCCGGGCTGCCGGACTGCCGGACTGCCGGACTGCCGTCATGGCGTCCACACCACGTCGATAGCGATGCGCAGCCCGACATACGCAGATTGCACATCTGCTGCCAATGCATGACGATCGGCAACTCTTAGTAATGAAGATGCGTCCTCCCACGATCCGCCTCGTACGACGCGTTTGGTTCCTTGATTTGCCAAGGGATCGCTGCTGGGCACCAGTGGATATGGCGCGTACGCATCCTGGCACCATTCCCACACGTTACCGAGCGTATCGTACAAGCCGAGTCGATTGGGTTGACGACCACGCACCGGACCAGACGAACCACCCGCATTGCCCGCGTGAACGGCCATGCGATCAATGTCTTCGCCGCCAATCACATCATGTCCTGGGAGGCGACCGCTCGATCCTGCACGGGCTGCATATTCCCATTCCGCCTCGGTCGGTAGACGACACGGCGCGCCGCCTTGCGCACGCTTGGATAAAAGTGCGAGAAATTTTTGCGCGTCATTCCACGACACTCGCTCGACCGGATGTCCTGCCTGTGAATGATAGGCTGGATTTTTCAACATTATTTGCGCCCACATACCCTGGGTGCATTCGGTGTCCGCCAACCACAAGGAACGGGTTAAACGTACGGCGATGGGAGCTTCGTCTTTTTCACGACCAGATTCTTCCGCTCCACTACCAAGGATGAAAGCGCCCGCCGGGATATAACGAAAGCGTTGGACTTGCTGCCACATCTTCATGTCAGCGTAAAGGCCAAACTCATCACGACCAAAGTCAGAAGCCCACAGCGGACGTCCTGGTCCAGTCAACATTTTCACGCGTGCCGCCGCACTGATGACTAATGGATCCGCATCGCCAATGAGCGAGCGCAATGCATGCAAATCATCGTTCGCCGTCTGTGGTAAGACATAGATTCGTTCAAGATTTTCTAAATGGCTTCGTAACGTGGTCACGCGATCTAGCTTGCCTTGCCAACGCTGAACATCCACATCGGCATCGCCAACCAGCTTACGCAAACGATCAAGACGCTCAGTCGCATTTTCACCCGGTGGTCCCACCAGATCCAAAGCCGCAAGCGCGGATTTGTGTGCCGTAACCGCAGCGATGATATCGCTCCACCGCCGAACATCTGCTGGTGCCGGGCCGACCAAGGCGATGAGACGTTTAAGATCAACCGTCGCCTCTTTCGCCAAGGGCTGATGTTCATCGAGTGCGGTTAATCGGCGACGCAACGCCACCACTTCATCAATTTTTTGTCTCCATTTTGCACGACGAGGATCGTCGACCAGCGCAAGACGCTCAAATTGATCGAGCAGCGGACGTAGCGCATCATTAATATCTTCTGAGCGATCAAGTACGGCCAAGCGTTGGCTTAAGAGCACAAGATTCGCGTCATCACGCGCCAAACGCTGATTGATGCGAGTGATTTCGCTCTGATCTAACGCTTGCTGACTCGTAAGAATTGCAACCGTCGAACGTAACAGTTGTTGCTCCGCCTGCGAAAGCTGTTCTTTGTCCGCCAGGGAAGCCAAGACCTGACGTAATGTCGCAATACGCCCACGAGTATCATCGAGCTTCACTTGCCAACCACGCGCTGCCGCATCGTCACCAGCAATCCTGCGATAGGCAGCCAAATCCACTTGCAAAGCATCAAGGCGAGCCCGCTCAATCGACTGATTTTGATCGAGTACCACCAAGTGTTTGGCCAACGTATCGCGCTGCTCCTTGGCTAACGCTAATCGCTGGTGCCAACGCACGACATCAACGTCATCGTGATCAGCCATAGCAATAAATGCGGACCATTCATTTGCCAATGCTGCTGAGGTCACCAAAGAAGCGAATTCGCCACTATCAAGTTGAGCAAGTGTTTGTCGTAAAGTCGCCAGCTGTTCTTGCGCTACCTTCATTTTTGCCGTCCAGCGAATGCCTTCTTCGTTCGCCGCTCCCATCAAAGCATTCCAGCGTGCGAGGTCATCACGCGCACTTCGTTGCAATGTCGCCGTCAATACCTGAGTCGTGTCGATGAGGACGAGTCGAGCACGCAGCTCCACCAAGGTTGCTTTTGCTTTCTCTAAAAGCTGCGCCCAACGCGTGACATCGGCATTACTGGAAGACAGCAAACGTCGAGCAACCGTCAACGATACGAGTAAGCGTTCGAGCTGATCCTTGGGCACTGCATCTTGACGATCAAGCGCGGATAACGCCGTACGAACTTCGCGTTTTTCACGAGCGGCGTCATCCAAACGAGCACGCCATCCCGTCACCAACGGTTCATTAGTTCCGCACAATTGTTGATATGCGGTCAATATTTCACTCGCGGCAGCGATCTGCGCAAAGTCCAATGGAACATTTGGCAAGGCCGCAAAGCGTTGGCGCAACGCTTCCACCTGCTGCATTTTTTCAGCCCAGCGAGCCACTTGTTGATCACGTTCGCCAACCAGACCACGAAGACGACTAAGATCAGCTCCCGCCGAAACAGGAATTGCCTGTGGCGTATCGAGCACGGTCAAGCGACCACGCAGCGAGTCCGCCTGGGCATGACTCGCCAACAGCCACCACACCCCAAGCGCGACGATTAATATCAACGATGCGACGCCAACTAAGGCATGTTTCCACCACCGCCGCCAACCGCCGCCGTGTCGAGCAAGCGCTTCATCTGCGCCCGTATTCATGCGGCCTTTATAGAAAACCGCGATTTCCGGTTCGTGCCCGCCCTTCAGCAGATTGAGATCACGAATCAAGGACACCGCATCGGCGTAACGATTATCCGATGATTTCTGCAGGCATTTAAATACCACGGCTTGCAGAGTCGGCGTGCAATCTGGCACCAAGTCGGTGATCAATTTGGGTTCAACGAAGTGATGTTGATAAATTAATGCGTCCGCAGTGGCTTCTTCGAAGGGCTGCTTGAGGGTTAATAACTCATACATCACCACGCCTAACGAATAAATATCAGCACGAGCATCAACCGCGTCGCCGCGACCCTGTTCCGGGCTCATATATGACGGCGTGCCCATCGCCGTACCGGCCATCGTCAGCGCCTCTTCGCCGATAACTTTGACGATGCCAAAGTCGGCCACTTTAAGCACTCCATCACGCGTACGCATGAGGTTGCCAGGTTTGATGTCACGATGCACGAGATTGAGTTTTGCCGCCTCCATCAGCCCATCAGCAGCTTGCAACGCCAACTCAATGACTTCGTCATTGGTAAATGGTTTTTCCGCGCTCTCGCGACGACGTTTGAGGTCTTCACCCAAGCTGGTGCCATCAACGAACTCCATTTCCAAATAGCACAGCGGACCATAACGGCCGGCGTTCCAGACCTTGATGACATGTTGACTATCAATCGCCTGTGAAATCTGCGCTTCACGTTCAAAACGTTTGCGCGACGCCGCATCATCAGCGAAACGTGCTGGTAAAATTTTCAGCGCCACCAAGCGGCCGTTATCGCGTCGACGCGCTAGATAAACCGCCGCCATGCCGCCTTCACCAAGCAGATCGCCGATATCATGATGCGGCCACTGAGCCCCCGAAACTGGTCCTTTTTTTCCGCTTTCACTGAGAACCGGCCGTAAATTAATTGGCTCGCGAGTCTCGACTTCTTTCCCCTCCCAGCGCGCACGTTGCTCAGGCGTTACCAAATCCGTATCGCCATCTCGCTTAGGAATAAACGCCGCTGAATTCGTTGCTGCCGGACGATAGCGCGTGCTGTCGTCGTCCGATTTCGGCAAGCGCGTCAGATCATTGGGCATACGCGAGGTCATATCGTCAGGCCTTCAGCGAATAGACGGAGGAGTGCCGCCAAAACGGTAAACAACGCCAAGGAATCCCGTGGGTCCTGACTGCGTCAATGTCAGTTTCAGACCATCGCCCTCAAGGTTTGCATCGACGACCTGCCAGCCAATCCGTGCGCCAATTAGCCACGAATGTGAGAGGGCATAGGTGACACCAAGATTCGCGCCGAAATCGAAAACTTTTCCGCTGACATTATGATCATCACTAACTCCATTGCCGGGGATACGCATGCGCCCGTAACCCAAACCTGCCCAGGGCGATACTTCTATCGTCCATTGATCATCAAGGCTGTAAGCATAGCCGACCACCGCGCGCGCCATGGCCACTTGATAGGTGCCGCTGTCTTCATAGCGATAAACACCTAACGCCAACGCTCCACCAACAAAAAATGCGCCGCTTGATCCTGGAGAAGAAAAGGCGTAAACGGCGCGCGCACTCAGGCCCAAACCCGAATTGAATTGACTGCTTCCGCTACGTGTACTGGAGCCATCCTGGACGGTAAAATCGAAAGCGGTGGGCAACGATTCAATGCCAATATTCAGATCCGTCATCACCAATTCACTCGCACTCAGTGGCGTACAAAAACTCATTACCAAAATGACGGGAGACCACATTCCCGCCAACTGCCAGCGCTGGTTAAGCACAGGGTGAGATTGAACTCCTCGCAGAGAGACAGTGCCATGGTTCACAATATTATTTCCCGGTTTGGGTATTATGTTGACCAGCTTCTGTACTACGTGATCTGTTATTACGCCAGAGTCAGTTGCATCCGCATCATTCTTTCGAAGCCAGCACTCGATTTTGACCATCTTTTCCCTCAATACCTCTGTGTAAGGTCCATTGTCATTCTCTGCCTGCCGGATCTGACTGGTGTAGCCCTGATGAAACGTAAGAGACAATTTGACCAGCGCAGGTGCATACAACGCGTACCAAACAAGCGCCGGATTGCGCCGCGCAATTTTTGAGACTACCCTTACCCGCATGGCTGTCGCATTTATTGAATTTTACTTGGTCGCTCGTGACGACCGCATCATCCAATTACTACCCCAGCGTACCTACGCTTTCGGTCGTGGTGATGAAGCCGACATCATTATCCAAGACACCCTGACCTCGCGGCATCACTGCGACCTCACGTGGGACGACACGACCTACTGGACCATGGTTGATCTTGGCAGTCGCAACGGAAGTTATTGCAATAGTCATCGCTTATCAGCTGCGCGCGTCCTAAGCGACCGCGATATTCTGCAAGTCGGTGGTCAACAATTCACCTATCGTCTGCTTCCACCGGGTTCCGATCCGACCTCTTTGCTCAATGAAAAGAGCAGCGGCATCAGCAGTTTAGAAACCTTTGAAGTCAGTTCTCAAGAGTTAATGTCTGACGGCGCTAAACCCGCGTTTACGGGCGACGTTCCCGACGGAGACCTGAAAAAACTCCTGCGCTTTTTCTCGCTGACCAACAAAAGCGGGCGTCTTGATTTGGCTGCGCCGCCCGTTCGTCGCATTTGGCTGGTTGAAGGTGTACCCCGCGATGCGCAACTTGGCGAAGAACGTGGAATGCCTGCGTTAGAACACATCATCGCCGATCCAGGTGCGACGTTTTCATTCCACGAAGGCGAACAAGTCGCACGCGCCGACTGGTCGATCACTGGTGAAAAATTACATCTGCTACGCGATGTCTTGGACGCGACCGATCTTACCGATCTGGGAATCGACGCCGCCGACTTGGCCAAAGCCGAGCGTCTGCAACGGCATCTGCTGGCACGCTTACCTGACATTCCTGGCTATGAACTCGGTGTTTATTATGAAGGAAAGTCAGGCGTCAGCGGCGATTTCTATGACGTCGGGGTGATGCCAAACGGCAATGTGCTGATCGTCCTTGGCGATGTCGCTGGCCATGGCGTACAAGCGGCGATGGCGGTGGCGGGCATGGTAAAAACCTTGCGCACGCTGCGGCAAGAAAATCGCGAGCTGCCGGATCTTTTGGTGGCGCTCAATGAAGACGTACGCCAAGACTTACTGCCTGGACAATTTATTACGCTCTTCGCGGCTTTGCTGACGCCATCTACCGGCGCTCTCACGGTCGCCCTTGCCGGTCATCATCCGGGACTTCATTTGCGTTTTGGCGATCAGACGACCACCGCATTGATGGGAAAAACTGGCACGGCGTTGGGACTTTTCGGTGGTAAACGGTTCCGTGATCTATTGTCCCCCATCGACATGAAATTGGAAATCGGCGAAGGACTTTTGCAGTACACGGACGGCATTCTTGAAGCCATGGACAGTGACAAGCAAGAATACGGTGATGATCGTTTAGCCGCCGCCGTGGTCACACTCGGACCTAAAGTCACCGGACAACAACTGGTCGATGGCATTGTTGCCGACACCAAACGTTTCGCTTCCACCATCGAAGACGATCTCACCTTGCTGACACTGGTTCGTCGTGCGCCATCTCCGGCACCAACGACCACCGCTGAGCACCTGCCCAGTACCGCCGCACGAAACAAACAACCCGCGACTGCTAACGGTTTCAGCGACACTGATACTGATTTTGCCCCTGCGCGCCCAAGCGCACCGTCACCTGCGCTGACGGCTGCAGTCGCTGCACGTAATTTGCCGCCACGCCCACAAAGCAAAGCCGCTGATCCGTGGTTAGGCGTACGTTTCGGCCAAGTGGAAACCGTCTGTCGCATTTCGCAGGGCAGCATGGGCATGGTGTATCGTGGTCACCACCAACTGTTGCAGACCGATGTCGCGGTCAAAATCATGATCACCCGCGACCAGGCGAAGGCAGAATTGCATCGCCAACGCTTCTTGCGTGAAGCCCGCGCGGCAGCGCGCATCCGCCATCCCAATGTCGTTCAAGTCATCGATGTCGGCGACACCGATGAAAATGGCATTTATCTGATTATGGAATTGGTCGAGGGTCCGAATCTTGCACGCCGACTTGATGAACATGGACGCATGGGCGATCAAGAGTTATTGCCCGTCGCACGCGGTATCGCCGAAGGTCTCGCGGCGATTCATCAACTCGGCATCATTCACCGTGATATTAAGCCGGACAACATCCTGATTGATCCGATGGGCATGCCGAAGATCAGTGACTTGGGATTGGCACGCATGGTCGACGAGGCTGACGCCCAAGGTTTGACTGCCACGGGCATGGTGCTGGGTACGCCAACCTACATTTCACCAGAAGCGATTCGTGACAGCAGTAGCGCTGATGCCAAATCGGACATCTACAGCCTGGGCGTCACCTTGTATCATTTGCTGGCCGGGCGGGCGCCATTCGCTGGTAACAGCATTAGCGACTTGATGCGCGCGCATTTAGCGGGGGAATACACTCCCCTGCGCCAAGTGGTACCGCAAGCGGATGCTCAGCTCTGTAAGTTAATCGAAAGCTGCTTGGCACTGGATCCGAAAAAACGTCCAACCGCTGGTGAACTCGCTCAGCTGCTTGGCAGCAGTCAACAAGCGCGCCTTGCCGCACCAGCCTTCGTCGCTTCGCAGGCGAATGCCGTGCCCGATCTCTTTCGTCGTCAACAACAGCGCAAAGCTACACCGCTGCTGGCACGCCGAGCCTTGTGGGTCAGCGTTGCCGTGGTGACCGCCATCGCTTTACTCGCAACGCTGTTCGTCACCAACCGCCACTGGTTCCTTTAGTAGCTGTCTGGAAGTACAGAATTGAACAGGAGTGCGCAGAGGCGCAGAGGCGCAGATGAGAATGATGCTTAAATTCAACGGAAGATCGTGGCTTTTTCCTCTGCTCCTACGATTTCATGATGACTCTGCGCCTCTGCGTCCTCCTGTTAAAATTGCCTTTCCAGGCAGTCGATGAGATTCACCCTCTTGCGTTTGATGGATCAAACTTCATTGACGTTGGCAAAGCCAAGCACGTCATTGGCAAGATCGAGATTGCGTAATTCTGCGCCGCTGACGGTGCGCGTAATCATGCCGCACAACGTTTTACCAGGACCAAGTTCCCAGAACGCATCGATGCCAGCCGACTTCATCGCCACGACCGAATCAGCCCAACGAACTGGCTTCGTCAACTGCGCTTCGAGCAGTGCGGGGATCTCGCTGGCCTTGGTCACCGGGCCAGCATGAACATTAGTGTAAACCGGAACTTTCGGATCTTTGAACGGCGCTTTTGCCAACGCCGCGCGCAGACGCACCGCTGCTGGCGCCATCAACTCACTGTGAAATGCACCAGCGACTGACAAAGGAATAGCCTTACGAATTCCGTGATCTTTCGCCAACGCCGCAGCCCGTTCACAAGCGGCCTTAGCGCCAGAAATAACGACTTGTCCTGGGCTGTTTAAATTCGCCACTTGGAGGACTTCACCGTTAGCAGCGGCGACACAGAGCTTCGTCGCTGAAGCTTCATCAGCACCGATCAACGCGACCATGCCCGAAGGCGCAGCTTCAGCCGCCGCTTGCATCGCTTGGCCACGCAAGCGCACGAGTTTCAATGCTTCGCGGAAAGACAACGATTCGGCGGCCACCAGAGCGGTGTATTCACCCAGACTGAGTCCGGCAACGGCATCAAAAATCAGCGGTTTTACCACGGTTTTGAGCACGGTCAGGGCCATAACGCTCACTACTAAAATCGCCGGCTGGCTGATGTCGGTACGCGTCAGCTCATCTTCAGGTCCGTTGGCGATAATGTCTGACAAGGCAAAGCCCAAGACCTCATCCGCTTGATCCAACAGCTGGCGCGCTGCTGGATGACGCTGAGCCAATTCCATACCCATGCCAACGTACTGAGCACCTTGTCCTGGGAAAACCAACGCACGCCGCATGCAACCTCCTCGTCTGGGGAAGCGGGGTAAATAGCCGCTTCCGGTCGGTAATCTAGCGCCTGCGTCCGGTACCAAGGTGAGCCGTTGAGTTCCACAACAGCACTTGTGGGGTTTACCCGCGCTTCGTCGTCGACTGACGGCCTGTACAGGGGTTTGAGCGCTGGCACGGCGGGTGCGTCCGGTGTTCATTCACGGAGGCTGCGCCATGACTTTTCGCTTGCCGCATTGCATTCGCCTGCCGCTCATAGGCGCACTGTTGCTCGTCCCTGCGCTTGCCGCCCTTACGGGATGCAACCGTAACGGAGAACAGGCTGCGGTCGCTCCATTGCCAGAGATTCGCAGCCGCATTCCTGCGAGCGGCGCGGTGGTCACCATTTCTGCATCCGCCAACAATCAGATTCTTGCTGAGCTGCCAATTGGAACCAAGCAAGGATTGGAGCCCGGTGCATTCTTGCGCGTTTACGATGCTGCTGATCAGCATGTGTTGAAGGGCATGCTGCAAGTCACCGAAATTCTCGGACCTGAGCGTGCCATC
The DNA here is from genome assembly GCA_043775355.1 of Planctomycetota bacterium. GTDB lineage: Bacteria > Planctomycetota > UBA11346 > UBA11346 > UBA11346 > BOG-1363. Next base: position 19,731 of record JAYVSL010000077.1, read on the forward strand.
GCGCGGCAGGTAACGCTAGGCGATCGTCAAAATCCATTTGCTCCGGGTGACCGCGTACGCGAGGTGCTCGATCTCGCTGGATTAGCAGATCCGAGTGCCATCGAACAAGCCGCGCGGACCGCCGCCGTGCAGGCGGACCATTTGGACAACGCTGATCAAGCTCGCTTCGCCCTGCTGCGTGAGCAATTCCAAAAAGAACTGGTCGCCGCCAAAGCCCGCTACGATCACGATCTTGCTGCGGTGCGCACGCAATACGAAGGCCAGCTCGCTGCTGCAGATGCCGCCCATGCACTCGATGTCCAACGCCGTGAGCAGGAGCTGCGCACCGATCTTGCCGCGCTAAAAACCACCTTTACCGAGCAAGTCGCCGCTGGAGTTGCCAGTCAACGCCAAGGCAACCATGCGAAGCTCGCCGCGCTGGATACGGAAAAAGAAAATCTCAGTCGCCAAGTGCAATCACTGCTAACCCAAGTGGAGGAACAGAACACCCGCATTACCGCGCTGGTTGCACGCTTAGCCGACAAAGATCGCGAATATGCCGCCCAGCTGCGCGCAGAAGTCGAAACGCGCGAACTGCTGACCGCAAAACTTGCCGAACTGGAATCACGCTTAGCGGGAAAACCGACTTCTTCGCTTGCCGTATTAAGCGCGGATTCACACCAAGGCGAAACGGTACTCGAACGGCTCACGCGCTTGACCAACGAATTGACTGCGGAGCAAGAAAAATCGAAACGCATGGAGGCATCTCTGCTCACGGCGCACAACGCCGTCACCCGCGCTAGTGAAACCACCGCCGCTCTGACCACTCAAGTTGATGCCTTAACCAATTCCGACCATAAAGCCCAAGAATTAGCCAAGCAATTAACTGCCACCAACGAAAAACTGAATGCGACTGAACGCCAACGCGCAGAGCTGGAACTCGCGCGCCTTGATGCCGAACGTCAGCTGTACGATTTAGCCGCACGCGTTCTGCGTTTAGCCGGATCAGCACCGGAAACCGTCGCGCTCCAAGCACGTTTGCGTGATGTTTTGAGCCAGGACAAAGACGGGGAATCAAAGCCATGACCTTTATGAAAATGGTACGCTCACATGAATGCTTAGCAAAAATCAGCACTGCTCGCATGGTTACCCACTCGTCTACCCACTCGTCTACCCATAACCGCAACGCTGTGGTCGATGTGACTTCGACCATTCCCAAAATGACTTTCCCGCACGCTGCCCTCGCCCTATTGGCCGGAGCTGCCTTAGCGGTCGCTGGCTGTACCCTGGAAAGGCGTGCCCAAAATAACCTCCCCGATGTAACGGCCACGACAGGATCTTCATCATCACCTGACCAAGCCACCATTGCGGCGCACCTGATGGAGCTTGAACGAAAAATTTCCACCTTGGAAAAACGCCTCGGTCACGGACATGGCGCGCTCAAAGATGGGCCAACGTTGCTGGTGGATGGCGGCGGGCAGGAATCCGTTCTTGAACGCCTGCGACGTTTGGAAATGGAGCTGGCTAAAGCTAAGGCCGTTTACGGCGAAAAAACCAGCGAAACGGATCTTCTGCGCGATCGTTTGACCATCGCGAATACGCGCGGTGACGGACTTGCCGCGCAATCGGATTCGCTCTCACGCGTACGCGATGATCTGGTTACCGCTCAACAAGAACTGGCGGAACGAAAAGCCACCATCGCCACGCTTGATGAACAACTCGCTGCCACCGAACTCCAACGTCTGCGCATTGAACAACGTTACTATACCGTTGCTGCTGGTCTGCTGCGACTGCCGACCGGGCAATCACAAGAACTCATTGATCTGCAAACTCAGGTACGCAAACAGGTGAAAGAGGTGGAGCAATGAATCCTCTCCATTCCATGGTTCAGTCGCCCGAAAATTTACACAGAGAACCGTCGCTGATCGTCCAACCATTAGCGCATAAATCGATGTCGGCCTCGATGACTATTTGCATAAAAAAAAATGCCGAAAATTCGGGCATTCGAAAGTTCGGACCGTCACTCATCATTCTTTTTTCACTGCTGATGACGACCGGCTGCCGCATTCCATTCTTTAGCAGTCGCTATGAGCCCGTGCAGCATGAATTGCTGTCGTTCCATACCACTGCCGAAGCCACGGCTCTGCGACGCGTCGCCGTATTGCCTTTCAACCGCGCCGATGGCGTCGGCCGTTCTGCTGGCGCGATGGATGAAAGCATGACCGCAGCGTTACGCGAACTTGGCTTGCATGAAGTCCTCACGGTCAGCGTTGCTGAGCGGGATGCGATCCTCAAACGCGATGTTATCCGCTCGAATCGCATCACCACGGATGAGCTATTAGCCTTACGTGATCGCTTAAAATGTGACGGCGTATTGATTGGCCGCATCGAACAATTTTCTAGCTACGATCCCCTCGCCATCGGCATCACCGCCGATTTAGTATCCTGTCTCGACGGCAGCGTGGTGTGGAGCGCCACCGGTCATTTCGATGGCAGTCGATCTGATGTGCAACGCGAAATTGAATATTGGTATGGCCGCGCCGTAAGCTCAAACAACATCGCTGGCTGGAAGCAAACGCTGGAAAGTCCCAAGCTGTTCACGCGCTATGTGGCAGAACGCATGGCGTTGTCGATTCCGGTGCCGATCGCGAAAAACTAGTCTAAGAGGCTGTCTGGAAATACAGGATTGAACAAGAGAGCGCAGAGGCGCAGAGAAGAAATTGTTCAGATTCGACGCAAGATCGCTCTTCTTTCCGTTCACCTAGGATCTTATGATGGCTCTGCGCCTCTGCGTCCTCCTGTTAAAATTGTCTTTCCAGACCGTCTCTCAGTCATTTTCTGCTCTGGGGCTGTGGGTTTTATCCAGCGCAATTTATTCAATCAACGGACGTCCGCGCTGATCACCACGCGGAAACCGACGCCGGGGAAACCCTCGCCGGTTTGATTGCCACCACGTCGAGCTGCGCGGCAGTCTTCTGCTGAATCAGCAAAACCGCCGCCGCGATAGATGAACGCTTGGCTTGGAGTCGGTAGGCCGTCTTCATTTGGTGGATAGGTACGATCCACCGATTGGCACCATTCCCATACATTGCCGTGCATGTCGAAAAGACCGTAGGCATTCGGAGTTCGACTCGCCACCGCTGCGATTGTGCCACCTGCCGTCGCGCGAAACCACGCCAGCTCGCGCAGATCAAGGCCACCACTATATGGTCCACGTGATCCCGCACGACAAGCCGCTTCCCATTCCACTTCACTCGGCAGACGCAGCGTTATACCTGGACGTTTATCAGCTGCACGACGGAGAAAATCTTGCACGCGTTGAAATGAAACGCGATCCACGGGAAGTTGATCACCCTCGGTACTGCTGGGATTTTCACCCATAACCGTGCGCCACAGTGCCTGCGTGCATTCACTGTCGGCCAGCCAATACGCTTGTTCGATGATCACGCGATGAACGGTCTCATCATTACTTCGTCCGCGTTCATTGACTGGACTACCAATCTGCGCCGCGCCACCGGGGCAAAGGCGTAAACGTTGGGTCACGGTGCCGATGGTGAGATTTGCCCACGAACCATAGCGATCACTACCCACCGCAGCGGCCCACGCTGGCGACGTATTTACCGTGGGTAACGAACGAACCTCCGCAGCCGTGGTGCCGAGAGCTTGAGCGATCGGTTGTTCTATGAGGGCTGCTGACTCTGCCGCTGGTTTTGCTGTGACCACGGGTGCGACGGCTGGTGCCGTTATGGCTGGTGCCGTTATGGCTGGTGCCGCAACAGCAGGGATGACCTTCTGATTGGTTGGAAGATCCGCTTTTTTTTCAGGCTTCAGCGCGGTCGGTGGCGGCGTGGTTGTTGACACCTCATTGCCATTGAGCGGCACCCGAACCACTTCTTCTCGTACCACACGCAATGCTTGGTGTTCGTCGACCGTCTCGGGAATCAGGGGTTCCGTCTTCGTCGCAGAAGGCGGCAAAATTGCTGCTTCCTTAACCGCAGGTATTTGCACGACGGGTGCGACCGGCGCTACCGGCGCTACCGGCACAGGAACTGGCGGCGATGAAACTTCTGCCGGGATGACTGCTGGCGGTGGTTGTGGCGGTGGTTGTGGCGGTGGCTGTGACACCACCGCCGATGCCGCTGGCACATGACGTTTTGATGGGGTTAAAACCGGGCGTTCCACCGGTTCATTGGCCGCAAGAAATTCCGCTGCCGGTGGTTCCTCTTGGATCATCGGCGGCAATTCTTGCCGGGGAGGAAATGACACGACTGAGCCACCGGACGATGGAAATGCGGCCGTAGGCAATGCGTCAGATGGTAACGCCGATGGTTGAACCGGGGCATTTCGTTGGGCTAGGCCAAGTCCAACGACGAGCGCCACCACGATACCCACCAACGCACCCGCGCCGACTGCCAACGGAACCACTGAACGTCCTGGTGATGCTGATGGAGGTGGTGCCGTCGCCAGAGAACCAAAGCGCGTCGCACGACGTTCTTCATCCATCACTGTCACACGAGCAAAACGCGGAAGCTTCCCGCTGCGTACCAATTCGACATCAACCAGTAATTCTTCAGCGCTTTGATAACGAAAATTGCGGTCTTTGTTCATCGCATGATGAATGATCGCCGCCACTGCTGGTGACATCGACCGATTCAATTCACGCGGATCTTGCGGCACTTCCGCGATCACCTGATGGCCAATCAAAAATGGCGAGCTTCCTTGGAAGGGCGGACGTCCGGTGAGCAAGTGATAAAAACTCGTGCCCAGGGAATAAATATCCGCACGATGATCAATGTCTGATGCGCCCTTTGCTTGCTCAGGCGCCATGTACGACGGCGTGCCCACCAGATCGCCTGCGAAGGTCAATTTTTCATCGTCGATAATATTGCGCGCCAAGCCAAGGTCACCAATTTTAGGCGTGCCTTCTGTCGTCAGAAAAATGTTACTCGGTTTGATATCTCGATGAACCAAACCCGCCGCGTGGATGGCAATTAATCCTTTCGCGCAACCTGCGATAATACGCAGCGCTTCGTCTTCGTTGACCTTGCCTGAACTATCGCGCTTGATGCGCGTCGCCAGATCGCCGCCTGGGACGTATTGCAGCGCCATGAAAAGATGGCCGTCGGCTTCGCCAGTGTCGTAAATCGTCACCACGTTGGGATGATCGATACGCGCAGCAACTTTGGCCTCGCGCAGAAAACGTCCGACGAAAGCTTCTTTACGCGACAAATCGGCTCGCACTACTTTCAACGCCACGGTGCGCTCAAGCGACAATTGCTGCGCTTGGTACACCATCCCCATGCCACCTTCGCCAAGAACTCCAATAATGCGATAACCACCAATACGCTCTGGCATTTTTTCCGGTGGCGTAATGCGTGAACGAATGTCGTCCAACGACACCTGCTCGCTCTGCGCGGGAAAACCAACCGCAGTTTTATCGCCGACGGCTCCGGCAGATGCAGATAATGGTGCGGAAGAAAGCTGAGAGCGTTCAGATGGAGTGGTCATCTTTTATCCGGCTGACAAATAGGACGTGCTGACGGTCGGGATGCTTTCCAGCGTGATCGTCGCAGCAATTGAATTATTCTGGAACATGACGCTCAAAAACTTTAGCCATCGCGCATAGATCGCTGACCACTGAGGCTCATTACCGGCCAATCGCCCGCACACGCTCCTTCAACACCGAATCTTCCGGCGCGTCGTCAGCGCGAGCGTCCTCATCAGGATCTAAGCTGGTACGCACGGACTCTGGCGCAAAACCGTGTTCCACCAGAACCTCCCGCAGACTTCGTTCGCTCAGGCCCTCGCCCATGATTACTGCGGCGTGATCTCCACGTACAAAGCGGACTCGACGACTTTTGGCCAACGTTGCTACGGCCAGCAGCAATCGCAGTTTGTCCTGTTTGTTGAGCGGGCGAGGGAAATCGACATCAAGGCGCATAACCATGGTCAGACGCTAACCCAACTTACGGCGACGGAAGCGTGGTTATGGCAAGCTCATACTTAACCGGCTGAGTGTTCCACACCCCGCACCCGGCGCTAAACCGGTGTCTTCATCCTTGCCAGCCAATGGTGGCGTTCCATCGTGCGCGCTTCCTTGATGGAGTCCCGTGATGATCCTGCGCTTGCAGCACCAACGTCCTGATGGTGAAATTGATTCGTACTACCTCAAGCCTGGTCGACGTTACCACATTGGTCGTGGATCGACTTGTGAAGTGCGCGTGCTTGATCTGAAACTGAGTCGCAAGCATTGCGCGGTGGAATTCATGGATAATCGCTGGCATGCCGTCGATTTGATGAGCACCAACGGCTGCACGCTCGATGGTTCACAGATCGTCGGCAATGCTCCCCTCTCAACCGGTTCTATCATTGAAGCTGGCCAGACGCGCTTGACGGTGGCCGACATTCTTGATCCCACTCAAGACGAAGCGCCTGGTGTTACCCCGTCGACTCAACCTGCGAAGAGTGACTCTCAGGCGATCCATTACGACCATATTGAGACCACGTCGCCCGAAATTGACCAACAGCATTTGGAACAGGAGTCCCTGCCAGAAGGTCCGAATAATGCATCCGGTAAAAATGATGCGCATCGCGACGGCAGAATTGATCGAGAACCTGAACCGAACTCCGACACGCTGAATAAAACCGATGCGCTGACGCCTCATCGGAAGACGACCAACTTGCCCGTCCCTCCTCTCGTCGCGTTGAAAAAGAACCCCGACAAAGCCGAACCGCGCCGTCCGACCGCGGTTTTTCGCGCGGACGACCTGAGCCCCGATGGGGATCACGACCATCTTGGCACTCGCGTCCATGCCTCAGAAGCTCCTGTCGCACCCGTGCCACCGCCCAGACCATCGATTCCAACGAATGACGTCAGCACCGCTACGCCTGGAACCGACAGTCAAGAACGTACGTTTTATATCACGCTGCTTGGTCGGCGTGTTGGCCCGTTGACTCGCGCCACCGCACGCGAACTCAAGTCACGTGAGCTCAAGGGCACGCTCACCACTTCCGATCTGGAACAGTATCCGCTCGGATGAAGTGCCGATCCACGCATTCGTCCACCCATTCGTCTACCCAGCAATTGGATGATGTGGAGACGAACGAATGGAGCGAGATTCGGATGCATGTTGCTGGTTGCTCTCTACACGGGCGGCCATCGAGGTCGCCCCTAGCCACTCGGCACCGACCATACAGCATGCCCGCGCTGCAATGATGCTCGCCCGCCGCATTTCTTTTTCCGCATGCTTGCCACTGGTCAGTGCGCTGGTCCACCTGACGGCGGCTGAGGGCACTAAAATTCCTTTCGCGCTGGATACCAAAGTTCACATCGAAGCGCCAAGCTTAGAAATGAATTCGGACGGCGCGAAAATCGCTCCGCATGGTTTCGTCGCGCGTATGGGCGAAAAAGTCCTGATCGGCGATGCCCTGCGCTACGACGACAAGAATGACGATCTCTACGCCACTGGTCAGGTCGTCATGGTCATGCCTGGAGTGCGCCTGCATGCCAAACGCCTTGGGCTGCACCCAAAAGCCGAAAATGGTGACGCCTGGGAGGTTGAAGCCTTCGTCGAACACGCGGGACGCCGCATCACCATCACCGCCGAGCATGTGCACCTAGACCGTAAGGTGCTGTATTTTGACGGTATTCACGCCATTTCTGGCTATGGCAGTGTGGTTGAACTTGGGGCTCGTTCGGCGCGCGTCTATCTGCGTGACAAACCGGCAGAAGATCGCAGCGGATTCGAACGCCAAGTCGAAGGCCTTGAGATGATCAGCGCCACCGTCCGCACGGCTGGCGTACCGGTGATGTGGCTACCGTACCTGTATCGTGATTTTTATTATGATTATCCCTGGACGAGGTACGAAGGCGGAAAAACTCGCCGTCTTGGATATTACGCCCGCGCATGGATCGGCACCAGCCTTGGCGAAGTGCTTGGTTGGCACCCGCGCATCGAAGCGCGCGGCGATACCTATTCCCGTACCGGGGAAACATGGGGCATGCGTGCGGCATGGGAAAATCCAGAACTCGGCAAAGGACAAATCACCTGGTTCACTAGTCCGCATGAAATCGTCATGGGTGGGCCAGACCAATTACAAAATGTCGTCACTCGTGATGCCTCGGTGATTGATGCCGAACAACAATTGCACGGCCTCGGTGGCGCGCTTTACGGTCGTTATGTCCAATTACCGGATGCCGATCCGCCATACCCAGGAGATCCCGCGCGGCCTTGGGATGAACGTTTTCGTGGCGATTATTTACGTAACGATCTTGAACATCGTCCATTTGCCAGACGCGGTGTCACCGGCACCTGGGGTACCAGCCTGGGTAACATCACGCTCGACACCGAACGACGGGCCAATCCTGATCAGCCCATCACCGAGCGGCTGTGGGGCGTGCAAATGCAACTCCCCCGTTTGCAAATATCCGGGCCACTGCACGTCGGTGGCAATAGCTGGACCGAAAGTCTTAATAAATCCACTACGGATGACGCTGCCGTTCGTACCGCATACAACGGCACCGCTGCGGTCATGCAGTGGTTCGGTCCCCTTGGCATCGATTTCGGCGGCGGCGTCAACGGTTTGATCTATCAAAATACACGCCTTGGTGGAATCGATCTCGACAACCAAGAGCGCGTCGTCCCGCTGATCACCGGCGGCTTTCGCACGCGTTTTGTCGGCGATTTAGGCGATGGCCTCACTCATGTCTTCACTCCGCGCGTCGGTTTGGAATTATATCAAAAGGGTCACGGTGACGCGCTGTCACCGTGGAGCTTCGGCGATACTCGCGACCGCCTTGATGAAGATCTTCACTTAGTGACCACCGGATTTGATACCAGCCTTAACGGTACCCGCTCTTTATTCCACGCCGCCGCCGTAGCGCGATGGGGCATGCGCGACCATGATCGCATCTACACCGATGCCTTGGGCGTCACGCAAATCGCCAATAATCCTTTGGTCGATGTGGTGGGCTCGCTCGAAGGCTCGCCGATCGCATCATTAACGCTCACTGGTAATTTTGCTTATGATGCCCAACGCGAACAATGGCGCTCTTTCGATTTTGGCTCATCGTGGGTTACATCACGCTGGATGGCGCTGCGCTATACCGGTTCGCTGATTCCCGAAACCACGACCACGCCGGTTGAGTGGCAACATCGCCCAGGAATCACGCTGGTTGCCGACCGCTATCGGCTGGATGCCGATACGACTTTTCGTCCGCATGGTGCCGGAGTGGACCAATGGTTAGCGCAACTTACCCGTCGCATGGTCGATGGCGAACTATCGCTGACCTACGAATTAGTGCGTGATACCACCGGTTTCATCTACGACCGCCGCTTTGGCATCGGCTTCAGCATGACTCTGGGCGGTTCAGGAGATCGCCCCGCAGGCACACCGGCTCCCGCTGGCTTCAAAGCCCAATAAAATATTACACGTCCACCATGAGCATGAGACCGAACATTGGAAATTTCATTCGACTGGCGCTGGTGATTGCCTGGCTGGCGCTCTTCATCCCACACGTCGTACACCATGTGGCACCGGGCTTAGGACTCAGCCAACGTGGCAATGCGGAAACTATATTATCGGTAAATTTAGGCCGGGAATTTCATTACGATATCGTTCGAGATAACACTTCAGGACGGCTGGGCACCTGCCGCATGAGTTTCATGCGCGTTGAAAAAGGTTTTGAGTCTGAAACCGAACTACACTTTTCAGATTTGAATTCCATTGCCCCTGGAATCGCATGGTTGCCGCAGATGCGTGAACAGAGCGTTCGCGCGGTTCGACTTCAATTAACTGAATTACTCGATGCACAACAACATCTGTTGTCGCTGACCGCCAATGGCCTGGCATTCGGCAAAGAACTCACCGCCGAAGGCACCATCGCTGCCGATGGCTTACACGGAACGTATAGTTTCGATCACGCTGAATCCGTCCCCTTTCACTTGCCCGAAGTTGGTCAAGACGCCGGTCAAGGTAGTGATCTCGCGATGAATTTGCCACCTGGACTTAAGCCTGGTGACCGTTTCACCACACGCTTGCTCACGCCCGACATCGCGCATATGAAACTGAGCGCAACGACAGCTATTTTCAACGCTATTGCTCTGGAAAAATGCGCCACCGTTGCGGGCGAGCGTTCTTTACTCAAGGTCGACATGCAGGTCGATGACCGACTTATGTCGACGTTATGGTGTGATGAAAATGGCGTGGTCTATCGCAGCCGACAACAAAACGGCAGCATGGAAATGCAGCTCACTCAAATTCGCGTGATCGGTGGCGATATTCTGTGGCCGCCAGAGAGCGCAACCAAATGATCGAGAACGATGAGCAGCAGTATTGCAGCACCATGTTGCCAAAAGTGTCGCGCACCTTTGCCGCCTGCATTCGCTTGTTGCCACCGAAGGTCGAAAAAGCCGTTCTGATCGCTTATTTACTGTGTCGTATTGCCGACACCATCGAAGACACCGCGGACCTCACTGTAGCCGACAAAGAACGGTTGCTCGCGCATTTTCGCGCCTGTTTGGACGAAGACGGCCCCAACGCCGAACCGCTAGCGCAGGCTTTCGCAAGTGAACGCACCAACGACGAACAATTAACTTCCCGAGCCGATATCACCCTGCGCGAATTTCGTCGGCTTGATCCTGATCAGCGCCAAGCCATTCGTCCATGGGTACAAGAAATGTGCGATGGCATGGCGGAGTTCGCCCGCATTCATGCCCGTGCTCGGCCTGATCACCTCGAAGCCCTTGCCAGCATTGAAGAACTTGATCGCTATTGTTATTTCGTCGCCGGAACCGTCGGCCACCTGCTGACCGAGTTATTCCGTCTGCACCACCCACGCTTGACTCAGCGCCATTACGATCGCCTCAAAGCGCTCTCGACCAGCTTTGGTTTGGGTTTGCAGCTGACCAACATTATCAAAGACGTTGCCGACGACCGCCAACGCGGGTGGAGTTTTGTCCCGCGTCAACTTTGTCACCGCGCAGGAATCACACCTGAGGATCTGCTCGCTCCGGATTGCACCCGCCAATCCGAGCTGGTGATGCAGCTGCTGATCGCCAAGGCCAAACATCACCTGCGCGATGCCCTCGCCTACTGCACCAGCCTTCCCCGCAGCGCTTATCGCATCCGACTGTTCTGTCTGACTCCGCTCTTTTTTGCCGTACGCACGCTGCACAAAGCGGAGCGTGACCCACGTCTGCTTGACCCTGGGCACAAGGTCAAAATCACCCGTGGCGAAGTCTATCGCATCCTCTGCACCACCTATGTGCTAGCGCCCAATAATCACTTGATCCGGGCCTATTGCCGGCAGCTAGCCGGTAAAAAGCGCTAATTTGTACCTTCTTTGATTGAATTTGCGCTCCACGTCAATGCGCTCACGTGATTCGTTCGCCCTGTCAAGCCCACCGACGAATCAGTGGATGTTTTACTAAAAGGCTCTCATGATACATTCACAGCAGTGCCCTCACCGAGGGCACTTTGCTTGACCCTCTTGCCGATTCCGTAGACAAGTCGATCTCAACTTAGTCCATTTCACTTTCCGCACCGACCCATCACAGGATGCACATGTCCAGCAATTCCGCCGCCGCTAATGACCCGCGTAACTATAGCATTTGGAATCCACGCGCTTGGCTGATGTACGCTCCTGGAGAGCTCGCCACTCTGCTCTGGGTTATTGGCGTCCATATCGTTTTGGTCGTCGGACTCATTTTCCTGCCGTTGCCGCCGCTGTCGGCGTTTATCACCGCATTTGTTTTACTTTTTCTTGGTGGCCTTGGTACCACCGTCGCTTACCACCGAGCATTAGCGCACCGCGCGGTCACGCTCCATCCGGCGATTGAACAAATACTGATTTTCTTTGCCATGTTCAACGGCTCTGGTTCGCCGCGTAATTGGGTCGCCATGCATCGCCATCATCACATCCATAGCGATAAACCTGACGATATTTCTTCACCTCATTACGGTGGTTTTTGGTGGTCACATCTGCGCTGGCTGTGGCAAGCTGATCAACCCGATCGCGATCGCTACGTCAAAGATATGATGGCCTTTCGCTACCGCATTTGGACTTCGATCCAAATTCTCGTGCTGTTCTTTGCAATTTCGATCGGAGCGCTGTGGTTCTTCTTCGTTCCCTGGCAAGAAGCCTTAGCCGCTATGCTATGGATCGGACCCGTGCGCCTGATGTGGGCACTGCACACCCAATGTACCGTCAACAGCATCTGCCACCTTGGCGCCATCGCCGACCACGGCGGATCAAGTCGCAATGTCGGATGGTTAAGCTTCGCCCATTTCGGCCAAGGCGAAAATTGGCACGCCAATCATCACCGCGCGCCAGCAAACCCACGCATCGGCCACCGTTGGCAAATTGATCTTGGTTGGGTGAGCATTCGCGCGCTTGGGTTGGTTGGTCTGGCCAAATGGAAACCCCAGCGGAAGACGAAAACGGGAGAACCAGAACCTGAACCAGACGAAGCGGTTGTTGCCAATACGCCGTAACGCTGCGTTCATACGCTGACCAAAGCTTAGCTTTGGTCAGCGACTTGGTCAGCGAGCTAAACGTCGAACGTCAAAAGTCCGTAGATGGATTGGTCAGCGTGAGTTCTTTGATCCACACATTGCGATAGCGCACGTCATGCCCTTCGCATTGTAATTTTAAGCCAGCGGGCGAATCAGTGATGCCCTTGCCCTCATCGTTACCGCCATCAATTCCGGATTTCGGGCCACCAACGACTTGAGAAATGCGCACATTGGTGTGCACTTTCGTTCCGTTGAAATACATACTGACCAAGGCTTTTTCCGTCAGCTTGCCATCGACAAAACGCGCCGCGCGAAAATTGATATCATAGGCATTCCACTTACCCACGCCGCGATAGGAATCGTACGGTGAAAGAGTTTCGTTAATCACCGCGCCCATACCGTGCTTAGTTTTATCGCCGTCGAGCACTTGGATCTCATAACGGTTTTGCAAATACACGCCGCTGTTGCCGCCCGGCTTCATCACCACGAATTCAACATGCAGGCGAACATCACCATAAACTTTTTTGGTGACGATGTCGGCAGAGCCGTACTTCCCACCTGCTGCAGCGGGATCATCGGTCATCACCACCGTTCCCTGATCGACCGGATCGGCGACAATTTTCCATTTGATCGGTAACGATGAGGCGAATCCTGGTCCTTCCCAGTAGGTCCATTTTTCATCGAGCATCTGGCGGGTACCGTCGAAAATAACTTCTGCGCCAGCGATTGGTGCAGCACCGATGCCGGTTTCTGCCGCAGCAACAGCCAGCTCAAACGGCAAGCTCAAGCCCGTTATGAAAAGCGCATAGGTGATGGTCGTATGCATGGTGAAATTCCTTGATTCGTTGGTCAGGAATCTACGCCGTTTCCTCAACGCCAAGAGCCGCATCGACCTCGGCCTTGAGCAACTGCTCCAATTCGCCGAGTACCGTTCGACGCGCATCAGCGTCGGTGGTCAACGAGCCGCTAGTGCGCACTTTCACCATGCGTCCGTCAAAATCCCACAATTCCACTTTCGCGCCTTTCTCGTCCCACGCTGAAGCTAGTTTGGCCCCAACCAAACGTTGAATACGCAATAACGTTTGAATGCGCCCTGCTGGTCCGGGACGAGCTTGCCCCGCAGCTGGGGCTGCCGGCTGAGCTGGGGTTTGGGTCGCCTCTTCGATCAATCGCGGAATATCCGCACGACACGTACCACAACCACTTCCGGCACCCGTCGCACCGACCACTTGTTCGACCGTGGTGCAACCGTTGATTTTCACCGCTTGGCGAACCGTTTCTTCAGCGATGCCAAAACAACGACAGAGTAATGGATCGAGTTCTTGGTCCGAATCGACTTCACCACTTTCATATGCCGCGATGGCAGCCTTCATGCCGTCGATGGCCCACAATCGTGGCGGCAATGCGGTGTGGTCCAAACCACCGATATGGGCGCATAATTCACGTGGTCCGATGGCTTTGGCTTCGGCAAGCGTTTTACCCGCCGCCACTTCAGTAATAATCGAAGAGGATGCCACCTGATCCGCACAATTGAAAACTTGGAACTTTGCCTGAGTGATCTTTCCATGCGCAACGCTAATATAAAAACGTAATGCGTCGCCAACCACGATCGAGCCAACGTCACCAACCGCGCTCGCGTTGAGGAGTTTGCCGACATTACGGGGCTTGCGGGCGTGGTCGTCGTATAGCTCGGTCGGGGTCATCGCCGGGGCAGGGTGCCGTGCGCCTCGCCCACGCAAGCCCCCTTGCCCACATCGTTCCCCAAACCCATTCCGGTCGTACTCTACAACCATGTCACGCCGCTGGCTGTTCATCTGTTTGATCGTCGCCGCGCAATCCACTGATGCGTTAGCGGTGGAAGAAACGCCCAACACGCTACGTCCTTTGGCAATGGCGGGGACGGTTTTGGAAGTGGTGAATCATGCGTTGATCCAATTATCGCAAGGCGACACCACTGCGGTTGAAGCGCTCGAATTATCCGCCTTCACCGATCCCGTCGCGCGACCAGATCCGCTCAGCGAGGGACTTTATCGTCGCTGGACGACTGCATTGCCCGCCGCATTGGCGCGACTCGATGCAACCGATCGCGCCCATGCGCTGACGCGCTTGGACGCGCACTATCACACGTTGTCTGCGAACCAAAACGATGACTACCAACGTGCCCGACTAGCCAGCGCTTTTCTGCCGGCACCCAGCGCCATGGCAGATCTTGCGCGCGTCGTGAATCGCGCCTTTGACCTCGGCCATTTTAGTGATTTTCTCGGCCTCGAAGAATTACTTTCTACTGGCGGTTCATCCGTGCGAGACCCACGTCGACAATCCATCGCCATCCTTTTGAGTGGCCTCGGTCCGCAGGTCGATGCCACGTTACGCTTGCCGCCACCGGGCAGCGCTCTGCCAACCTCTGGTAAGGTCGTGGTGCCAAACGGATCGCTTGCCACTCGTTGGGTGGTGGTGCCTGGATGGATATTGGCCTGCGATCCATTCAACCAAGTGATGTGGCAATATCGCATCGATCGCTTGGCTCACGTGACCACCGGCCCTGGTGCGGTGTTGGTGAACGACAGTTCAGGACTGCGTGCATTGGATGATAAGGGCGTGGTTACCGCACTGCGACCACTGCCTTCAGGTGCGACGATCTTATCAATCGCCGGTGGCTGTGCGTGGTTTGCTACGGGTGAACGTGGATGGCGCGTCGGCCTCAGTAATGGCGTGACGCAATCGCTGCCGCTCGCTGCGTCGCCGCTGGGGGCTCCACTCGTTCGTGGTCCGCAGAGTCTGTGGTTAACCAATCGTGAATTACTTTTATTCGATGAAGATCATTTAGTGCATCGCTTTGAACACGGATTACCCGCAGCGTCCGGTTGGCGATTAGGTGCTGATCGCGATCGGCCCGCGATTCAAAGTGGCGATGGCAGACAATGGCGCATGGAATCTTTCGCCGATCAATTCGCTCGGCTTACTGGCAATGAACGCGCTGAACTCCTCCTGCAAGCCAGTCGCCCACAAGACGCCTTATCCACGCTCGGTGAACCACGGGATTTTCGCGCCAAACAAATAGCCTTGCGTTCGCATCTGAAACTCGGGGTGAACCATGTCGCCGCGATGGGCGACGCGGCCTTCGCCTTATGCCAAGATGAACAAGATCGCGCGCTGGTGCTGCTCGCCCAATTAGCGATGACCTCGACGACGCACGATAACGCGCTCCTGCCGCTCATCGACAATCACGCTCTCCGCGCGCCCGCTGTGCTCACCGCGCTCACGGCACTTGATCTCCTCGCGACAGCGCAGCCCACCATTCATTTCACCGAGCGAGCGCAAGAATTAAGCGACAATCCCGTGTGGTGGAATCACGCTTGTAGCGGAACGGCGTGGTTACGTTGGCGCCACCAACCGACGGCCCCAATTCTGTCAACTGCAGATGGCCCTGCAGATGGCCCTGCAGATGGCCCTTTAGTGGTGATGAATGCAGCAACGATTGATGCTGCCCCACCAACAAACATCGCCACCCGTCGCGCCGATGGCGCATTGATCATCAACGATCTGACGCTGCGCCTCGAACGCGGACTCGATGCCATCACCGTCACCTGCCACGATCGCGCCGGAATTTTTCTTTGGCGCCAACGCTGGCGCCCGGCGTCCTTACTGGCCGCGCCGAGTCAAACGATTGATGTGCGCGATGGTTTGGTGCACGTGTTAGAAGGTGGTCTACGCATGACCGCTTTTGATCTGAACACCGGAGTCCAAATCGGCACATTTATGGTCGATGAACTTGGATCAGGAACAGCCTTCGTGCTGGGCAAAAAGCTCGCCGTGATTGGTCCGCTAGGAGTCGACAACGCATTAACGCTGGTCGACGAACTTGGCACGGCGCGACCAATTCCCTTACCCTCTCCCGCTCGCTGGATCACAGCGCTCGGAAATCGTTTGCTCATCCGTGGACAAGATGGCATCGCGCGAATCTATCCCGAAGGGCGTGTTATTACTTTGCCCGCACCGTTGACCACCTCACGAATTGCACCACTGGTTACGGTCGATGGCCTGGTACTGGGAAACTCGCTCTGGCGTTGGGCGCGGTGATACGTTTCAGCCCAATATGTTCTTCAATCTCGCGCTCAGCCTTAGCGGGATCAAGCGCGTTGTAGCGAATTAATTGGCACAGGTGATCATAGCTTTCTGGATCAAGCAATTCATCGAAGCGAATCGCCATGCCATTGGCCACATGACGAAGAGCAACGCCTGCGGCGCGAATTCGCACGTGCCCATCTCCGCCATCAAGAATCAACGTACAGGTACAAGGCGTTCCGGCAGATATGGCTTCATCACAAGTCACCAACGCGCCGCGCAAACTCACATCGCGCGTTCGGCCTGCAATGACTCGACCAGAAAGGCCGATCAGCACCTCAAGATTACGATTGATGCGGGTGAATTCGCGGAGTTCAGACATGTGGCAAGGCTACGCTACAAATCGCAAGAACGCAAATTCTTACTCTTTCGATTTCGCAAATCTCTTTCGTGCCTGCTTGTTTGTAGTTGGTGATGTCGCTGGGGTGGCAAACGACATGGAAAGCAATTCAACCTTTCAGATCAAACCGCGTACTCACTCGGCGCTGTAATTTGACGAGCCGGACGCGGGCATCATCTAAAAGAGCAGGCAAACGATGGGACGGAATCGCAGCTTGGTCAACAAACACATCAACGATTGGCGAATGCGGTGAGCCATCGACTAAAATCCCGACGAGCATGTCAATTAAATTTTGCTCGTTGGTAATGATATTATCATGAATCAAAGGCTGGCACTGACCGACAGCGAAAATGACCGCGTCAGCGGTTTCCAACAGCGTTAAACTCAATTCATTACGCAACTCAGATAATACTAACGCCTCACGAGGGGTGAACTTACCGTCCTCGTTCATGGTCATAATGATGTTCGCCAAATATCGGACACGCCAGTGCATGCCGCGTGGTTCTGGTGACTATGCTCATAGGTCAAGACGAGATTTAGAATATAACGGACTTATATCCCTCCGCCGCCTCTCTTCCTCGATGCTCGATGGACGCGAGCTTCGCCAGAGCAAACCTGCTCTACCGTCGCCATTGACTTCACGCACTTTCAAATGCGGAAAATATTCCACCAACGGTCAGATCCTTTCGTCCACGCAAACTCGGCAGCGCATTTTCAGACACGGCAATATCACGCAAGTGCAGCGTATCGCGGATGCGCACAACGATGGCATCTTCTGGACGCACGCCAGGCATACAGCTGAGCGCCGCTCGCAGGGCCATGTCGTCATCGGGCAATGCCACCGGAATCTTTCCGGCATCTAAACTGCCGCTGGTCAGAACATTGGTGTACGTCATGCGCCGGTCGATGGCGGCAAAGGCACGTTCGGTAATAATATCGGCTAAGCCAATGCCCGAGGCGTTGCCATGCGTACCTTCAGACAAGCCAAGTACCACAATGCGGCGAATGCGCGGGCCGGAAAAATCGTCAAGATTCACACCCTCGCTACGTCCGGTAACACTGGGATCCATACCCGTGCCGCTGATCTCTTTACCGATTTTTTCCACCACCAAGACATCGATGTGCGGCAATAATAAACGCGGCATCAGCGCACGCGCTTCGCTGAGCAATGATGGCTCACGCTGATGAATGCGTTCAGCTGGAACGGCTTCTATTCGCGCTGTTTTTTCGGCGTAGTTCTCGACCACGGCAAGAGCGAAAGCGATCTTTTTGGTCGCCAATACCACTGCTGCGGCAGCGGGCATCAGTTTCGCAAATCGCGCGTAACCTTCCCGATGATAGCGCGAACAACCGGCGTGTTTGCCCAGGCCGACACACAACATTTTACACACGCCGCTTTCGAAATCGCCACGGAAACCGGTGTGCGGTTTAATGCGCGCCACTGGAATAATCAGGTCGCACGCCAACGCATCGCTCGCCACTGGTACCGCGAGTTCGCCAGCGTGATCGTTGATATAATCGCCCAGCGCCGCATCCCAGCGCAGCGCTCCAACCACCGTCGTTGCCATGGTGCTTATGATCGACGCGCCAACGTTCGCTTCCGTGACACCATAGTTGGCGAGGACGGCAAGCTGTCCTTCGGACGTACCTCCGCCGTGCGATCCCATGGCGGGAATGATCACCACTGTGCAGCCACGTTTTTGCAATTCCGACACCAGCGTCGTCACGATAATCGCCAGCCCGGCGATGCCACGACTGCCAATCGCCACCGCGACCCGTAAACCTGGGCGTAGCAAGGTCATGATTTCGGGATTTGCGACCGCCGCACGCACTGCCAGTTCCACATCGGCGACTTGCGGTGCGGGAAAATCCTGACGCACATGATGCATCACGGGCAGTGGAATGGCGGATAAACCAAGTTGATAATCTGACATGTTCAGGGTTCTAATGCTTATCGCGCAAGACCAAAATTGGTTCTTCGCGATCGACACTGCCATCAATCAGTGCAGCACTTGTTCTCACCCAATTGCCTAGTGCTGCGTCAAAGCGAAAATGGAGTGACCACAGACTACGGGCTTCGAGCCACAGGATCGTGCTGCGACGTCGCAAAAACCAGTCGTCCGTAGCCTGTAGTCCGTAGCCTGTAGCCATATTAAATTAGCCTAAAACCAGGCGTTATTGCTCTGACAAAGCGCTATGGCTTATTCGCATCCCGATTCCGTTTATTGGCACTCTCAGCAATA
Source organism: Planctomycetota bacterium (assembly GCA_043775355.1). GTDB lineage: Bacteria > Planctomycetota > UBA11346 > UBA11346 > UBA11346 > BOG-1363. The sequence goes on from JAYVSL010000077.1 coordinate 38,934, forward strand.
ATCGCATGAGCGCGATTCAAACGTTCTGGCCACTTAAAGGTTGGCGCTTTTGCTGGGTCATAACCCGCCATATGCCCGGTCAGGCGGGTTGGCGGTTTGGTGTACTTCAAAATCGTGTCACCAAACACTTCGCGGCAGAGCGCGGCCAGCCCAGTATCGTATTCCATCAGTAAGGCACGCGTGTTGACATGATTGTGATCATGGTCGTTGATGCGGTTGTTATCAAACCAAGATTGCACTCCTTCGGCCCAATATTCGTAGCGATTCACCGATGCGTATTTGCCCTTCCATAGTCCGGTTTTCATCGCCTTGTCATAGGTTGCTTGCAGCCGCACATCGAACGTCGGATCGACATTCAGCATGCCACGCAAATGGATGCTGTGGGCAAATTCATGGATCAAGATGCATTCCAGTGCGTAGGGATCCCCCGGATAACAAAGCAGGTTTTCCTCTGCAACCGAGCAATACGGGTCGGTCTCACTGCCGCCCAGGCCACGTGCGCGGGCGTCCCAAAAATCTTTTGCCGGCAGCGCTTCAAAACCGGCCTCTTTTTCGTCCTTCATGTGTTCAAACTCAGGCAAGTCAGTGGTAAATTGATCGTAGGCCAACATGCACATCCGCGCTCCACTCTTGATCATTGCCGTGCGCACATCCGGCCTATTCGCGAGCATCAGATTGACGAGATATTCGGCTTCTTTCAGCGCATACGGATTGACCTTTGCAGCAGCCACGATGGGAAAGCCGTTTGCGCTGACCCGTTGCGTATAAAACGCAGGAATACCGTCTTTATCTTGCGGAGCGAAACGCGTGGCCTTCACTGGCAGATCGCACGTGGTGACCATGGAGGTCTTGTCATTGCGACCGACGATTTCAAAACGATGACCAAGCGTGGAGATGATGACCGTGTTTTTTCCCGGCTCAATCGAGCCATTAGCAACGCGTTCAGTATCTGACTTGAACCAAAAAATGTCCACCGGCTGGTTGCTGTCATTGATGAATTGCAATTTTGGCCGGGGTGGACTTAACGAATTTACTTCACCGACTGCCTCCGCAGATAAGAGCACACCTCCGGAGTAAAAACAAACCATGAGCGAAAGGATGCGTAGAGATAAGGTCACATAGGCTTTCGGTATTGGTAGGTTGAATAGATGTATTTATCACGTTCGTCGTAGTCATGCGCTTGTCGTGCGCTTGTCGCGCGCTTGTCGTGCGCTTAGGGTTTATTCGCATCGTGATTACGTTTTTCCTTACTCAGGCGAATGAGTTCTTTGATCGGACGCAGGCGTTCAGGCCATTCAAAAGTCGGCGCTTTTGTTGGATCATAACCAACCATGTGATCGGTTAGGCGCGTTGGCGGTTTGGTGTACTTCAAAATCGTACTACCAAAGACCTCGCGACAGAGCGCCGCCAAATCAGGATCGTACTCCAATAGTAAGGCGCGCGTGTTCACGTGATTATGATCAACGTCATTCACACGATTATTGTCAAACCAGGACTGCACTCCTTCGGCCCAATATTCGTAGCGATTCATCGACGCGTATTTGCCCTTCCATAGTCCTGCTTTCATCGCCTTATCATAGGTCGACTGAAGCCGTACATCGAAGGTGGGATCAACGTTGAGCATGCCCCGCAAGTGAATGCTGTGGGCAAATTCATGGATCAAGATGCATTCCAACACGTACGGGTCGCCCGGAAAACAAAGGAGGTTTTCTTCTGCAACCGAACAATACGGGTCGGTCTCACTGCCGCCCAAGCCTCGCGCGCGAGCATCCCAAAAATCTTTTGCTGACACCGTTTCAAATCCGGGTACCTGTTCCTCTTTCATGTGCTCAAATTCTGGCAGCTCGGTAGTAAATTGGTCATATGCCAGAATACACATCCGTGCTCCACTTTTAATCATCGCTTCACGCACATCCGGTCGATTAGCTAACATCAGATTAACCAGATATACAGCTTCCTTCACGGCATACGGATTAACCTTAGCCGAAGCGACAATGGGAAAGCCGTTGGCACTGGCCCGCTGACTATAAAAAGCAGGAATACCGTCTTGATCTTGCGGCGCAAAACGCGTGGCCTTCACTGGTACGTCGCGCGTGGTGGTCATGGTCGCCATATCGTTGCGGCCGACGATTTCGAAACGATGACCAAGAGATGCTGGGATGACCTTGTCTTTCCCAGGTTCAATCGAGCCATTGGCAACGCGCTCGGTGTCTGACTGGAGCCAGAAAATGTCGACCGGCTGACTGCTGCCATTAATGATTTGCAGCTGAGGCTGAACTGGCTCAGGCCCAGCCGCAACCCTATCACGACAACCCGTCATCGACGTCAAGGTCACGACCATAAGGGCAGCAGCGCACAGGATAAATTTCATATTATTCCGAAGGTAAATGGGAAGGTAAGCGAAAATAAAAGCATCAAAAGAGCTCAGTCAAAACTAGATACACCAACCATGCTGTCCATGGATGTCATATCGCAGCAACGACAACTGTGTTGCCCACCTCTCGTTTTTCTCAAGGCCCTCGTGCTTTGCGATAGAAGGGCTACCGGCTACGGACCACCGGTTTTATACACAACGTCGCCGCACGATCCGTGGTCTGTGGCCCGTGGTCTGTGGCCGTCGAACCACCAGCTACCGCCCTCAATGCTGAGCGCGCGGATCTGTTCCGGCAATAATACGGTCGACACCTTGTTGATTAAATCCTTTGAATCCTTGATTTCGTTCGAGTAATTCCAGATGCGCACCAATGGCTCCTTCTTGGCGAAACTGCTCGGCTTGTGCTTTGGTAATAAGACCAGCCACCAACAAACGCTCAATGTTTTGAGGGCGAACCGACCAACGATCGCCAACGGTGAAACACTGACGTAAATGCGGATAATCCGTAAATGGCGGCATGCTTTGAATGCCCAGTCGTTCCAGTTGCGGACGTACGGCGGCGAAATCGAACGTCGCTTCGAGGTGATGCATGCCCGCTTCAAGAAACGATTCGCCGTGCAGCGCGCACCATAATCCAACCGTGCCCAGTGGCCGCTTTGCCTCATCCGGAAATGGGTGATGCGCAAAATCGCGGCGAATTTCTTCTTCGCTCATATCAACGTCGGCGAAAATCACGATGCCGGTACCCGCGTGTTCCAATACTTGCGCACCCCAACCGGCATTGTGGCCGGGATAAAAACGCTCACGACAATGAAAGCCTAAACGTTCAAATACCGCGATCATCTGCGGAAAATATGCACGCGAAGAACGATAGGTATGATGATCGTGATTCGCCCAACCCAAACCCAGCGCATCCTGACGTGTCCGCTGTATACGTGCCGCTCGATTACGCCGTTGCCAATAAGCGCGCTCTGCGGCAAAAAATCTTTCGCAGGCCAGATCAGCGCCTACTTCATCAACCGCTACATCGACCAGAGCACGCGCATGAGCAAAGCCATCGCTTGAATTCTCAAATGCACGACGACGGGTTAAAAAAGCTTCGTCGTGCCGCAGAATTGCCGTCACTCGTTCCGGCGAAATCCCCAGGATATCAAAGCCGCGATAGCCATGACGTTCCACTGCCCACAGTTCTGCATGGCCTTCGGCCAAACGCACATGTCGTAGTGGTGACCATGCTGCGCCAGCAATTGGCAGTGATAAATCGTGGGCCTGCAAAACCTCGACCACCGATTCGGTTTTCATATGCAAGGCATACGACCCATCGCCGGTCAACAATATCGCCGGGAAAAATCCACCGTCATGGCGGTAGCATCTGGGTGCGGATGGTTCCGGACGATGCATAAAACCAGCGGCGATGAGTCGCTCACGCATCCCAGGCTCATCCGGCACTTCCACATGATCGATCCAATCGCTCAACCGTGTACCGGTCTCAGCCAACATGCGCTCGCGCAAACGCACCGCGGCCGGACAAAAAGCCAGCAGTTGATCGAGTAAACTCTGCACTAAAGCACCCGCAGCTGGTTGAACATTCCAGTGAAACGCGGTCAGATTGTCTGGCGTTGTGACATCCACGGCGCACCTCCGGCATGGAATGTACAGAGCAAGAACCGTGCACTCCACCGACCACTGCCAACGACTCATGCTGGCGTACTGGTTCGTGTGTGGCGTGCGCAGGGCAACCGCCGATAAGCACGGTCGCTAAATTCGGTGCCGCATAGTATTCTTTACGTCAGAGGGCGAACCATGCATCACGTACTTCTGCTTGGCGCAGGCAAGATCGGCAGAGCTATTGCCAAACTCCTTGGCCACTGTGGCGACTACGACGTTCTCGTCGGTGACGTTGACGAACGAGCCCTCGCCCGCGTAGAAAATTTACCCAACGTCACCACCCGTCGCGTCGATGTCGCCAACCAAGAAGATCTCCGCGCCGCCATGGCGGGTCGCCATAGCGTGTTGTCGGCGTGTTCATTCGCGGTGAATCCTGGCATCGCTTACGCCGCGTTAAATACCGGGCTCAGCTATTTTGATCTGACCGAGGACGTCGCCACCACGCGCGCCGTCGCCGAAGTCGCCAAACAAGCCCAGCCAGGTCAGATCTTCATGCCGCAATGCGGCTTGGCGCCTGGCTTTATTTCCATCGCTGGTCATCACCTGACCAAGAGCTTCGATAAACTGGATGAAGTCAAATTGCGCGTCGGTGCGCTGTCACAATTTCCCACGGGCGAATTGAAATATAATCTCACGTGGTCGACCGATGGTTTAATCAACGAATACTGCAATCCCTGCGAAGTCATCCATGAAGGCCGTCGCATCGAAGTGTTGCCGCTTGAAGGGCTGGAACATTTCTCGCTTGATGGCATCGATTATGAAGCCTTCAACACCAGCGGTGGCGTCGGCAGTTTATGGGAAACGCTCAACGGCAAGGTGCGCAACCTCGACTACAAAACCATTCGCTATCACGGACACCGCGATTTGGTGGCGTTTTTGGTCAACGAACTGCGCTTAGCCGAACGCCGCCATATCTTGAAAGATATTCTTGAACACGCCGTTCCGGTGACCTTGCAAGACGTGGTGCTGATCTTCGTCACGGTTACCGGCTGGAAAGACGGACTCTTCACCCAAGTCACCGATGCGCGCAAGGTCTACCACGCCGAAATTTTTGGTGAGCCCTGGAGTGGAATCCAAATCACCACGGCTGCTGGCATCTGCACGGTGCTCGACCTTCATCGCAGTGGGAAACTGCCCACGTCTGGCTTCGTTCGCCAGGAGCATGTCGGTCTTGATGTGTTCTTAAATAACCGCTTTGGTAAATATTACGTTACTCCATGACGAATGATTTTCCTCATCTGGAACCGCCGACTTGCTGGCATTTTTCAAACGCAAAAGCATTGAACAAGAGGAACGGAGGAACGGAGGAATACAGCAAATCATTTCTAGTTTCTCCTCCGTTCCTCCGTTTCTCTTGTTCAATTTCGGTTTGCATGTCCTTTCGCGGACCGACGAAACCAGAACCAATGCGAAGACCACAAATGAAAAAACGATTAACCATAGAGGACACCGAGATTTCAGAGAACAGTCGCCTGATCTCCTCTGTGTCCCCTGTGTCCCCTGTGCCCTCTGTGGTTAAATCTTCTCCGGCTTCATTTTCTTCGGCTGGGAGTTACCCATGAATCTGCTCACTGAACTTGGCATCCAGCAGCGCATTGGCGGCTGCGTTATTGGCACTGATTGGCGCTCCACAACTGGCGAGGCGCTCACCGCACGTTCACCGATCGACGGCGTGCCATTAGCCACAATTCAGGCGGCCCAATCAGCCGATGTCACCGCAGCGATTGATGCCGCACAGCAGGCGTTCCTCATCTGGCGTTTGGTGCCAGCGCCAAAACGAGGCGAATTTGTCCGTCGTCTGGGTGAACGTTTTCGTGCACGCAAAACCGAACTCGCTGCGCTGATTACTTTGGAAGTCGGCAAGATCCGCCAAGAGGCGCTTGGCGAAGTACAAGAATGCATCGACATCTGTGAATTCGCTGTCGGCCTATCGCGTCAGCTACACGGGCTGACCATCGCCAGCGAACGACCACTCCACCGCATGATGGAACAATGGCATCCCCTTGGTCCCATTGGCGTCATCACGGCGTTCAATTTTCCCATGGCGGTGTGGGCCTGGAATGCCGCGCTCGCTTTGGTGTGCGGTAATTCGGTAGTATGGAAACCATCTGAAAAATCTATGCTGTGCGCAAATGCTTGCCACCAGATCGCACTTGATGTGATTACCGAAATAGCCGCTGAAATGAAAAATGAAGCGGTCACGATTCCAGCCGGTTTGTTGAGCGTCATTCACGGCCACGGCGCGATTGGTCACGCGCTATCGAGCGATCCACGCATGGCGTTGATCTCAGCCACCGGATCAGTGCGTATGGGCCAAGCGGTTGCCGCTGCGGTCGCGCCGCGACTCGGGCGCACCTTATTGGAACTGGGCGGCAACAACGCGTTGATCTTCACGCCGAAAGCAGACCTCGATCTGGCGCTGCGTGCGATTGTTTTCGCTGCGGTCGGTACGTGTGGTCAACGCTGCACCACCCTGCGGCGTTTGATCGTTCATCGCAGCATGCATGGCAACGTGGTGGCAAAACTCTCAGCAATCTATGCCATGTTACGTATCGGCGATCCGCGACAGAGTGACATTCTAATTGGTCCACTTATCGATGATGCCTCAGCAAAAGCTATGGATACGGCGCTTGCTGCGGCACGGCAACAAGGCGGCACGGTGATCGGTGGCGAACGAATCACCACCGGCGTTCCATCCGGGGCTTATGTTCGTCCCGCATTAGTCTCCATCGACCACTCCGCCGCCGTCGTGCAGCAAGAAACCTTCGCGCCCATCCTTTACGTTTGCGCGTACGACACCATCGAACAAGCCATCATGTTCAATAACGGCGTGCCGCAGGGATTATCCTCTGCGATATTCACCAGCGATATCCGCGAAGCCGAATTGTTCCTCTCACCAGCGGGCAGCGATTGTGGAATCGCTAACGTCAACATCGGCACTAGCGGTGCCGAAATCGGCGGAGCCTTTGGCGGTGAAAAATTAACCGGTGGCGGCCGCGAATCCGGCAGCGATGCCTGGAAAGCCTACATGCGCCGGACGACCAATACGATCAATTACTCCAGTGAATTGCCGCTAGCGCAGGGGATTAACTTTGCGGTCTCATAATCACCTTCATTTGAGACCTCATGACTGACTACCTCATCATCGGCACTGGCGTTATTGGCTTAACCATTGCGTTGGAAATTCATCAGCGTTTCCCGCACGCATCGATTGTCGTGTTAGAGAAAGAATCTGCTGCTGGTCAACATGCCAGTGGACGTAACAGCGGCGTGCTGCACGCGGGTTTTTATTATAGTGCTGACAGTTTAAAGGCGCGCTTTTGCCGCGACGGCAACCGTGCGCTGCGTGATTATTGCGCTGCCCGACATTTGCCGCTGAATCCTTGTGGCAAGCTCGTCGTCGCCAAAAACCACGCCGAACTTACTGGCCTTGATGAACTGTATCGCCGTGGCCAGGCCAACGGCGTGAACGTGGAGCTGATCTCTGAAGCTGAAGCCAAGCGCATCGAGCCACGGGCAATCACCGTCGAACGCGCATTATGGTCACCGACCACCGCCTCTGCTGACCCAGCGCAGGTCATCGCCAGCTTAGCGCGCGATGCGATTGATGCCGGTATCATCGTACGTACGGGTGTCGCCTATCGTTCTGGTGGGCCTGGGCGCGTGATCACTTCTGACGGCGAAATCGCTGCTGATTACATCATCAACTGCGCTGGGCTGTATGCCGATCGGGTCGCTAAAGATTTTGGTTTCTGTCAGCGTTACACCATTTTGCCATTTAAGGGATTGTACCTGTACAGTGATGAACCCGCTGGCGCACTCAAAACTCATATCTATCCCGTGCCGGATCTGAAATTTCCATTCCTCGGCGTACACTTCACCGTCACCGTCGATGGCCATACCAAAATCGGACCGACTGCCATTCCTGCATTCTGGCGCGAGCACTACACCGGCATGGAGCGTTTTGATCTCAACGAGTTGATCGAAGTCGCTCTCCGCGAAGCATCACTCATGGTTTCTGCCGGTTTCGACTTTCGCGGTCTCGCGCTGCAAGAAATGAAAAAGTTTTCTCCGTCGTTCCTGGTGGGCCAAGCCGCGCAACTCCTTCGCGGAGTTCATCACGAAGACTACACCCGCTGGGGAAAACCAGGTATTCGCGCACAATTGTTAGACCTAGAAAAACGCACGTTGGTGATGGATTTCGTCGTTGAAGGCGATCGCCAATCCCTGCATGTACTCAACGCCGTATCACCAGCATGGACGTGTTCGATGCCATTCGCCACCCATGTGGTGGATCAGATCGTGCGACTGCGCGATGGCGCCAACGGTTGAGGTTGGATTCATTTTCACTCGTGCAGCCTTCACTGCTTTGGTGCGAGATCTTCCCACACCACGTCGCGATATGGCGTGCGCGCGGTGAGCCACTCCACGATGCGTTCTTCATGCGCAATGCCGCGTTCGTTCTGCCAGCCGTAGATCAGGGACACCATTTGATCACGTTGCTCACGCACGCTGAACAACGGCATCAATCCGGTGTTCGTCGCCAGCGCATTGAGCCGCCGCGTTTCTTGATCCAACACGCGACGTTGATCAGCGTCGAGAACTTTGGCCGGAATAATCGCCAATATATGTGAGCCTTCCGAAATCGTCAGCGGCTGATCACCATTCGTTTTTGGTGGTGGCGTCAAACGCGGAACATATCCCGCCGGTGGCTGACGTGCCCAACCGGTCTGCGCATCGACCAACATGATTCGTACTTCACCAGCAGGACCGGGACGGTAGCGCAGTTGCCACCACTTTCGTCCGTGCTCGTCTGCACTTACTGGCGGCAAGGTTTCCATCGCATCGCCCCACGCAAGGCCATCGCGCAATTGCAGATTATAGGCATTCGACACCACCTGCGCCCGCGAAATTGGCGGACGATCTTCGCATCCAGCAATGAACAACATTACGCCTACCATCAGCAGCAAGAACATCCGTCGCATAGTCATCCTCCAAGGTAGGTGAGCGAACTTAGGCACTCAGTCGCGTCACGCGGTTTTCGCAAAGTTCGCAGAGTTCACGAATCATTCAGCCGCGTCCAAGCGCGTCCAATTGGTCTTCGTCGTATCCAAGATAATGCCCGAGTTCGTGATAAAGCGTTTGCTGCACTTCATTATCGAATTCACGGCGGCCCGAACATCCGTGTTCATGACTGCGACGAAACAGATAAATACGTGGCGTCAGTTGCGCCGCGCCACCTTCCATCAGATCACCGCGTTCAGGTCCGACAAATAATCCCATCACTTCTGGATCGTCAAAACCCTCCAGCAAAATTGGCTCGGCGTAATCAGCCAGCACCAAAGAAACTTCTTCGAGCGCGGCTTTGAGTTTCGGCGGCAAGGTATCGCCTGCCGATTCCACGGCGTGCTGAAAGTGCCGCCAGCTCACGCGAAACGGTGTGTTTTGTGGTTCGACCTTGGCCTTAGACGCACGCAAAAAAGCTTTGTCCGCCGCACGATAATCACCGGTGCGTTCCAGACAGCAGCCGTACCAAAACCACGCCTCACCATGCTGCGACTGATCCGTCACCAACGCACGAGCCGCCGCCGTCGCACGGGGGATCTCATCCATGCGATACGCTTCCCAAATGATCGCCAGACCATCAGCCAAGCGCGCATCGGTTTCATTGGCCGTGTCATCGGCGTCATCGACGTCTTCCGGCTGATCTGGGGAATCACTCATGGTTCCGCATTGAAGCACCTGAATGGCAGTGGGGAAGCCAGGAAAACCCCTGATGCGGCCTGATGCGGCCCGAGAAGCTGGCTGGAATGATCTTCCCCCCGTTTTTCGGACAGCAGGTTAAGGTTATTTTGACTGAGTGGAATACAATGGTTATGCTGCGTTGGTGCCAGCCGGAGGAAGATACCCAGGTGGTGCTGGGGTTGAGCGCCGTACATCGGCGGCGAAACTATTCGGACCTTATCGTTGTTCGTGATAGTGTCTCATCATTGCCAAATAATTGAACAAACGAGTGATTCCCGACTTAAGTTTCACTAGAATTTTACAAGTCCTACCAAAATCCACAGAAGAATCCTTGTTACAAGAACGAATACGGTCTATTTTAGGAGTTATTAAAACTCGGTACTTTCCCTGTACTTCAGTCTTGGTCATATTTGTCACGAAAGTACCATCGTCGGGCTGAAGATTGTTCAGTCACACGGCGACGAAAGTTCTTCAAAACAAAGTGTGTGTCCATTGTTGTTATTTATTGTTGTTAACATTGCCGCCGTTTTCGTTGCGGGAGAACCAAGATCGAGGGCAAGAATGATCATAACAGCTCCTGAGGGTTATGGCACGGTGGAATCCGCGCAGGTGATGAAGCGGAATCTGCGCACGATCACGCGGACGGCTACCGGCGACGAGCGT
>JAYVSL010000078.1:0-22009 GCA_043775355.1 Planctomycetota bacterium
GCCGCAGGTGGCGAAGCCGGTACTGAGTCCGTTGGGTGGTTATTATCGCGCTGGTGTGACGGTGACGGCAAGCACAACGACGAATGATGCGACGCTGCGCTACACCACCACCGGTGCGGAGCCGAGTGCGACCGACCCCACTGTTCCAGCTGGTGGGATTGCGGTAACCGGAACGCAAATTATTCGCGTGCGAGGATTTAAGAGTGGCCTGCTGGCAAGTGTATCCACGGGAATTCGTTATCAGGTGGGGCCAATGGTAGCTTCTGGTTCTGATTTTAATCTGAGTCTTTCGCCCTCCGGTGGCATCGCGGCGTGGGGTTCGAATCAGTATGGTCAATTAGGATTGATGACATCATCAGCGAATGCGCTGATACCAACTCCTTTGCCCGCAATGCCAGCCATTAATCATGTGGCCTGTGGAGTAGGATTCAGCGTGACGGCTGCCGCCGACGGGACGGTTTGGAGTTGGGGCTATAATAATTACGGGCAATTAGGTTCTGGTACGACCACGAATCGTACCATGCCTGCTGCCATCAGTCTGACAAATATCCGTGCCGTAGCTGCCGGCAGCAACCACACGTTGGCTATCGCCCAGGACGGTAGCGTTCAGTCGTGGGGTTATAATGGCTATGGTCAATTAGGTGATGGTGGCACAACGACGCGTTCGACTCCGGGCACTGTTATAAGACTGGCAAATATCGTTCAGGTTGCTGCTGGTCAAAATTTTAGCCTGGCAGTTGATGCTGACGGCTATGTTTGGGCATGGGGGTATGGTGGCTATTATCAATTAGGGCTAGGCACCAGTATTACTTCAACATCAACCCCAACTCGCCTAGGTAAGAGTAATTTGGTCGCTGTTGCTGCAGGCGCAAATCATGCCCTAGCTTTAGTGAGTGATGGCACGGTTTTGGCCTGGGGTAATAATAATAAAGGTCAATGTGGCCAAGGTACCATTGGTGGTACTTTCTCTCAGTTGATGTCTGTCCCAGGCTTATCTGGTGTCATAACTATTGCGGCTGCGGGTGATCAATCCTTTGCGCTAACGAAAACGGGTAGCGTGTATGCCTGGGGTGCAAATACATCAGGCATCTTTGGCGATGGTTTATCGGTTGATCGTTCTTCACCAGCATTAGTGACGGGATTAAGCAATATCGCAGGATTATCCTTAGGAACGCAAGCTATTGCTTGGCAAAATGCAGGCGGTTTGTGGGGATGGGGAGCCAACAATGTCGGGCAGGTGGGTAATGGCACGACGACCGCGCAAATGGTTCCCCTGTCATTAGGGCGCTATTTCCGTGCCGCTCCTCTAAATTTGGCGTTGAATTCCAGTACGGTGTCATCGATTTCACTGAAATGGGACAGGGATGTTGGTTCGGCGGGACATGAAGTGCAACGTCGCGTTACCGGAACCTCAACCTGGGCAGTCGTTGGCGTTGCTCGACCAGGAAGCGCGTCGTATCTTGATCGAACTGTTCAGCAGGGAACGACCTACGATTATCGCGTGCGCGATACCGCAGGCGATAACAGTAATCGTTTTTCGAATATCGTAGGCGGAACACCTCAAGCTGGCAGCGAGTCGGTGCTGAGCGCCAATGCTGGAGTTAATCGTTCCATTGAAGGTATGTGGCCGGTCGCGTTTGATGGCGGCAAGTCCAGCGTGACGAGTGGTAGTGCGAGTAACTATCGGGTTGATCAAGGTGTTGTTTACGCGGTCGGTGAAACGGAAATCAGAGTCGATGGAGGAACGGGTAATTTCCTCGTTGGGGATGCGGTGCGATTCGCGGGTGATAATGCTGACTATCGTATTAATGACTTAGGGAAGGACGCGAACGGAGTTTATACGCTGAGTATTCAACCAGGTGCAAATCCTGGTTTAATGGTCGCGTATCCGGTGAATACCTCATTGATTAATAGTGCTGGCGAAAGCGTTGGAACCTTGGTTTCCGCAGTGACATTGGGCCAATTCCAAGTGGGGATTACGCCCACGGCCAAGGTCTTATCGATTGGTGATGATGTTCATCTGACTAACACCAGTCAGGATAATTGGTACCGCGTGACATCATTAGCTACAGCCAATGGGCAGATTACCGTTGGTTTGTGGGCGCAGGGGTTGTTGAAAACCTTGGCTTACAACGCACAAGTGACGCTTTCGACCGAAATTCTTGTCTATGACTGGTCGTGGACGCCGGATGGCACCACACGCATGCCATTGATCAACGGCAAAAATCATAAACGCGCATTGCGCGGCACCGATAGCGATCCTTGGGCGTACACGGGAACTACCTTTAATGATACGTGGGGGCGGCCAGCAGGTGCCTATCCCATTCGTTTAACGGTGACGGATAGCGCGGGAAAAACTGCGATGTCAGACGTCACGATTACAGTAACGACAGGAGCGAAACCGGTAGCGAAGGCCGGTGGTCCATATGAAGGTGGCGTTGGTGGTCCGCCGGTATTTTTCAGCGGTGGGCAGTCGAGTGATGATTATGGCATTATTGATTACTGGTGGGATATTAACACCTCCGTCAATAGTGACGGAGTTGGCACGACCGATGACGACCGTGATCTCTACGGAAAAAACCCGATTTTTATTTACACCACGGCAGGAACCTACACGGCAAAATTGACGGTGGTTGATGGTCGTGGTCAAACGGCGACGTCCACCGCCACTGTAAATATCCGCACGAATTTACAGCCACAGGTCTCAACGGTGCCTTTCCGCGGTGATCCAACCATGCCCCATCCAGTCATTGCAGGTGTTCCGACCGTGCTCAAGGCGCGAGTTCGTGACGCTGGGGCACTTACTTGTCGTTGGGATTTTGCTGATGGCACGACTTCGGGTGCAGCAACCGCGATAGCTGATCCATGGGCTGTCGAAATTTCGCATACCTACACCGGAACCGTGGGTACGGTTTATCAGGCGCAAATTACCGTGACGGACTCAGCCGGGTTATCGAGCCAGTCAACCTATTTAGTAAAAATAACGGATGACCTACCAGCTACACGATCGGACATCGCCATTGACCAGGGCTTGTGGTACATGCACAAAATAAAAGGTAACACCGGAAAACTACAGGGTTGGGGACAAGTATCAGGTGCTGGTAGATCTGCAGCGTATGTCGGAGCAGTCACAGCGCCTAGTGCGAGTAGTTTGCAAGCATTTTGCGTGCATGGGAGTAAGCCGAGTGGTGATCCTCGTTCAAATCCTTACGTGGAAACCGTACGTGATGGCTTTGGTTTTATGATAAGTAAACTCGTTAATAATTCGACCTACGCTGCTGAATATGCAAATTTAGTATCAACTAATGGCCATGTACATGCAGACACAAACGCGGTAGGGGTGGATGTATCTGATTATCTGGCACCATACCAACTTGGGCCGGTTATGGACGCATTTGCGGCAGCTGAAATGCCGTTGGCGGTTATTGATTCTGGAACAGCTCAATTAAAAGGTCGTCGTATGTTTGATGTCATGCGTGATATGATGGACATCTATGCCTGGGGACAAAATAATCAGGGTGGCTGGCAATATAGCTGGAATGCGGGGAGCGATAATTCCGGTTGCCAGTGGGCAGCGATTGGATTTAAGGCGGCTGAAGAAGTGTTTGGTTTGTATGCTTCAAATTGGGTGAAAACTGATAATGCGGCATGGATTAATTATTCGTATTTCACTCCTTCCACTGATACTGGTCAATTTGGATATGCGGGACCCTCTGCCTCAACAGATTATGGCACGGGAACATCGCCTTCTGGATTGGTGCAAATGAATTGGCAGGGGATTGCGTCTAACGCAGTACGTTGGGTCAATGTGGAAAAGTGGATTCGGAAGAACTGGCTTACCTATTACAAAGGACCGACGCCGACACCCGGTTATGCTAGTCTTCCAATTTACATGCGCACGTATGGCGTCTTTGCATTGGTGAAGGCGATGAGATTGGCAACGCCACGACCGACCATTCTACTTGATGGTATTTTTGATTATTATAATGATCCACAAGATGGCATATTGAATTCATTAATCATCGGTCAACGCGCAGATGGATCTTGGGATGGAACTGATTGGTATATTGGGACCGACTTGAGTACCTCTTGGTCTTTGATCATGCTCTCCCCCAACCTCTTCCGCCAAAGCACTGAATTTGTGCCGAATCGCGCGCCGTTTGTGAAAGCTAAATCAGTTACCGTATCGACGGATGCGGGCAAATCGACCGGGGTGGTCTCGGCCGACATACTCAATGATGGCTGCGTTGATCCGGATGAGGACCCGATCAGCTTCCGCCTCTCGCCTGCTGGACCATATCCTTATGGTGTTACCGCGGTGGTGTTCTCGGTCTCCGATACCGCCGGCCTTACTACCAGTATGACCGTGACGGTCACGGTGCTCGACAAGGAACTGCCGACGATCGCCAACCTCAGTAATCTGACGGTGCCGACCAATGGCGGGACCAATGTTGCCACCGGTGTAAATTTGGGCTATCCGTTGGCGAAGGACAACGTTGGCGTGGCGAGCGTGACCAACAACGCGCCGGTGACCTATCCGCTCGGTGCGACGTCAGTGGTGTGGACGGCGCGCGATCCGGCTGGTAATAGTCAAATCTTTACCCAGATCGTAACCGTGACTGATCAGGAAAAGCCAAGCATCACACCGCCGAATACCCAGGTGGTGTATGTGGCGACGGCCGGTTCCATGGCTACTGGCGTCGTCCTCGGTACGCCGGTGACCACCGACAATGTCGGTGTCACCAGCGTCACCAATGATGCGCCGACTAGCTATCCGGTGGGCACCACAACGGTGACCTGGACGGCGCGCGATGCGGCCGGCAATAGCGCGACAGCGACGCATGTGGTGGTGGTGAAGGTCTCGTCCAATGCACCAGCAATCACGTTGTCGAGTCCGGGCAACAATATGTCGTTCTTGGTCGGCAGCACGTTGTCGATCACCACCTTCGTCAGCAATGTCCAGGCGGGTGATGTGCTGAAGGTCGAGTTCTTCCAGGGCGACACCAAGATCGGTGAGGACCTGACCTCGCCGTATCATCAGTCGTGGGCATCGTTGCCCTTGGGTACTTACCAGCTCACGACGAAAGCGACGCTGCGCACCGGCGGCAACAGCACCAATCCACCAAGCGTGACCTCGCCGCCAAGGCGAATTACCGTGGTGGATGCGGCCGCGGTGGATGCGGCGGCGCCATGACCACACCTACTAAATCCCACTTCGACGTTTCTGCACTTCTTCAGCCTGCTTCGCGGAAAATGATCATGACTATCTTGTCCCTTGCTGTGCGTCTTCCCCTCATGGTTAAAAAATTTATGAAGTTAAAGTTTCATAAAACGTTCGGTTGTCAGCTATTTACCAGCGGCTTTCTGATGGCGTTGCTCTTGGGCGTTTGCCAGATGACGGCTTGGGCTGGCGATAGCCAATCTTTGGAGTTTACCCGACTCAAGGGCAAGCCGACTTTGATGGAGAAGACCCTGACTGTTGTGCCTGGCACTTTCGAGTTGGTCGCGACCACGGGTATGGGTGGGGTGAAGGATGGAATTTTTGGTGTCTCAAGCGCTGATGTGTTTGTGAATGGTGTACAGATTTGGTCTGAAAATGATTTCAAGCCGCCGTTTACTCGACTGTCGAAAACGGTGACGCTGAAGGCGAGCAATGTCATTGGGGTAAAGATCAATGGTAAACCAGGGAGCTGGATTTCGCTGGGTTTCGGCAGTGCCCCGGTAGCGACCATCGGATTTTCTACGGCCATATCGTCGAAGACGGAAGGCCAGCCCGCGTCGGTGACCGTGGCTTTGAGTGCGGCGAATACCAATGTGGTGAGCGTTGGTTATACGGTGAGCGGTACGGCCACCAATAATGCGGACTACACCTTGTCGGCTGGAATGGTCTCGATTCCGGCGGGCCAAACTTCGATCACTATTCCTGTTCCCACGATTCAAGATGCGATTTACGAGGGGGACGAGACCGTCGTTCTGACTTTGGCGAATCCTCAGGGGGCGACACTCGGGACGATCGCCACGCATACCGTGACTATTATTGATGATGATCCGGTGCCGACTTTGACTTTCACCAGTGCTGCGTCAGCGACGGATGAGGGGAATCATGTCGTCTCGGTCGCCTTGACCTTATCGAATCCATCTGCGTTCTCGTCTTCATTTCGTTTTACCGTTGGTGGCACCGCGGTGGCCGGAACCAACTTTTCGGTTTCGCCCTGCGTCATCACGATTCCTGCGTTAGCGACGACGTCGAGCATTCCGGTCACGATCAAAGAGGAAGCTATTCGCGAAGGTGATACCGCTGTCGTGCTTACTCTGGTCGATCCCAAAGGTTTGAATTTATGTAAGGTCCCTGCTCACACATTGACCATCCGTGATAATGACGCTGTTGCCGTTGCGTCGGTGAAGATATGTGGTCTCACGGCGACGTATGACGGTCAACCTCACGGGGTCACGGTGACCACGGTTCCGGCGAATTTAGCGGTACAAGTTGCCTACAATCAGGTCGCGGCATTACCGATTGCGGCTGGTACTTATGCGGTCACGGCGACGGTTTTGGATCCTCGGTATACGGGTTCGGCCACCGCAACGCTGACGATCGCTAAGGCTACGCCAATCATTACCTGGCAAACACCGGCGGCGATGACGTATGGCACGGCGCTTTCGCTCACGCAATTAAATGCGACTGCCTCCACCGTGGGATCATTTACTTACGCTCCAACGTTGGGCGTCGTGTTGCCGGCAGGCAATCAGACGCTGTGTGCCAACTTTGTTCCGACCGATGCGGCAAATTATACGTCGGCAGCGGCTTCCGTGACGCTACTCGTTCGGAAGGCTGTACCGGTGCTGACTTGGGCGGCTCCAACTCCGATTATCTATGGAATGGCGCTGTCGCCGGTGCAGCTCTCGGCGATGGCCTCCACCGTGGGCACTTTGGTGTATAGCCCGAGTTTGGGAGCTGTTCTGGATGCCGGACAACGGACACTATCGGTGTCTTTTGCGCCGACCGATTCCGCTAACTTCACGTGTGCTACGGCTACGGTTGTGCTTGAGGTTAAGAAAGCCGTTCCGGTGCTGACCTGGGCGACGCCCGCGGCGATCGCTTATGGTCAAGCGTTGTCGTCGGTGCAGTTGAGTGCGACTAGTTCAATCGCTGGTTTATTTACGTATGTTCCGGCGGCAGGCACGGTGTTATCTGCAGGTGATCATGCTTTGACGGTGGATTTCACGCCAACGTGTAGCGCTAATTTTACTTCGGCGCGCGCGTCGGTCACGCTGACGGTAGGGAAAGTCGCACCTGTTCTCACGTGGCCTGCTCCAGCATCCATCATCTATGGGCAGGCATTGGGTGCTCAGCAATTAAATGCTTCCGCTTCGGTTGCCGGTAATTTTACGTATACGCCTGCGGCAGGTACGATTTTGTCGGTTGGTGCTCACACGTTGAACGCAGCGTTTGCTCCGCTGGATAGTGCTCAATATAATTTGGCGACCATCAGCGTTTCGCTTGAAGTGCTTCCGGCCACGCCCGTCGTTACTTGGCCGGCGCCTGCTGCGATTACTTATGGCACGGCGTTGTCGTCGATGCAGCTCAACGCCACCGCTTCGACGGCGGGAGTTTTCACGTATCTACCGGATTCCGGAGCAATATTAGCGGCGGGAACTCACACGCTTTCGCTTCAGTTCGCTCCGAACGATACCGTCAATTTCAAAGTGGTTTCCGCGTCGGTTTCGCTGCAGGTGTTGAAGGCGACTCCGCAGCTGGTTTGGGCGCAGCCGGCACCCATTTCTTACGGCGTCGCTTTGTTCGCTGTGCAACTGAATGCCACAGCCCTGACGTCGGGCACCATCACCTACACACCCGCTGCAGGCAGTGTTTTGTCGGCCGGCAATCAGACTTTGTCGGCCGCCTTTATTCCTGCTGATGCGAATAATTATACCAACGCGACGGCATCAGTGGAGCTCATGGTGCGGAAAGTTGCACCGGTCATCACTTGGCCCGCACCTGAAGCGATCACCTATGGCACGGTGTTGTCGGCCACTCAATTATGTGCGACTGCTTCCGTTCAGGGTTCCTTTATTTATTTGCCGACGTCAGGAACCCTGCTGACCGCAGGTTCGCATGCATTGGCAGTTACTTTCACTCCAGTCGATCAGAATAATTACGAGAACGTCAGTGCTACGACGAGTCTCGCGGTGCAGAAAGCCACTCCTATCATCACTTGGTCGGCACCTGCTGCGATCACTCATGGCATTGGTTTGTCCGCTGTTCAGCTCAACGCGACGGCTTCGACGGCCGGTTCGTTCGTCTATACGCCGACGGCCGAAACGATTCTGTCGACGGGCAATCACGTTTTGTCGACGGTTTTTACTCCAACCGATGTGGCCAATTTCACCACTGCGTCCGCGACCGCGCCCCTTCAAGTGCTCGAATCAGCGACGGTGGTGACGTGGCTGCCGCCCGCCGCAATTACGTATGGCACGGCTCTGTCGTCGGTGCAATTGAACGCGACCGCCTCGGTGCCGGGTACATTCACGTATGCTCCTGCTGCGGGAACCGTGTTGAATGCTGGCGAGCAGGTATTGTCGGTCTCGTTCGCGCCGAATGATCAGAGCAGTATTACTGTCACCAGAACCGTTCCGCTGACCGTTCTCAAAGCGACACCAACGATTACCTGGGCGACTCCCGCTCCGAGTATTTACGGCACGCCGTTGTCATCGGTTCAGCTTAACGCGACGGCCTCCGTGCCGGGTAGCTTGGTCTACACGCCGACGGCAGGAACCGTCTTGTCGGTGGGTAATCAGATCTTGTCGGTGACCCTGACGCCGAGCGATGCGCTCAATTACACGACGGCATCCAGCACGGTGGTGTTGCTGGTCAAACCCGCTACGCCAGTGGTCACCTGGGCAACACCTGCTCCGGTGATGTATGGAACGGAGTTGTCATCCACTCAGTTAAATGCCAGTTCGTCGACGGCAGGTATTTTTACCTACACTCCAGCGGCGGGAGTCATTTTGCCAGTGGGTCGACAGCTCTTGTCGACAACATTTGTGCCGCTGGAAACCAGCAATTACGTGTCGGTCACGTCCACAGTTGAGTTGGTCGTTCAACCTGCGACGGCAACGCTCACGTGGGCGAATCCGGCGGCCATTGTTTACGGAATGGCACTCTCGGCGACCCAGCTCAATGCGACAGCCTCTCTGCAGGGCACGTTGATTTACTCGCCCGAATTGGGAGCGGTGTTGCCTGCGGGTGTTCGCACGCTGACGGTGAATTTCACTCCGACAGATACCGCCAATGTCACTGGTGCTACGGCATCGGTGTTGTTGGAAATCCAACGAGCAACGCCGGTGGTGACGTGGCAGATTCCTGCGGCAATTACTTACGGAACGGCTCTGTCGGTCACCCAGTTGAATGCGACCGCCTCTACCGCCGGTACGTTCACATATGTATCTCAGGCTGGGACGGTGCTGTCAGCCGGAGCACATACGCTGGAGGTAACGTTCGCCCCCGCTGATGCGGCCAATTTTACGACGGTCTCGGCATCGGTGCCGCTGGACGTGCGTCAGGCGACTCCTGCCGTGACTTGGGCTACACCTACTGCGATCACCTACGGAACCGCATTGGGTGATGACCAGCTTAATGCCATCGCCTCCACTGCGGGTACATGGATCTATGCTCCGGCTCGCGGAACGATTTTGAATGCAGGATCTTCCGTATTGTCTGTGCAATTCCGCCCGACGGATGTGGTCAACTGGACCGAGGCGACTGCCTCGGTGACGCTGGTGGTTCATCCGGCGACGCCCGTCGTTACTTGGGCGACGCCAGCGGCAATTACGTATGGAACGGCGCTGTCATCTATTCAACTCAATGCCGCTGCGTCGGTGACGGGCACGTTTACGTATACGCCGGCAGTCGGAGCCATTTTGGAAACTGGCGCCCACACCCTCATGGTGAATTTCGCACCGGTGGAATCCGCGAATTTTACGACTGCGACGGCGTCGGTTGATCTTCGTGTGAATCCCGCAGTGCCGACCATCGCTTGGTCGACTCCAGCGCCTATTACCTATGGCACCGCGTTGTCGGCCACGCAGTTGAATGCCACGGCATCGACCAGCGGACAGTTCATCTACACCCCAGCTGCGGGCACGATGTTATCGGCAGGGAATCAGACGTTGACGGTGAGTTTTACTCCCGTGGACACCGTCAACTTTATCACGTCCACCGCTCAGGTGGTTCTCGCGGTTCAACAAGCCACGCCCATCATCGCGTGGACTCATCCCGCAGCGATCACGTACGGCACGTCGTTGGGGAGCAATCAGCTCAACGCGACTTCATCAACCGCAGGAACATTCACCTACACGCCAGCGGCTGACATCATTTTGCCAGCAGGTTTGCAGACCCTCTCGGTCAACTTGGTGCCGAGTGACAGCGTCAATTTCACGGTGGTCAGCGCTTCGGTGCCGCTCACGGTTATGAAAGCGACGTCGCTCATTACTTGGACTGCGCCAGCGGATCTCGTGTACGGAACAGCGTTGAGCGATGTGCAATTGAACGCTACGGCATCAACCACTGGCAGCTTCACCTACAGTCCATCGGCGGGTACGGTGTTGCCGGTCGGAAGTCATGGCTTGTCGGTTAACTTTATTCCGTCGGATGCTGATAACTACACCACCGCGCAGGCGGCGGTGACGGTGCGGGTGCAAGCAAGCGTAGCGACGATTCAGTGGGCTCCACCAGCAGCGATTATTTATGGCACGGCACTGTCTGACCTCCAATTAAATGCTTCGGCGTTGCAGCCGGGAACGTTCGCCTATCTGCCGGTTGCTGGGACCGTGTTGAACGCCGGTAGCCAAACGCTGAGCGTGGTTTTCACTCCCACGGATCTAAATATTCCGAGCGCCACGGCTTCGGTGCCGCTGTTGGTTCAGCAGGCGACCCCACCAATAAACTGGCCGACACCCGCGCCCATCACTTACGGCGCCGCGCTGTCAGCGGTGCAACTCAATGCTTCGGTTCCCATCGCAGGGAATTTGGTCTACACCCCGGCGTTAGGCGCCGTGCTTTCGGCAGGTCCGCAGACGTTGACGGTAGCGTTTACACCGATCGATACCGTCAATTACACCAACGCATCGGCCACGACTATCCTGCAAATCCAGCCGGCAATACCGGTGCTGACTTGGTCGGATCCGGCACCGATCACCTATGGCACGGACTTGTCGTCGGTGCAATTGAATGCCACTGCATCAACTGCTGGCACTTTCGTTTACACCCCAGCGGCGGGCACGATTTTGTCGGCGGGCGAGCGAACGCTCTCCGTGGTTTTCACGCCGCTTGCATCGGCCAATTTCACCACCGCCACGGCCGTCGTACACCTTCAGGTGCGCCAAGCGGCACCTGCCGTTACGTGGCCCGTTCCGGCGCCCATCACGTTTGGTTCGGCTCTGTCGGCAAGCCAATTAAATGCCACCTGCCCGATTGCTGGAACGCTTACGTATACGCCAGCCGCTGGCGCTGTCTTGTCCGTTGGTGATCAATCTTTGGCCGTCGCATTTCAACCGACGGATGCGATGAATTATACGGCGGCCCAAGCCTCGGTCTTGCTGCGCGTGAATCCGGCAACTCCGACGCTGACGTGGCTCGCGCCAGCGCCGATCGCCTACGGCACCGCATTAAGTTCCATTCAGTTATCTGCGCTGGCCAATGTTGCGGGCACGTTCATCTACACACCAGCGGCAGGAGCCGTCTTGCCGATAGGTAGTCATCCATTGTCCGTGACATTTACGCCAACGGATACGAACTACACCAGTGCTACGGCAGCGGTGGTGCAACGAGTGTTGCCCGGTGCGGTTTCGCTGACGTGGAACGATCCCGATCCCATTGTCTACGGCACGCCGTTAAGTGACAGACAACTCAATGCTATTTGCGATACGCCTGGAAGCTTGGTCTACGAACCAGCTGCGGGAGCGATATTGCCAGCAGGCATCAATACTTTGAAAGTAACGTGGCATCCGGCGGATCAGAACGCGTTTCAACCGCTGTCGGTGTTGGTATCTTTGACCGTGACCAAACGCGCACCGGTCCTGACGTGGACGCCGCCGGCGGATGCTCCGTACGGCACGCCGTTGTCGGCAACTCAATTGTCGGCTCAGGCTACTGTTCCTGGAATATTCCACTACGAACTTTCGCTGGGAACTATTTTAAATGTCGGCAGCAATATTTTGCGGGCGCGTTTCGTTCCCAATGATGTGGTGAATTATATTTCTGATCTTCCGGTGGAAACCACGTGGACGATTACCGACCTCGCTGCTGCCGATCCCAAGGTTCAGCCGCTGGTTGAGGGCGTGCAGGATAATTTGGACGGCACCTTCACTATTTTTTATGGCTTTCAGAACACCAATACCCGCACGGTGGGCGTGCCGATTGGGCCGACCACCAACTACGTGCGCCCAGGTGCCGACAACCAAGGCCAACCGGTGCTCTTTCCGCTCGGCCGTTCTGGGTTGTGGCCGGACTGTGCCTTCAGCGTGGTCGCGCCCAGCAGCGGCGCGACGTGGTACCTGACGCGCAATCTCTTGGGCGGGGTCGGTAGCGGCACGCCGCGCGCAAGTGCGGGCAGTTCGAGTTCTCCGCGCGTGCCCATTGATGGCGGTACGCTGCCGCCCAACCAGGCACCAGTGGCGCGCATTACCGTGCCGACCACCGGCAGCATTTTGGTTTCTAACGGTTCGCCGGTGACGGTGACCGTCGACGCCTATGACCTTGACGGTGCGGTAACGATGGTGCAGTTGCGTGACGGTGCGACCCTGCTCGACAGCAAGGCGCCGACAGGCAAAGCCCAGACCAGCTTCAGCATCTCTAACCTGACGCCGGGCAGTCATCTGCTAACGGCAGTCGTGACGGATGACACCGGACTCTCCGGGACTTCGTTGGTGTGCACCATTACCGTTCGTGCGGCACCGGTTCTCGCCTTCGCGCGCACTGGCACCAATCTGCTCGTCGAGGGCGGCAGTGTGGGCCTGACCGCCACCGCGTCTGATAGCGATGGCACCATCACCAAAGTCGAATTTTCCAAGAACGGCACGGTTGACAGCACCCAGACCACGGCGCCCTTCGCGTGGACCGTCAGCGGCCTGGTCGCGCCGGTGGTGGTCTTCGGGGCCAAGGCCACCGACAACGATTTGCTCACCGCGTCGCAGTCGCTGGTGCAGCTCGTCTATATCCCGCCAGTGGTGTTGATGACCTACCCGGTGTCGAGTCAGATGGTGCAGCCGCAGGGCGGTATTATCACGCTGGTGGCGGCGGCGAGTGACCCCGATGGCACCGTGGCCAATGTGCAGTTTTCGGTGGATGGCACGCCGGTCGGACAGGCGACCTCGAGTCCTTACCGCTATCAATGGACGGTGCCCCGTGGCCAGAGCAGCGCCACGGTGATTGCCACTGCCACTGACGCGACTGGGCTTATCACCAGTACCGCCCCAGTGACCTTTGCCATCAATCAAGGGCCAGCGGTCACAGTGACTAGTCCGCAGAGTGGTGCCGTGTTGCAGATTGGCGCGGCCCTGACCGTGCAAGCGACCGCCAGCGACAGCGATGGTGCGGTCAACAGCATGTTGCTGCTCAAGGATGGCACGCCGGTGGCGCAGGCGGTCGGCGGAACGCTGTCCGCGCCGCTCGTCACCGACACCGCGGGGTCATTCACCCTGGTGGTCCAGGCTTATGACACCCAGGGCGGCATTACCAGCTCGGCCCCGATCCAGGTGCGCATCAACTCGGTGCCGGTTGTGCAGCTGACCGCGCCCGTCTCAGGCGCGGTCTTCAATCCTGGTGGCACCACCGTCTTGGCTGCTACCGCTAGCGACAGCGATAGCGCCATCACCAAGGTCGAGTTCTACGTCGACATGGTTTTACTGTCGTCCGATAACACGGCACCTTACCAAGTAAGCTGGGATATCGGAAGCGCCGGTTTCCACACCATCGAAGCGCGCGCCTACGACGCCGATGGCGCGATCAGTAAGTCGTCGGTCAACGTCACGGTGAATGCGGCGCCAGCGCTGACGTGGATCACGCCAGCGAACAACGCTATCATAGCTGTTGACCAGAACGTGCCGCTGCTGGTGACGGTGACCGATAGTGATGGCACCATCACCAACGTGGTGCTCAAGGATGGCACCACCACCCTGGCGACGCTGACCACCGCGCCCTATGCCTTCACCATGTCGGCGCTGACAGCGGGGCACCACGTCCTCAGCGCGACCGCCACCGACAATCGCGGCGCCGCTACGACGAAGACGGTTGAATTCGATGCTGACAGCTTGCCCGTGGTCGCCTTGACCGCACCTGCGACCGGCACAGTGCTGACCGCGCCAGCATTTCTGACGCTCAGCGCCACCGCCAGCGACAGCGATGGCAGCATAAGCTCAGTGGCGTTCTATACCGGCGCCACGCTGCTTGGCACCGCCACTGCGTCGCCTTACCAGGTCACCAGCACGGCTATTGCTGCTGGCACGTATGCGCTGACCGCAGTGGCGACCGATAACGTGGGTAGCAAGACCACTTCGTCGCCAGTGTCAGTGATCCTTAACGCTCCACCGAACCTCGTCTTCACTGCCCCGGCAGCGGCGACAGTCATCGGTAAGGATAAGGTCACTACCTTGATCGCGACGGCTACGGACAGCGATGGCACCATCAGTTCAGTCGCATTTAAGAATGGTACCACCGTGCTCGGTATCGATACCAGCGCGCCTTACTCGATCAGTACTTCATTTGCCACCGAGGGAGCCGTGATCTTGACCGCTGAAGCGACAGATAACCACGGTGCCATTACTTCGGTCCAGCTCGCTATCACCGTTGCGCGCGCGCCCATCGTAACGCTGACCGCGCCCACCGAACCTGCTGCCATTGCGCCTGCCACGACGCAGACGCTGACCGCCACTGCTAGCGATCCCGGTGGCAGTATCGTGTCCGTCACCTTCTTCGATGGCGCGACGGTTATCTCCACCGTCACCAGCGCACCTTACCAGACGACGTGGTCTTCAACGGTACTTGGCCCTCATCAGATCACCGCAGTGGCCACGAACATTTTGGGCGCGCAGTCCACCACTATGCCGGTGGTGCTGACGATCTCCAATCTGCCGCAGGTCGCGATTATTCAGCCCGGCGATGGCCAAGTGTACGATGAGCCAGCAACCGCGATCACCCTTACCGCGCAGGCGGTGGACCTCGACAACGGTATTGCCAGGGTGCAATTTTTGGAGGGGACGACCGTGCTCGGCACCGCCACCACCACGCCCTATCAACTGACGCTTGCGACCCTGGCGCAGGGTGCGCACGTACTGACCGCCAAGGCCTTCGACAGCGTCGGCGGAATGACGCTGTCCGCGCCCATCACCTTGCGCGTCAACGGCCGTCCAACGATTACTCTGACCGCCCCCGCCACTGGCAGCGTACTGACTATCGGTGAGGCGTTCACGGCGACCGTCAATGCTTTCGACCGCGAAGGAATCGCCCAGGTCAATCTTTTGGCTGGTACCAGTATCATTGCGCAAGCGACGCAGGCGCCGTGGAATTTGGCACCGATCGTGGCCGGGACCTCTGGCACAGCAACGCTCACCGCCCAGGTCGTCGACAGCGATGGTTTAGCGACGCTCTCAGCGCCCGTGCAGGTGACCTACAATAGGCGTCCCACGTGCGCCATCGCACTCGCTACTCCGGACGCACCTTATGATCCGGCCACTGGCATGGGTCTGGTTGCCACCGCGGCTGACAGCGACGGCACCGTTGCCAAGGTTACATTCTATGACGGCACGACCGTCATCGGTGAGGACACCTCTGCGCCCTATATCTTGCAGTGGTTCGGCGCCACGCCGACGCCGCACGTGTTGAAGGCGGTTGCCACCGACAACGTTGGTGCGCCGAGTCAATCCGGCACGCTCACCGTAACCGTCAATGCACTACCGTTAGTCACCCTCACGGTGCCGATAAATGGCGCGGTGTTTCAAGCGCCAGCCAATGTGACTTTGACAGCCACAGCCAGTGATAGCGATGGCACCATTGCCACTGTGGTTTTCAAACGCGGCACCACCGTGCTGGGTACCGCGACGACAAGTCCTGCCACGTTGGTACTGAGTAATCTGGCCTCTGGCACCTACACGGTCACGGCTACCGCCACGGATAATTCGAATGGCGTGCAAACTTCCTCTCCGATCACTTTCACCGTCGCGGGTGGACCAAGCGTGGCGTTGACTGCGCCGCTGGCTAACGCGTCGGTCACGGCTGGCACGAGCGTGTCGCTGGCGGCCACTGCCAGTGTTCCTGGTGGCAGTATCAGCCAGGTGAAGTTCTATGATGGTGCCAATCTCATCGGTCAGCATTTCACGGCACCATTTGTCGGTTCGTGGATCGCTACAGAAAGCGGCACGCACACGCTGACCGCACAGGCGATTTCAGATGTCGGTTTAACGGCCACGTCATTGCCGATCACGGTCACGGTCAACGTACCTCCGACCGTCGTGGTCAGCGCGACATTCGCCTCACCGAACGTGGTGTTGAATGCCACGGCTGCTGACAGTGACGGTTCCATCACGCAGGTACGATTCCTCGCCAATGGTGCCGCGCTGAATATCGATACGGATTCGCCGTTTACCTACAGTTGGCTCAATCCCGTGGTGGGCACGTACAATGTTGTAGCGGAAGCCACCGACAATCTCGGCGCGGTTATCAGCTCGACGCCGCTGGTGGTGGTGATCAACAGCCAGGCCTCAATACCTCCGACCGTGGCGCTA
Source organism: Planctomycetota bacterium (assembly GCA_043775355.1). GTDB lineage: Bacteria > Planctomycetota > UBA11346 > UBA11346 > UBA11346 > BOG-1363. The sequence goes on from JAYVSL010000078.1 coordinate 16,780, forward strand.
ACGGCACCGATTGATGACACTCGCTTCCTCACCGGTGCAGCTATCACGTTGACCGCCACGGCAGCGCCAGGGACCAGCGGCGGTGTGCCGATCGGCACGGTTGCGCGCGTCGAATTTTATGATGGCGCAACCAAGATAGGTGAGGACCTCACGTCGCCGTATAGTTTTGTTTGGAATGGCGCGACGTCGGGTCGTCATGGGGTGGCGGCAGTTGCCTTTAGCGATGACGGCTCAAGTACCGTGTCAACGCAGGTCATGATCACCGTCAACGCGCTGCCAACGGTCGTCCTGACCGCACCCGGTGCGGATTCGGTGGTTACCGTGGGAGCTTCCTTAACGCTTACGGCTGATGCGACGGACAGTGACGGCGTGATTACTGCGGTTGACTTTCTCGATGGTACCACCGTGCTGGGTTCGGCGACGGGAATACCGTACCGGCTGGTTCTGCCGAGCGGTCTCGCTGCGGGTAGTCGCAGCCTGAGCGTGCGCGCTACCGACGATCTTGGTGGCGTAACCACCTCGGCGGCGGTGTCGGCGATTTCTAATCAGGGCCCAGTGGTTGCGCTCACGGCGCCAACGGCGGGAGTTAAGCCAAACAATACGGACGTAGTCCTGACCGCGACGGCATCTGATGCCGACGGCACGATCGCGTCTGTGCAGTTCTTGGCCAACGACCAGCCGGTGAATGCGCCAGTTACGGCCGCGCCGTTCCAGACCACCTTCGTCAAGCCGCCTTCGGGCAATTACGCACTGACCGCGCGCGCTACTGATAACCGTGGTGCGGTGACCGTGTCGACCTCAGTCGCCATCCAGGTCGATGCGGCGCCGACGGTGACCATCACCGTACCCGCAACGGGCACTCGTGTGGTAACTGGGAGTAGCTTGGCAATTTCAGCACTGGCCGGCGACGTCGATGGCACGGTGACCTCGGTCACGTTTCTGGTCGACGGTGCCACGGTGTCGACGAGCACGACGTTCCCGTATACCGCTACCTGGACGGCGACCTCAGGCACCCACAGCTTGACGGCGATCGCAACCGACGACTTGGGACGTACCACCACTTCGGCGGCGGTCTCGGTCATTGGCAACGCATCGCCGACGGTTGCCATTACGGCGCCAGCCGCCAACACCACGGTGGCGAGCGGTCAGACCATCATTCTGACGGCTACCGCTAGCGACGACGGCAGTATCGCGAATGTGGCCTTCTTCGATGGTAGCGCGCGCCTCGCGCTGTTGAGTACTGCGCCCTATACCTACAGCTGGACCGGTGCCAGCCCGCGCACGCACGACCTCACGGCAGTGGCGACCGACAATTACGGAGCGATCACCACGTCAGGAGCCGTTGCACTGACAGTGACCGACAGCAATCAACCGCCCGTGGTAGCATTGACCAAGCCCACGTCCGCGACCGTGGTGTACGCCGGTGATACGGTAGCTTTCGCAGCGACCGCTAGTGATCCCGATGGCGTGATCACTGCGGTTGAATGGACCATTGATGGTACGGTGGTGGCTTCGACCACGATGTCGCCGTATGTGGCCACTGGCACCATGCCGGTCACCACTGGCACGCATGTGATCGTCGCTCGCGCGACAGATGATCGTGGTCGTCGGAGTCTGAGCCCAGGCTTGACGGTCACGGCTATGCCATTGTCAAGTAAACCGGTCATCACGCTGCTCTCACCGCTGCCAGGTGAGGTGGTTAAAATCACCGATGGCATTTGGTTCTCGGCCACCGCCTCGGTCGCAGGCAGCACCATCAGCAAGATTGATTTTTTCGGCAACGGACAAGTCGTGGGCAGCGATTCGACGACACCGTATTCGGCCAGCTGGAGTCCGCTCGCGGTGGGGCCCGTCACCGTCAGCGCCACCGCGACGGACGCCACCGGCGGCCAGGCCAGCTCGTCGCCGATCAACGTCACGGTGGTGTCTGGTGATTTGCAGGTGCTGATCACCAGTCCGTCAGCAAATGGCATCGTGCCAACGAATGCTCCAACGACCATCGTGGCGCAGGTCATCAACGGTATCGCCGTTTCCCGGGTCGAATTCTTTGTCGATGGCGTCAGTGTCGGTAGCGATACCACGGCGCCTTACCAGTTCGTCTGGACGCCCAGCGCGGTCGCCGATGTGGTGCTGACGGCCAAAGTCTTTGACTATGGCCAAAGTAAAATCTCGGCGCGAGTGACGGTGTTGGTACGCGCCGACAATGGTATTGGACCAACGGTCGCCTTCAGTAAGCCGTCGGCGAACTATGGCATCCTCGGCACGGACGGCGTCATCGGCAGCGTCACCGTCGGCAGCCCGGCGGCGACGGTAGCATCTTGGACTTTGACCTTGGCGCCGATCGGCAGCGGTGACTACCGCGAGATCGCGCGTGGCACCACCGGTGCGGTGGCGGCGGCCCTTGATACCAGTCTATTAAGCAATGGTGCTTACTTGCTGACGCTCACTGGCACCGATTCGCTCGGCCGCTCGAAAGTGGCTACGCGGCCCTTCTTGGTCGAGGACCAGTACAAACCTGGACAGTTCAGCTTCACCGTGCAAGACCTCGTCACGCCGGTGTCTGGCATTCCGTTGGCGGTCAATCGTACCTATAATTCGCTCAACCGTGATCGGGTGGGTGATTTCGGTTATGGTTGGAGTGCGTCGTTCACCGATATTGAGGTGAAACACGACGAGCAGCGTATCGATACGGTTGATACGAGCTTCAATCCGATTTCGGTGCGCAACGGCGCGGGCGGGCGCGATGTCACCATCACGTTGCCAGATGGGAACCGCACGACCTTCCAGTTTGATTTGGCGCCTGGAGCGAATTTTCACCAGCAGGCCTACTTCCGCTCTGCTCCCGGCACCACCGCAACGCTCTCGGTTTATCCGGCGTCTGCTGGTGACCTGATCGTGCTGTTTCCTCCCGCCAAGCCCTATTGGGCTGGGACCTATGGATGGACGGATTCACCGTGGGAATTCTACGATTTCCCTGGGTACTTATTAACGTTGGAGGATGGAACCAAATACTTCCTCAAGCGCGAGGATCTGGGAGATCATACTGCCGTCATCGGTTCGGCATATGTGCACATGCATTATTATGGTAACACCTATCTCAATCGCATCGAACAGCCCGACGGCAATCAAATCTTGATCAATCCATCCGGCATTCGTCACCAGGACCCCAGCGGTCAACCGACCCGGCGCGTCGTCTATCAGCGCGACAGCGAAAGCCGCATCACCGCGGTGTTCGATTCACTGTCGCAGGACGCCAGTGGCAACCCCAGTGGATTGGCGACGGTGCAGTACGCTTACAGCCCAGGCGGTGATTTGATCAGTGTGAAAAAGTTGGTCGATCGCAGCAAGCCGGCGGCGCAGGCTTATGAGACCTCGCAGTATTTCTATGAGGATGCGCGCTTCCCGCATTATCTGACCAAGATCGTCGATCCCAATGGTCAGCCAGCGCTGCGCTGTGAATACGATGCCAATGGTCGTTTGGTTGCGACCGTCGATGCTGCGGGCCATCGCGTGACGGTGCAAAACGATATTGCGCAGCGGACCACCACGGTGATCGACCGCAACGGCAAGCCGACCGTGCTCGGCTTCGATGCGCAGGGTCGACCCGTGCGCACGACCGACGCCTTGGGGAACACCACGTATCGTACGTATGACGGGCGTGGGGTATTACTGACCGAAACCGATGCACTCGGCCACATGACCACCTACACCAATGATGCGTTGGGTCATCGTCTGAGCGAAACGGATGCCCTGGGGAACATTGCTCGATGGACGTATGATGGCAAAGGCAACGTCTTGACGTCGACCGATAAAAACGGGCGCGTTACCACGAATGAATATAATGGGGCTGGTTCGTTGACGAAGATGACCGATGCGTTGGGCAAGGTTACCAGTTATGCGTACGGGGCCAATAATCAGCTCGCTAGCGAGACGGATGCGCTTGGTCGGGTGACTCAATACGGTTACGATGGCAGTAATAATCTGACCCAGATTACCGACGCCGCCGGCAACATCACGACGTTCGCCTATGACAGCGCGGGCAATCAGATTCGTCAGCAGAGCACGCGGACGCGGGCGGATGGAATCCGCGAGACCTTGGTGACGCAGACGGCTTACGACGCGCAAAAGCGCGTGGTGCAGGTGACCAATCCCGACGGAACGACCACCAGCACCAGATATTCGTTGCAGGGTAAGCCGAGCTACGTCATTGATGCGCTTGGGCGCGTCACCGGTTTCGAATACTCGGCGACGGGTCAGTTACTGACGGTGAATTATCCGGATGGCTCTCAAGAAAAGAGCACCTTCGATGGCGAAGGTCGGGTGCTGACGCGCGTTGATCGCGGCGGGCGTCTGACCACGTATGCATACGATGCAGTCGGACGTATGGTCACCGTGTTGCTGCCGGACGGCGCAAGTACCGCTACGGCGTATGACGCTGCTGGCCGGGTGACGACGACCACGGATGAACGCGGGAACCAGACGGGCTTCGCTTACGATGTGGTGAATCGTCGAACGGGGGTGACCAATGCGTTGGGTCAGGCGACTACTTTTGCGTACGACAAGGTCGGCAACCAGACCATAGTGACGGATGCGTTGAGTCGCTCGACGCAGTTCACGTATGACGCGGTGGATCGTCGCACGATGACCACCTATCCGAATAACAGCACGACCGTGACGGGTTACGACGCGGTGGGCCAACGTCTCACTGAGCAGGATCAAGCCGGTCAGGTGACGACGTTCGGTTACGATCTCCTCGGTCGTCTGACTTCGGTGACCGACGCGCTGGGCAAGGTGACCAATTATGGTTACGATGAGGTCGGGAATCAGACGGCGCAGGTCGATGCGGTGGGCCGGACGACGCGATACAGCTACGATCCGATGGGTCGCCGCTTGACGCGAACGTTGCCTGCTGGGCAGCAAGAATCGATGGCGTACGACGCGGTGGGCAATGTGCTGCGCGCGACGGATTTCCGCGGCTATGCCACGAATTTTACGTACGACGCGGGCAATCGTCGTCTGACGAAGACCTTCGATGGGCGGTTGAGCCAAGCGGTGGTGACGTGGACCTACAGCGTGGACGGGCGGCGCACGTCGATGGTCGATGCTCGCGGCACCACGACATATCATTACGACGGCCGTGGTCGCTTGCAGGATCAGGAAACGCCGCGCGGCACGGTGTTCTACGCTTACGATGCGCGTGGAAATCTGGCGCGGTTGTGGACCGATCACA
>JAYVSL010000079.1:0-16649 GCA_043775355.1 Planctomycetota bacterium
TGGCATCAAGTTTCATGCGGTCACCAGCGGTCCGGCGAAATCCGCGCCGGAGCCTTTCACCAGCGGCCACCCCAGTGCGACTTCGATTGCCGAACATCAACGCTTGGTGGACGCGCTCGACAACGCTTCGCGCGCACTCGTCGCTCGTCCCACACTGAGCGCTGATGCCGTCAAAGCCGCTTACGCGCAGGCCCCACAGACCTCCGCTATCGCCATGCGTCTGGGGCTGGTCACTGCCGTTGCCGAGCCCGGAGCTTGGCTGCGCAATCAGCCTGCCCCGGTGCGCTATCTCAAAACCGAGCATGAAATACCGGATTTTTCTAGCATCTTCGGCATCACTAACTTTTTGAGCCAGATCATGAACGGCGAAAAAAAAACGCGTCCGACGCGTTCCGTGGCGGTCATTGAATTGGAAGGAACCATCATCGACGGCGATGTCTCTATGCCCGGTTACACCATTGCTGGCACCGACACCGCGCGCTTATTCGATCGCCTGATCAGCGATCAAACGGTTGTCGCCGTGGTCGTGCGAATCAATTCAGGTGGAGGAAGTGCCGGCGCCAGCGACCGTGCCTATCACGCCTTGCGACGCTTGGCGGCCGCCAAACCGGTGGTCGCGTTATACGACGCGGTATGTGCTTCGGGCGGTTACTATATTGGCTGCGCTGCGCAAGAAATCATGGTTCACCGTGGCACCATTACGGGATCCATTGGGGTGTTCGCGATGATCCCAAACCTTGAAGATGCTCGCTCCCTATTGGCTATTCATCGTCACACGATTTCCACCGGCCCACGCTCTGACTTGTTTTCCACCGACGCCTTTACGCCCGAAAAAGAAGCGGCCTTCCGTCAAGTGGTGTCCGATGTCGATCAACGTTTTCAACGTTTAGTCGGTGAACGGCGAAAACTTGATGCCGCTCACGTTCATGAACTCGCCGGCGGACGGGTGTTCAGCGGAGACGAAGCGATTGCTAACGGACTGGCCGACCGCCTGGGCGATCTGGCGGCAGCAATCGCCCGTGCGCGCGAGTTAGCGGGAATCAAAGAACCGCTGCCCATCGAACGTTTTCCTGAAGCCGGCGGTCTTGCTGCTCGCCTGGGACTCGGCGGAGTTTCAACCGACATCCTGCCTGCGGTGATGGCTCACACGCTGCCTGCTGAACTTTCCTTATGGCTTCATCTGGCTCATAGCCACCGTCTGCACGTCATGGCGTGGCGCGCACCGATGAGCGTCGAGTAATCAGCAACCAGCGGAGTTCAAACGGTTCCGCTTTGAGCTCTGCTCAAACGAAACCTTAGCGCTGCTTCTTGCATCCAGTCGCCGCCTGCCCGCGAAGAGTATGTTACACCGCCCAGGTTCCCCCCGGTGGTTAGGGGCGCGAGCAGTGGCTTCATGGTTATGGTGCAACGCCCCCGGACGCCGACCGAACCTCGGCCGCTGTCTGGCGTTCGCCACCGTTGAGGACCCATCATGCTGAAATACCTCTCGCCGACGTTGTTATCGTTGATCATCGGGGCTGCGGGAATGTCGCCACTCACGTCGCCACTATGGTCCGCCACCGTCGAAGAACGCGATCAAAGCGCCGTCGCGCTGTCCAAACTTATCACTGCTAAAATGCGTCTATTAGCTGATCGACAGCTCAAAGAGTTTAAAGAAGCCGGTTATCCCGCTAACGATCCGCACTTAGATAAAGTTTTGCGCGCCCTGTATCTTGATCAATTTCGCAACGAGTTATTAGAAGCCAACAAAGTAAAAAACGAAGAAGAACTCAAGGCCTTGCGCGCGGAGCTCGATCCAGCGCTTAAGGCGAATAAACTTTCCGTGATTTCTAAGCTGCTCTTTTCTGGTGGTGGCGGCAGTTCCACCCGCATGGTCAACGAAATCGGTCGTATTATGTATCCGGAAGCCCCAGGTCCGTTAGTGCCGATGGCTGCTGAAAAAGGCCAAGTCCTGACGCGTTTAATGGAAGCCCTGGGCAAACAGGCGGAAGAAGACTTCAATGCCGCACTTGAAAAAATGAAGCCTGGTCTTGCGGATGAAGCCAGTGGACTAGAAAAGGCAGACAATGACCCGCTCTACAAAAAAGCGGTGGAAAATGGCGTAAAAATCCGCTTGGAAGCGCTGGCACCACTATCAACCGCGATGATCGCCCTGCGTGATGGCGTAAATCGTGGGAAAGAATTTGGCCTCGATCCGGCACCCATTCACGCCCAACTCACCAAAATGTTCACCACGGTTCATCCTGAATTCGATAAAAAATCGTGGGCCGATATTCTCGGAATCTGGTCTTCAGAGTGGGGTGATTATAATCCGTTTATCGATTTACATTGCGCAACCTTACTTGGGGATGCGGTTCTCGCGGGTTCCAAAGTTGCCAAGGATGATGACGTTGAAGACCTGCTGATGAAGGTCGCTAATTTCAACACCAAAGAATTCAAAGACGCCAATATGAAAGCCGAAGCGTATCGGCTTAAATTCATGGCCTGGACCAACCTGCTGCGTTTTCGTTTGATGCAGAACAACCCGCGTTCCTTCAATCGGGGAACTGCCACCTGGCAAGAGTTTCAAAAGCTCGCCAAACAAGACGACATGATGCGTCTAAGCACGGTTCCCAAAGCTATCGCAGGAGAATTGGGCAAGCTCTACATGTTCGCTGCACGGCTGTTGCATGACAAAGGTGACAGCAACTCCGGGAACGGCTTGATGGCTGATTTATCCGGGGCGAAACCAGCGAATCCTTATGGCCACTATGCCAAGAGCTGGATCGCTAACTGGAATTCCTCTGGAAAAAATAGCGGCGGCGGCTGGTCTCAGCGTCCCTTGGCCATGGAGCCCGAGAAAGCCATCCTGCTGGCTCGCGCTTTCATGAGCGAGGCTTTTGCCACCACCGACTCGGCAGCGCAGCGGACGATTTACCTCGGCGCCGCCGTCGCCCTGCGCAATGGGCTGCTTGGTCTCAACAGCGGCTTAGTTGATGAAAAAGGTTACCTCGAATTTGCCCCGCAAATTTATCAACTGTATGCCTACGTGCTCAACCGCATGGAACTTCGACAACAAGCGGTGATCGTCGCGCAAGATGGTGCACGCACACTATCAGCGAAAATGAAGTGGTACGCCGACCAGAAAAAACCAAATCCGTGGAAAAAGACCAATGCCGAAGGCAAGCCGGTCTGGGACGACACGCCGACCCGCGTCACGCCATACCGCGTTGCCAATGAAGGCCTCATTTTTGCAAGCGCACTCAAATCCCGCGACCCCAATACCCAATCCCTTTATGGCCAGTCGATCGAATTACTCAAAGCCATCGACCCTGATGCCGTCGGCGAAAATCTGCGCTTGGGTGGACTTGGTGTAAGTCTCCAAGAAGGAGATTACGACACCGTGATTCGTGAGTCTGAAGCGATCATACGCGAATATCCCACCAGTTATTTAAAAGTCTTCGGCTACAAAAGTGCCGCCGTCACCAAGCTCATGGACAAACTCGCCAAATCTGGTGACAAAGCCAAACTTGCTCAAGTCACTGAACAAATGTTCAAAGACAATCAGGCGATGGCCAAGCGCATTGAAGAAGAACTCAGTGCCAAGCCAGCGGATAGTCGTCGGCGCGAACTCGAAAGCGCAAAAACGACCATTAAAATTAGTGAAGTCGAAAACTTACTGGCGAATGGCAAGTACGAAGACGTCATTGCCCGCCTGGACGCGAAAGCTTTCGCAAATCTTCCCGCTGAAGAAAATCTTGCCGCACGCATGGTACATCAATTATGTAAGGCCACCTTCGACTGGCACGAGTCGCGTAAAGAGGTCCTTGGAAAGGATCCCGCAGCACTCCTGGCAGCAATGAAAACGTACGGAAAGATCTACGCCAACGTCAGCCGTGGCCTGGGGAAATTACGCAACAAAAATGTTGACGGCTCGCTTGATAATTCCAGCCGTCTGCTCGCGGTCGTTTTCACGCGCTCATCAGCGATGATCCAGCGTTTCCAACAAAACAACGCTGCCCCTGGTGAACTCTCCGAAATGGTTTCCGTTGCCAACCGGGCATTTGCTGATCTCTTCGAACCGACCATCGACAAAAATACTCCTCCCGTGAATATTTTGTTTATTGCGAGAACCTTGTGGGAAGTGGAAGAGAAGTCGCGCGCCGCTAAACAATTCATGAAATATATGGACTTGATCAACGGTGACGCCGAAACGACAACTTTCCGTGCTGATCCTAAGACGATCGTCGATAAATATGGTGCCGTGATCACCGCCCGTGGAGAGTTCCGTAAGCCATGGGAAGAACTTGCCGATTTATCATGGGACAGCACCGAAGATAAACAGGCCTACGAGACGCTACCCAGAGCAAATTGGCCAACTCGCCTGCGCAAAGACTATGCGAAGGCGCTAATCAAAGTCGTCGACCTCCGCAAAATCATGGAAGCAAATAAAGCGATCGTTGCTCCCGCTCAATTCAAAGAAATTCAAGATGCGGTGGATAATTTCCAGAAACTTATCTATGGGATGAATAACTATTTCTCCGCCATGGCCCGGGTGGCAACGTATTACCGCGAAAGCGATCAATTTGATAAGGCGCAAAAATTTCTCGACATTCTCTATAAAGAAGACCCGCTCGATCCTGACAACCAGATGGCCTTAGTGTTGGTGACTTATCATGCTGCCTTGAATGGTAATCCCATGCCGGCGAAAGAGGAATTGGATAAAGCCCGCCGTATTGCCGCTGGTGTTCGCGATGGAAAGCGCGGCACCATCAATAAGGTCGGGTATTGGGAAGCCTACACCCTGGTGATGGAATTTTCTATCATGCTCGGCGAACCCAAGAGCGTGAACGATACGTTGTCGTTCCTGCGCCGTGATCGCAGCGACATCACTCGCGATCTTATCGGACCACCCGTATGGGGCGATGACAAGCGCATACGACGTCCGCTGAATGCCTTGTCGGTTCAATTAGCCCACCGCTTCCTTGGTCTTTATGAAAAACAAGGCATCACTGAAAAGCCCGGGTTCAAGATCGTCGAGATTGAAATTGGCGGCGAAACCAAGGGCTTCTTCACTGACGCTGACGCGCCAACCTTCGTTGCAAAGCCCATGACCACGCCAGATGACGACGACGTTATTGCGCTGGTCGCCAGCGATGGAAGCACTCCCGCGCCAACAAAACCGTTACCGCCAAAACCAGCAGAATCGCGCGATGAGCCTGAGACGAAGCCAGGTACAAATCCTGCGAAACCTGGCGCTACGTCCGTAGCCCCAGCTCCCACGCCCGCTGCTGCTCCAGCAACGAACGCACCGTGATGACAAGGACTATCACTATGAACATGCTCCTGCACCGATGCCGTTTTATTGCCCTGATGATGGTCGCCATTGCGGCCAATGCGGTAACCATGGAGCTCGCTCCAGGCACCATCGTCACCGCAGATCAAAACATCGAAAAAGCCTGGATCGACATTGAAACGACGGATGGGATTAATTTTGTTCTTGGCGATCCCAAAGCGGCAAAACGCGTTGAATCAATGCGCAAATATGGGCAATACCAAAAGATCGTTTACACCCCGAATAATAATGGCGATGACACAAATTTCCTGCGTGCTGAAGCGCTTTACAATAAGGGGCAAATCAACGAATCCATCGACTATTATAAGAAAGCCACCGCCACCGCGCGCTACCATTGGCAGGTCGAGCAATCTTATCGTCGCGCTGCCGAAGGCTTAGCGCGTGCCACCGATAAAGGCCCCGAGGTTTTGAGCATACTTAAAGAATATGTTGAGCGTTATCCGAAGAACGTTCACATGGCCGAAGTCGTTTCGCTGCGAGCCCACCTCCGATTATCCGCCGGCGACTTTCCGGGCGCCACGCAAGACTACCAACTCATGGCAAAACAAGGCGCTTTATGGAGCCCAACCGCAGAGAAAGATAGCATGCTTGGCCAACGAAACGTACTGATCGCGCAAAAGAAATTTCCGGAGGCGGTTGCGCTGCTCAAGCCCTATTGGGCCAAGCTCAAGCCAGATGAAGACGGAGAGGCCTTTGCTCAAGTCGCTTTGGCTATAGCTAGCGATCTTGAAATCGATGGCAAAGAGAATGAATACATCGCTACGCTTAAAAAAATATACTTAGCTCCGCTCACTGCTGAAGCGCAGGCTCGCGCCCGCCTGCAATATGCTCGCCAATTAGCTAAAGGGAAAACTACGGAAAACGCCTTGGCCGCTTTCGACCAAGTTGCTATTGCCGGACTCTTGGGCGGCGATGCCGATACCCAGTCAGGGGTTTCCAAGTTAGTGCGTGAGCTCACCGCGCGTATTCAAAATGACAAATCTTTAACCGACGAAATACGTAAAGAATACCGCATGTACGCCTCAAGTTTCTAATTTGGCTTGTCTTCTCAGTGCGCTTCTCAGTGCACTTCTCAGTGCACTTCTCAGTGCGCTTGTTCATCTCGTCGCTTTTTCACGCATCGTTCGTGCCTCCGGAGTTGCCATGACCATTCGCTTTCCTCTCGCCGCCCTGCTGCTCGTTATTGGCTTTGCGCCACTACAATGGGCGCATGCTGCCGATGAACAGAAGGATGTATTAGTGCGCAAAAACGGCACTAAAATATCTTGCTTTATCGAGTCAGAAACTACCGGTGGTTTCAACTACCGCGTACTCAAAAACGGTGCACTCAACACCCTCAAGTTGAATGAATGGGCGAGCGTCATGTACGTCGGAATGGACGGTGGTCCATGGGCTAAGGGTCAAGGTGAACGTGATGCCGGTAATTACGAAGCCGCAGCTGAATTCTTCAATCAACTTGCCGCTACCGGCACGCGTGAATGGGAAAAAGTGTATGGCTCCTTCGCGGAAGGCGAATGTTGGGAATTGGCGCATAAATACGCCGACTCTGCTAAAGCTTTTGATGTGGTGGTGAAAGGTTTTACCGGCGATGCCACGAAAAAGCCGCCGGTCTTGGCGCACCGTCTGTGGCTAGACGCCAAATATCGCCTGGGCATGGCGTATGCTTTGGGAAAAAATCCGGCCGCCGACCAAATCGCTGACGAACTCGAAAAACTTGGCAAAGATGAAAGCATTGGTGCGGCCGAATCGCGCTCGCGTGCCATTCGCGCGGCTAAATATGCCGCCACCGGTGACGTGACCAAGTTCACCGAATTCATGAAGAAAACCACGCTTCGCTCGTTTGATGAACCGGAAGTATGGTTTCATTTCAAATTGTTTTGTGCTGAATCCCTGCGCCAAGCGTTCAAGAAAGACAAAGAAGCAACCTCCATATACCGTGAACTGCTGAGTGGTTTGGGTGATGACCCCGCGCGCCAAGCGCAGATCTCTCTCGGCTTAGGGCTCGCCTTGCTCGAAAGCGATAAAGAGGGCGCATTAGTTGAACTCCTCAAACTCGATGTCCTTCCCTACGGTTCACCCGATCAAAAATGTGAAGCACGTTACAACGCCGGCCGACTGTTGTGGGAAAAAGCTCAGGTCATCAAAGCGAACGCCGACGCCATGAAAGACGAACGTAAAGCGGCATTCGTAAAAGAAACCGAACGCGCCGCCCGCTTGATCGTCAAAGCTGCTGCTGATGGTCCGTCAACTAATCCGACCGTTGATGTGGCCAAAGCCCTCCTCTCGTCTTTTGGACCAGATCCCGACGCACTGCCTGCGGTGAACGCACCAAAAGCCGCTGCGCCGCCAAAATAATAACTCGTCGATTTTTCCTGTGTTGGAGTCAGCTCTCTGCGCCGAGGAGTCCAAATAAGGCGACTTGCGATCGCAGCGCGGAACGGAAATCCCCCAAGTGCAGTGACTCATTTTCCGCATGAGCGCCGCAAATCGGATCTTCCACTCCGGTGAGCAAGGCCGGAATTCCACCGAGTTTCGCCGTCATTTCACCGACAAAAGGGATGCTTCCGCCACAGCCGATGAATACTGGCTTGGTGCCATATCCATGTTCCAAGGCGGCCAATGCCGTAGCAAATACGGGATGATCCGTCGGACTGCCCCAGGCACTGCTGGCTGATTGACGACGAATAGTCAGTTCCATTCCGGCAGGCACCTGCGCTCGCAAATATGTTTCGAGTGCCAGTGCCGTCGAATCGCCTTCCATGTCCGGCACGATGCGTAGTCCAATACGTGCCCAGGCGCTATCCATCACCACGTTGCCGGTACGGCCTCGTTCACCGGCCTGAATTGCGCTGACGGTCAGTGACGGCCAGCGCCATAATTTGCGATGCACATCCACCACATCGCCAGCAGGCAAACCATACAGCATGCCCGCTTGTTCCGCGAAGCGCGCGGCGGTGTAGGGCAATCGACGATACAGAGCTTCTTCCTGCGCGGTCAAGCCGCGCACGCGATCGTACATACCAGGCACGGCAATATTCCCAGCACCATCGCTCAAAGAACTCACCATGCGACAAAGTGCTTGTACCGCATCCGGCACCGGACCGCCCCACATCCCGGAATGGAGCGGAGCACGCAGGGCTTTCAGCTCAACTTCGATCACCACGTTACCGCGCAAACTGGTAGTCAGCGAAGGCAAGCCGGTATCGAAATTCGCGGCATCAGCGATGATCAAATAATCGGCCGACAGTTCCGCTAAATGAGCATCCAGGAACTGCGAAAAATGCGTGCTGCCGATTTCCTCTTCGCCTTCGATCACCACGGTCAGATTCACCGGCGGCTTGCCTGCCGAGGCCGACCACGCCGCAGCAGAGGCGCAGTGAATCGCAATACCCGCTTTGTCATCGGCCACGCCGCGAGCATACAAACGTCCGTTGCGCTCGGTCGGCTCAAACACCGGAGATTCCCACAGTTTTTCGCGTAGTGGCGGCTGCACGTCATGATGAGCGTACAACAACACGGTCGGTTTTCCTGGACCAGCGCGATGATCTTTCGCGATGACATACGGGAAAACGCCTGGTAGCCGGGCAATACGCGCTTCCGGATAACCCGCTGCCAATAACCAATCGACGCACGCCTGGGCACTGCGGTCAAGATGGGCGTGGTCAAAGCCAGGAAAACTACACGAAGGAATACGTACTAACGTTTTCAAACGCTCAATCGTCGCCGAGAAATCCGCCTCTGCGCGCGTCACAGCGTTACGGGTAGCGGTATCGAGTGACGGCAATGGAGTGGGCATGATGCGCAAGCTATGGCCACCGCCGTGCGACCCAAGCTGGTTCGTTTGGCCGCTACACGCTAATAAATTTTCACCGGTTGCACTCGACGGCCCGCTTTTCGACGCTGCCACCAATAACCCCGAACGACGAACGCCAAAATCCTATGCCTACCATTCTTGTCACCGGCGGCGCCGGCTTTATCGGTTCCCATACCTGCGTTGAGTTGATCAACGCTGGCTATCATGTGGTGGTGGTTGACAGCCTGGTCAACAGCAACGTCGAATCACTGCGGCGAATCGAACGATTAACCGGTAAACGTCCGATTTTTCAGCGCATCGACTTGCTCAACCGCGAAGGTTTGGTTGAGGTTTTCGCCGAGCATCGCCCGGCAGCGGTGATCCACTTTGCCGCGTTGAAGGCGGTCGGCGAATCGGTCAGTCAACCGCTGCGTTACTACCACAATAACCTGACGGGAACCATTCATCTTTTGGAATGCATGAAAGTGACGGGATGTAAGCGCTTGGTGTTCTCGTCATCCGCCACGGTTTATGGCGATCCCGAACGCGTGCCGCTGACGGAAGACTGCCGACTGCAAGCGACCAATCCTTACGGCCAGACTAAGTTGATGATTGAAACTATTTGCGCTGATTTAGTGAAATCCGAACCCGGATGGAAGATCGCGCTCCTGCGCTATTTCAATCCCATCGGCGCGCATGTGAGCGGCCTAATCGGCGAAGATCCGCAAGGTATTCCCAATAATCTCATGCCGTATCTGTTGCAGGTGGCGGTTGGCAAGCGCCCTGAGTTAACCGTTCACGGCGGCGATTGGCCAACCGTCGACGGCACCGGCGTACGCGACTACATCCATGTCGTCGATCTCGCGCTCGGGCATCTCGCGGCGCTGGATCAACTCGACAAACTTGACGGTGCCGTACCGATCAATCTCGGCACCGGCCAAGGTTATTCGGTTCTGCAAATGGCCGCGACACTCGAAAAAGTCAGCGGTAAACGCATCCCGTATAAAATCGGCCCACGTCGCCCAGGCGACATCGCGACGTGCTACGCCGATCCAACGAGCGCCGAACGCCTGCTTGGCTGGAAGGCCACTCGCGATTTGACCACCATGTGCGCTGATGGCTGGCGTTGGCAACAACAGAATCCTGAGGGTTTTGGCCCACGATAAACGAAACCTTTCGACCAGGGGATACTGATCATTCCCTTGTCGACCGAGGAGGGCTCGCAATAGTCCGCTACCATGGCTACCGGCACGAATTCCAGCGCATCTAAAATCGCCACCATCGTGGTGCTTATTCCCCTCTTAATCGCAGGTTGGTACGCTGCGCCGTGGGTGTTGCCGGTATGGAAATGGCAGAACGTCGACTTTGAGCAAATGGCCAAAGATCACGCCGCTGAAGGGTATACGAAAGAGAAATTGGAAAAAGAATTCGAAATGATCGTGTGGTACAATCCACGCAAAAAAGGCAGCACTGGCGAAGATCCTTGTCCTTATCAAATCTATGACTGCAAGCCGCCGCTCAAATCGGTTTACCCAGATGCCATCGACGAGGTTTCGCCGAGCAAACTCCTCGTTCGAGTTTCCTTGGTGAGTGATCAAGACGGCGGAGCCATTAGCCCCATGTGGATCGGCGTCATTCCGTCAGAACGGTTTTTCAAAATCACCGGCCACCGCCTACCCCCAGGAATATTGAACAAACCAAAGGGACGCCAAGTGGTGCTCTTTAAAGGAATGTCGATGACCAAGGTCGAACTCAACCAAGGCATCGTCATGGCGGATCAGGGAAAAATCTTAGAAAACGACAATGATTTCGAAGACCGCTTTGACGGATACGAACCCTGATACCCAGCGCACTTTCGTGCGGTGTTCGTGCGGTAAAAGCAGTCTGAAAAATTGGTAAAGAAGCAGTCACTACGGTAACGTGAATTACGCTGAATAGCTTGGCTTATTCCTTATGCGACTTCTTCTCCGGCATGGCCGCTGCTTCTTCGGTAACTTCCACCACTAAATTCGGGTTCGCCGTTAATTCAGCCATGAGTCGTTCATCAGCGACGATGGTCAGCAACGCGTCGTTTTCATCATAACGTTCCTCGCGCACTTGTGCGCGACTACGGACGAAGGCATCCAATGCGCCATCGGTCACCGGGAAGCGCACGGTGACCGTGCGCGAACGACGATCGATATGTGCGCGAATCACTTCTTTTAATTGATCAAGACCTTGGCCGGTCAAGGCGCTGATCGTGATCGATTCCTTATAACGACGGCGGAAGGCCAGCAGAATGGTTTTGCTGTAAGCGATATCGACTTTGTTAAACACCATCACCACCGGAACGCTGTCAGCGGTGATGGTTTTGAGGACTTCTTCGACAGCGGTGATTTGTTGTTCCATCACTGGACTGGAAGCGTCGATGATGTGCAGCAACAAATCGGCCTCGCGCACTTCGGCTAAGGTCGCATGAAAGCTGGCGATCAAAGTCGGCGGCAAATTACGGATAAATCCCACGGTATCTGAAAGCACGACGTTATGATGCCGATCAATAAACAACTGCGCCGTGCGCGTATCTAGCGTGGCGAACAAACGGTCTTGCGCCAAGACCTCGACATTGGTCAAGGCGTTCATCAACGTGCTTTTACCAGTGTTGGTATAGCCGACCAAGGCCACGTTGAAGGCTCCCGAGCGGGTTTTCACCGCGCGATCCTTCCGCTCAGCAATTTCTTCCAGGCGCCCTTTTAAATCCTGAATGCGCTGACGTACCTGACGACGGTCCATCTCAATTTGTTTTTCGCCGGTGCCGGCTTTAAAGCCCGAACCCGACCCCGAAGAACTCCCAGAGCTCTGTCGATCAAGATGGGTCCACATGCGCGTCAGGCGACCCTTGTCATATTCCGCCTGGGCCAGCTCCACCGCCATCATCGCTTGGTTGGTGCGCGCGTTACGAGCAAAAATATCGAGAATCAATTCATCGTAGTCGAGTACCGCGCAGCCAATGGCTTCTTCTAAATTGCGTTGCTGACGCGGGCGTAAGCGAACATCAAAGACTGCCTGCTGCGCGCCACTGCTGATCGCCATTTCTTTCAGCTCTTCAACCTTACCCGAACCAATATACGTCCCAGGCGCAGGCTTCTGCACATGCTGCACTAACGTTCCTACGACGCGGCGACCCGCAGTGTCGAGCAGGCTGCGCATCTCGGCCTCACGCTCTTTTTCCTGATCCCGTTCGTCCGGATGAATGGTCAGCATCAAGACCACGGGAATGGTTAGTTGTTGAGTCGGGACAGTTTTGGTCGTCATGCGTTAGGGTCCACTTCTGTACGTAAATTTGGCAGCCAGCGAGACGACACAAGGGCGGGCCCCGGCACTCCCGGCACTCTTACGTACTTGTTCACCGATTACGGTCGCCGCGCCAAAGGCCACACCGCTAAGAGCAAAACACCGAAACGTAAAACCACCCCAGCGGCAACCACTAACCACACCGGGTCAGTCGTGGTCAAGGCATCAACGACGTGACGAGCCTCCAACCACGGAATCACCGCCATCAATATTCCACCCGTCACCATGCCTGCCGTACCGTTGGCCGCGATGTAGAGCATGGGAAATCGCGTATCATGCGCGGGCACTAATTCGAACAATCGCGCCATCCAAGCGATGGATGCAAGACCGCGCCCCAATCCGACAACTCCTAGTGCGACGGGCACCAACCACGCCAAATTACTCGGAGCAACCCACAACATCAGCGCATCACCGGCCAAGCTGACGAGAGCCATCCACACGATGAGCCGCCTGCCACCCACGCGACGCAACGCGATTCCCGCAATCACCACGCCCGCCAACATCAGCGGCAGCTGCGCGTTGCCTTGCCACAAGGCGTAGTGCTTGCCGTCGAGTCCCACATGTTGCAACAAGCGCGGTAAAAACGGCAGCACACAAGCAAATGCTGCGGTACTGAGCGCGCCCATCGCCATCTGGCGAGCGAACTCTCGCTGACCAGCCAAAGCGACTCGCAGCGGCGGATGAGCCACGGCATTCTGCGCGCGCGCCGGCATCGCCGGACTCCACACCAAACCAAACGTACTGAGAATCACCAACACCGTGACTCCAGCCATCAAGCCCATCAACCATGGCAGTTCCGCAGGATTCACCGTGACTCCGGGCAATGACGTCGGCCACGCCCAGGTCACCAGCTGCAAAGCAACGTTGACTAATCCGAAAGCCCCAAGGCTTCGCCACATCAAAAAACGTCCGCGCTGTTCGCTCGGCACCACCGCCGCAGTCCAGGTGGTAAATGCCGCAATGCCGACGTTGCCAATCATTGCCGTCAGAAAAATGGAAACAAATACGCCCGCCAAAATCGCACTGGTGCTCAGGTCCAGCGACCACGCCAGCAACGGCCATCCAATGGTCCCCAACCACAAAGTCCGGGCAATAAAAGTGTAAGCAATGCACGTACGCTTGGCGTCACCTCGTGGTGGCCACAATGCAACGATCGCGATGTGGAGCGCGATTCCGGCGTAGTTGACCATCGGCAGCCACGCCAAATCCGATACCGCCGCACCCAACAACGTCAGATACAAAACCAGATTGTAACCATCCAACGCAAACGCACCGGTCAGCGAACACCACAACTGCGCTGGTGCCACTTCGACCAGCAACCAGCCCATGCCTCGACGACCAGCAACCAATTGACGCGCGCCAAGCGGTGCAACCAAACGATCGATCAAAAGGGCTTTTTCCGTGGTCGCCGATGCGGAAGGCGATGAGGAAGACGGAACGTGAGATGCAGCACTCACGCGACCAACGCCATCACGTAAGCGTCACCAGTCATGATGAATGCGTGATCTCGCGCAGAGCATGCACCGGCATTGCATAGAAATTATTGCCACGGCTGTGGGAAAATCGCCGTCAGTTTTTCTGCCGAACGTCGTACCGCCATGAATGGCTCCACGGCTTCTTTCCAGCGAAAATAATGCGCTGTCTGTTGATGCGCGCGGAAGGCGTCTTCATCAACATACACTTCGTACAAACGAAAGTGAGTTGGCTGATCGTTCAACCGCAGGACATCGAAGCGACGATTACCAGGCTCGCAAATGGTATGGCGGTGATTGTCTTCACTCGCAGCGATGAAGGCGTCGACGTGCTCTGCTTTTACCTGAATATCAACCCACACCACAAACATGTGTTCGCCCTCCGAGGGCGGGAATGCTGAGCACGATGAACCACCGAGCAAGGCTACGTCGTCAAACTATCATCCTATGCAGACACGACTTGCTGGACGCTCCGTTCACGGCACGGTTCTTCGCTTGCTCCCGCTTCTTTCAGCTTCTTTCCGCCTCATCTCGCAACAAAAGATCACTTTATGCGCATTCTTTCCGGCCTTATCCGCATCATCACTGGTGTCGCCATCATGGGTATGGCGGCTTATGTCTTCATCACCAATCAGGAAGCGCTGGAAGGCACCAAAGAAATCACGGTAGTGATTATTGGCCAAGAACTTGTTGCGACACCACAGCACATCATCGTCGGTTTAATCACTGCCGCAGCGATCGGTGGGCTGCTTGAACTTTTCGGTATTTTTACCTTGGTACGTAAGCCCAAGCCCGCGAGTGATCCGTCAAAAGCAGGTTGAAGCGCTGCTGATGTCAGACGGTCTCTGCACGACTGAGCACACTTTTTTCTGGCTTGGGCAGCGAGCGATCGCGGCCCGTTAAACGATCGACGGCACTTTCCGCCTGGGCTGCTAGATCAGGAATGCCGACGCCTTCGTAACCATTGCCGACTAAGGCAAATCCGGGTAGCTCTCGCTCACGCGTACGAATAAACTGAATATTTTCTTGATGCCCAAGAACATATTGTGCCATGGCTTTCGGCCAGCGATGAACACGGGTAAACAGCGGATCGCCCTGAACGCCAAGAAGGTCACGTAAGTCGCGCATGACTCCGCCGACCACATCGATGTCACTACGGTCGAGGAGATTTTCGTGCAAGGCGCCACCGACAAACGCCCGCAACAGCACATGCCCAGCGGGAGCGCGATTGGCGTACTTGTGGTGACCAAAGGTGCAGGCAATCAGTGAACGCCCTTCGACCGCTGGCACCACGAATCCCGCTGCAACCGGAAGATTGACTACCTGATTGGCGCGCAACGCAATATTCACCGTGACTACACCAGCATAAGGAATCGTTGCGAGTTTGTACGATAAGACGTCATCGAGCGACTTGGTTAGTTTTGCCGCAGCATGCGCAGGTAAGGCCACTACGACCTGATCGAAGTGACGATACCCATCAGCGAGTGATAGCGTGTAGCCGCCGTCTTTCGCACGCACAATGGTGTCGACTTTGGTATTTAAAGAAATGTCACAGCCGGGTTCTGTGAGTCGTTCAACCAAACGATCAACCAAGGTTTGCAAACCACCGTTTAAACTAGCAAATAAACCATAACGTGGGCCGCGCGCCGATGCGATGGCTTGATCTTTGGCTCGGTGCCGCATGCCCTTGATCAAACTGCGATGCTCACGTTCCATGTCCAAAAATTGCGGCATGGTCGCTCGCAAGCTGAGCTGTTCTGGATCTGCCGTATAAATGCCGCTGACCAGCGGTTGAGCAATGCGCTCTAAGGCTTCGCGGCCTAAACGACGACGCACAAATTCGGCTAACGATTCTTCTGGCAGATCCGCACGACGCCGTGGCAGAATTAAGTCCATCGCCATGCGCAATTTACCCGACCAGCTGATAATGGGCGACAGCGCAAACGGCCACAACTTTGCTGGCGCGAGCAAATACAGGCCTTCAGGAATTGGCAGCAGACGCCGACCTTTCACCATCAAACTCGAACGTGCGAATTCCTGGGTTGGCTGCAACGCATCGTCCAGGCCAAGATCATGAACCAGCTGAATTCCCGCAGGTTTGGAGCGAACAATAGAATCCGGACCATGCTCTAGCGTGAAGCCTTGTTCTTGTGATGAGGCGATCACTCCGCCAAGTCGTGCGCCGGCTTCGTACACCGTTACACTGACAGCGCGGTTGGTTGCTTTGGCGTGTTCACGTAGGCGAAAAGCGGTGGCCAAACCACTGATGCCACCGCCGATGACGGCGATAGCTTTCATGACGCCAACTTCCAAAAAACGATTGGTCGTTCGGCTTGAAAGTCAGGAAGACCGAAAATTTTAGTGCTGCGAACGTGCATGCACATGTTCAACCAATGCCTTTGCCTGCAGGGGATCGGTTTCTTTGATAACGCCGTGACCCAAGTTGAAAATATGACCTGGGCGACCGCCGACCGCGGCGAGCACCGCGTCAGCACCGCGTAGCAAACGCTCGCGTGGGCCAAGCAATAAACACGGATCCAAATTGCCTTGCACAGCAATGCGCGATGGGCCACCGCAACGCTCCCAGGCGGTGGTCAGGTCAGTCGTGGTATCAACACCGATAACGTCAGCACCACATGCCGCGATCAGATCAGACAGATGAGCGGTTTCCGTACCGAACAAAATCACCGGTACACCAGGCGTAATTCCAGCCACCAAG
>JAYVSL010000080.1:0-3314 GCA_043775355.1 Planctomycetota bacterium
ATGATCGATAAATTTTCTTCGAAATCGAGATTGAAGACGCGCAAAGGATCTTGTACGTAGGTTGCTGGCGTCGCGATTGCCACCAACGGCAGACAGACGTCGCATTTCTTAATATGGTATGCGATCCATTCCTTATTGATGGTGATGTCACCTTCCAAAAAAGTGAAGCGTGGATGATCGACCGCAGTACCAAGCTTGTCAGAACCCATGTCCATGCCGTACACCTCCCAATCGGTGGTACGCAAAATGGCTGAGGTCAGGTTGGAGCCGATGAAGCCGTTGACGCCAAGGATGAGAATTTTCATACGATCACCTCCGAAGTGGAAAGACAGGATCCGGGAATACGACCAACAGAAAGGGTGCTGATCAGCGCGCCAGCGGCGATGGCCGTCACCACGCCAAGCAAACCAGTGCCACAAACCACCACATTTCCAGGCAACACCGTGCCTGGTTCGCCGTGATGACCATTTTCATCAACCACGCGCGTGCGAGCGATGATCAAGCGTGCAGTGCCGTCGCCGGTGAAAGCGCCAGGCCATGGTGGAGCAACCGCGCGTACCAAATTATGAATCTGTCGTGCGCTGTGGCGCCAATCAATGCGTCCATCTTCCGGCCGCCGTCGGCCAAACACCGAACCCTGAGCCAGCGTTTGCGTACGTTCGACTTCCGTACCCGCGACTAACTCGGCAAAGGCGCGATCAAGCATCGGGTGAGCCAGCTCCAACAGCTGACACGTCAGGCCATAGGCGTCTTGATCAGGTGCAATATCGATGGCTTCTTGAGCAATAACTCCACCGGCATCGGCGCGTCGTACCATGCGGTGTAAGGTCAGTCCGGTACGCCGTTGGCCATGCACCAGCTGCCAATTAATCGGCGCACGTCCACGATACGCAGGCAACAACGACGGATGTAAATTCCACGCGCCACGGCGAGCCATGCTCAACACATGATCGCCCAACATATCGCGAAAAAATGAACTGATGATGAAGTCCGGTTTGAGTTCAGCGATACGCATGCTGACGGGAGAACCCGGCGCAAGATCGGCATCGCAAACGATCGTGATGCCATCGGCGACGGCAGTGCGCTCCAGCGAAGGCCACCAGCAGTTTTCGTCCGGACGATCGGCATGGGTCATCACCATCACCACGTGAATGCCAGCACGTTGCAACGCCGCGAGCGCGGTGCAGCCGAACAAGGCATAGCCGAATAAAACGGCGGTTGGACGTGACGCACTGATGCTCAAGGCGAAGTCGAGGTTGGAGGTTTCGCGTGTTCGACGGATTGAACGATGAACGGTTCACGTAAGCGAACCTGCTGAAAAATGCGGCCAATATATTCACCGAGCAAACCAAAGGCGAGAAACTGGAGTCCGGTAAAAATCATCATTACGCCAAGTACGGTAAACGTGCCATTGACCGCCCAATCCGGTCCATTGGCCAAGCGCAGCACGAGCAGCAAGCAACCAAACAGAACGCCGAGGACGGCCAGCAAGATGCCAACCCAGAATAATAAACGCAGCGGATGCACCGAGAACGACGCCACCAGATCTAACTGCAACGAGAGCAACTTGAGCAGAGAATAATTCGACACGCCAGCGGCGCGTTCCGCATGCGCGACGCCGATAGAGCATGGGCTGCGAGCAAATAAACTCGCAAGCGCCGGAATGAAGGTTTTATATTCCCGGCAAGCAACCACCGACTGTGCGACTTCGCGGCTGTAGCCACGCAGCATGCAGCCAAAGTCATCGAGCTTGATGCCGCTCATGCGGCGGACCATGCGGTTGGTAATGCCCGACGCGGTTTTACGAAACCACGTATCTTGGCGATCAACGCGCCAGGTGTTGATCACGTCGTGCCCAGCTTCAAATTGTGCAATGAGCTTGGGAATTTCTTCCGGCGGATTTTGTAAGTCAGCATCCAGCGTGATGATCCATTCACCCCGCGCGTGCGCAAAACCAGCGGTTACCGCAGCGTGTTGGCCAAAGTTGCGCGCGAAACGAACCAACACAATTTCAGGCGCCGTCTCTTGCAGGGTACGGATCATGGCGGCGGTATTATCGCGCGAACCATCATCGACGCACACCACTTCCCACGACATGGGCAGCGCTCGGCAAACGGTCAACAGACGCGCAAAAAGCGCGGTGATGTTGGCTTGTTCGTTGTACATCGGAATAACCACGGACAGCCGAAGGGATGCTGGCGTTCTTTTCGTATGGGTTGACGTTGCCGGTGTGGCAGCCGTAGGCGTATGATCGATCACCGTGCAAACTCCCGTTGAATTCCAGCTAAGGCATCGACCACGCGGTCAACGTCGGCGTCCGTCATCCCAGGAAAGAGGGGCAAGGACAAGAGGCGATCGCCTACCAGCTCGGTGTTCGGTAAGGTTCCTGCCGTAACGCGGCCAGCATAGTATTGTTGCTGATGTACGGGTGGGAAATTGAGCGCCGTGCCGATGCCGATTTTTTCCAGTCGATCGACCACTTCAGCACGACCAAACGGTAGCGCTTCGAGTTCCAACAAGACCACCATCAGATGCCAAGCATGGACGGTGGTCGGATCACGCGGTACTGCCAAAGGCACCGCAATATCGATCGCCTGCAATCCGGCATGGTAACGTGCGGCCAAACGTGCGCGTTCACCGTTGAGCCGCGCCAGATCATCAAGCTGGTGCAGACCAATGACGGCCTGGATATCAGTAAGGTTGTATTTGCGCCCAGGAAATTCGACTTGGTACACATCGCGACCGCTACGTCCGTGATTTTTCCAGGCATCTTTGCGGATGCCATGGAAACGACTGAGGCGCAGTCGATCAGCCAACGCGGCGTCATGACAGGTCACCATCCCACCTTCGCCGGTGGTGATATTTTTGCTGGGATGAAAACTAAAAATGGCGCAGTCGTGTGGTCCGCGTCCATGACTACCAATCGGCGCGTCTTTGAAGGAACCGCCCGTCGCATGCGCAGCATCTTCGATCAATGCCAAGCCATGAGTTTCTGCTAAGATTCGCAGAGCATCCAGATCGCAGGGCGCACCAGCAAAGTGCACCGGCATAATCGCCCGCGTTTTTGCGGTGATTAAGCTCGCCGCGTGCGCGACATCCATATTCAGCGTCGTCGGATCGATATCACAAAACACCGTCGTACCGCCATTCAACTCCACCATGTTCGGACCACTAACCCAATTCAAACTGGGCGTAATCACTTCATCGCCAGGGCGCAAATTCAGCGCGGCGAAAGCAAGGTCCAAAGCCGCCGTGCCAGAACACAGCGCAATCGCAAATGGCGCACCGGTTAATTCGGCGAAGCGTTTTTCGAA
>JAYVSL010000081.1:0-26721 GCA_043775355.1 Planctomycetota bacterium
GGTGGCCCAGACGAGTCAGTGTGGAATCGACGGCGATTGCCGCGCGATCAGCGACTCAGCCTGCGACTGGACTGGAATAGGGGATCCGGGGCCCTGAAAATAAGATCGTTCGCATAACCAGATGTTGTGTCCAGAACGCACGAGCCCAACGACAATGTCGTGCAACTTCACCAAATTTCACGCACACATGACGTCGTCACTTGCGTGAAGCTCTCGAAAAAAAAGCAGCGTGTCGAATTAGTGCGTCGGTTTGACGAATTTCACCGGCTGCACTTGTGACTGACTAACGGCCGCTTTACCATCAATATTACGCGGATCGATGACGGTAACCTGCTCACCTTCGACCACCACGTACAGCGGGTTGCCATCACTCGACATCACTTGTACCACCTGAGTCATCGATGTCTGGGGAACGGTTTGAGCATTTTGCGGCGCAGATAACCACATCCACAATCCCGCCGCTACCGCTAAACTTGCCGCCAAAGCTGCGGGCCATGGTAAGAACACATGACGAATCGGCGCCTGACGCGACCGAGCCAGCACGGAAGCGCTCGGACTGGTGTATTCGAGTGCGATGGTCACCGCATCATGACTCGCCAATGCTTCTTGGCAGTCACAGCAACGAGCAAGATGGGTAAATAACGCAGGATCTGATTCTGCATTGATGGCGCCATCAGCTACCAACGGCAACAGCGCAGCGACTTCTTCACATGGCAATTCGCCTGGCGTTGCTGACGGCTGGATCGCCGAAGCATGAGCATCACGGCTTGACGGCTGACGAGACGGGTCGCTCACAGAGCACCCCGTAAGATATCTTCGAGTTGATCTTTGAGGGCTGCACGACCACGGCAGAGACGGACTTCTACTGCCTGACGGCTGATTTTAAGGCGTGCAGAAATCGCTTCGTGATCAAGTCCTTCGTCAATTCGCAACAATAACACTTCACGCTGGCTCAAAGGCAGCGCTTCGAGCGCACGCCGCACAGCGATCAAACGCTCACGAGAAAGAAACTGTTCACCCGGATTGCGTCCAAGGTCACCAACGGCGAGATGTTCGCTGAGCACTTCGTGCGATAAACCCTGACGACGATCTTCACGTCGTAAATAATCTAAGCAGGCGTTACGAGCTAATTGAAAAAGCCAGCCACGTACGGCCGCCAAATCACGTACGCTATCGATGCGGCGCAATACTTTCAGACTGACTTCTTGATACACATCGTCGACGGTGGACGCATCGCGCACGTAGCGCTGAATGATGCGACGCAGAGCGCCTTCCTCGCGGGTCAACAGCTCAACCGCAGCGTTTTCCACGCTGTTCGTCAAGTTGCTGGTCATGCCAGCAAAAGTGATCGGGCTAGGGGTGGTTGCAACGGGTGCCATTGGGGGGAAGGACGATCTGGGTACCTCAAACCTTACCTCAGTTTTGGGCTGATTCTTGAGGTTGTTCGGGGTTTCGTCCACAAACTGATGTCCTTTTAGCACTTCAGTGGGCAACTTAGCTGAAAGTCGTAGAGGAGGTCGATGTAGCAGATGCGGTGAGTTATTCGAACAACTGAGAAATGGTGGTCAAATCGCGGATCGAGGCTTTCGTCCGCATCATTTCTACGACCGATGCACGAGTTGCCTTCACTTTGTCGAGTCGCAAGGCGCTTTCAATTTCGCCCATCATTTCTCCAAAAGTCCGACGATGCGGTTCGGTACGTTCGCTGACCACGACTAAACATGCAAGGTGGTCAGCAATGAATACGGGCGACAGCTCGCCAACCGGCAAGGAGAAAGCCACCTGATCAAATGCTGGTTGAAAGGTACCTGGTTCGACCCAGCCCAAATCACCGCCATCTGCGGCTCCAGGCCCTTGTGATAGTTTTTTGGCTGCGGCTTTGAATGCTTCGACATCTTTCGTTGCTAACTCAACGCGCAACGCTTCGAGTTCTTTGCGCGTCGTCGCTTCATCACGCAGACTTGCTGCGCGCATTTCCAATTCTTTAGCTTTTTTCGCCAACAATGCTGAGCCGACATCAAGATCCGCGCGGTCACCTTGATTCGCGATTTCACCAACCGCCTCAGCCAGGAGACGATCTTGATCTTCGGGCGTGCCCACGGTGTAGGCTTCAATACGATTTTCGCTCGCAGCGCGAATGGCGGCATCAGCAACATTTTGCGCCGCTTTAAAAATCACAATGCGATCTTGCCTGACCTCACGACGCTCTGCAGGGTTACTCGGGCGGAAGACCATTTGCAGCACCTTAGCGCGTGCCGGACGCTGAAATTCGTTTTCCCGCTCATGATAGCTCCGCTCAATTTCCTGCGGCGAAATATGTGGCGTACGACCATCGAAATAACCCAATACCAAATCAATGATCTCGTTACGCTCAAAAATCTTACGCTGTTCCGCCTGTTGGCGCAAAGAACGTCCGCGGCCAGAGCTGCGAGCCATTTCCATGACTCTCTGCGAAATACGTTCATGATCGATTAATTGAAAGCCGCGCTCTTGCGCCAAAGCCCGTCCATATTGAATCAACAATTCTTCATCGGTTAGTTCGTTCAGCGATTGGGTGGAAAACAATAAAAAATCAGCGCGGCTTTTCGGCCCTGGACGTCCACGGCGCTCGAATTCATCCAAGCGCATCGCATTGCGCTGCCGCACATCGCCTAAAGAAATGATCGAATCATTGACGTAGCGAATAGTTAAATCGCCGGTTTGCGCTGGGCTTTCAGCCGCAGGAATCAGGCTAGTCGCCACCATCATCCACAAAACCATCCAGCGATGCATGGCGGGGCATGGTAGACTTGGCCTTGGTAAACCAAGGGGGAGCTCGGGCATCTTTGATGTCTGATGTCTGATGTCTGATGTCCGATGTCTGATGTCTGGATGCGGTAAAATCTGGTTGAAGTCTTGGAGAGATGATCCGCCAAACGGCAACACCCTCCGCAAAACTTGCGAAGGGTGTTGGAAAGCATCGATGTCAGAGCGCCATGACGCTCGCGTGATGATCAATCAGCGAGATAGATCTCAACGCGACGGTTAGCCGCTTTATCACCACCACGGGGCGAAAATTCGCCACGAAATTGTCCCTGAATACGCTTGGCACTGACACTAGCTGCCTGCAAAGCACGGATCACCGAAGCGGCACGAGCACCGGAGAGACCCCAGTTGTCATGAAACTTTTCTTTGGTCGATGCGCGAGCCACCGGAGTGTCGTCGGTGTGGCCTTCAACGATCACGCGTGAACCTGCGTATTCTCCGCTGTTTAAGCGCGCCGCAAGTTTTTCGAGCGAGCTTTTGCCTTCGGGGCTCAGTTCATCGCTGCCCTTGGCGAAAGCGAAGTCGTCATTCAGTGCCAAGCCACCTTTTGCCGTGGCAGTGACGCCGTCAATGCCGTCGGGATTTAAAATATGAGTTAATTGCTGGCCAACAGTGGTGCCTTTATCTTTGTTGTCACGAGCACTCTGCAGTTGCGCTCTGAGCGAGTCATTGTCGGCTTTAAGTAGATTTTTTTCACCAACCAAGCGTTGATTCTCGGCGCGCAGCTCGTCGGAAACTGCACCGGAGGTATCGCCACGCGTGCGACAGCCGGACAGCGCCACCAGGGCGATCAAGGGGATGAGCAAAGCGCAGCGGGTAACGTTCATAGACTGACTCCCTGAGAGGTGGCAACGGACGTGGCACATACCACGGGACCGCAGCTGGAATTGTTCGGCACCATAGAAGGCTCACGCAACAGGCGCAAGAGGCTCGGGGTCGACATGATCGGCGTGAATGCGTGGGTTGTGATGAACACGACATTGATCGGGCGTGTAAAGAGCTGACGGCGTGATCGACATGTTCGACATGTTTAAGTGAGCAAGTGCGGTGAAATCCTGCATCGCCGCACCACCACACAACCGGATAACTGCATAACTGCAACAACGCAACGAAGCGCGACCGTGGGCCGCGCTTCGTGTGAAATCATCGGTCGCATTGAGCAACCAGAGATACCTTGCTTTGCTAGTCGTCAGATTATTTAGTGAAGCCCAAGTCGACTTTTTTCTCCGTAATGGCACCCTTATCACCACCGCCGATTTCAACTTTGACGTCCATGACGTTTAAGATTTTGCCATCCTTGGTTTTCACTTTAGTGCCGTCTTCCATGACTTCGATCACTTCGAAAGACTTCAACTTGTCGTGATCTGAAGTGTCTTTGACTGCGCCGAGGTATTCCTTTTTACGCGACTTCGCCTGACGATCTTTTTCAGCTGCGATGTCAATATACTCGCCGTTTTCATGGTTTTTCACATAGACTTCTTTATTGGGTTCAACGGAGAACTTCGCAATGGCAGCAGCCATGTTGGTCCAGCCATTATCATCCAAACCGCGACTCACGTTCTTCGCTGCGTCCTTTTCGCCGATACCTTTCGGCATCATGATCAAGAAATAGTAAGGCAGAATGAAGCCTGCGCCGAGCAAGAAGGTTAAAGCCATGACCAACGACCATGCCCAGTGAATTTTCACGACCTCGACGCGCGAACGGTTTGAGCGCACACTACGACGTGAAGCGGTGCCAGCGGCGGCGGATTCGACTTGTGAGGTCTGGAATTCTACCGGGCCAGTGGTGCCACCAACGTGGGTCTCGTCCACCGCCGTCATCACTGCGGTGTTGGAGTCGGTAAAGCTCAGACCTGAGCTCGTCTTGGATTTGTCTTTTTTATCAAAATTAAGGTCTTTGGTATTGCCATCATCAAAGCTGACCACTTCAAGTTCGTCGCCGAAAGTGATCGATTCAGTGGCGCTGCCGGATGCATCTTTGCGCGGCTGAATGATGGTTTCGCTGGCGTCGTCGACCACTTTGCCCAGGTCGATGTTCAGCTCGTCGCTGTCACCGGTCAGCACGATGGTGCCATCGTCATCTTTCATTTTCATCACGTCATCTTTATTCAGCATCAGCTTGCCGCTGACTCGCTGAGCTCGGATGGCGCCGCCGTTGATATGGCCATTCAGGGTTGCGTCATCGCATCCCAACAGGCTTTTGGCTTCCTTGGCATCAATCATGTCTGCCATGATGGTTCTCCATTCGGGCGGGGCCCATGTGAGGAGGCGAGCCTAGGAACGAGCGGCGAGAGCAACAACCGCCCGGGCGGTGGCGTGGGTGTGCCGGTTCATACACTGGCCGGGACTCGGACGTGAGCGTGCCGCGAGCGGTATGCACACGTTCGGTTCTGCGGTTGTCACCTCGAAATGGCCGTTTTATGGCCATATTCATGGCTTTACGCGCGTTGGTCTTGTTCGCTTTCTCCTTCCGCCAACCACTGCAAATCCAAAGCGCTGAATCCCGCTTGCCGACGCCCAGGGTGATCTAAGGGCGTCGGACCTGGGACTTGTCCAGGGAAACGCGCGCTGACCACCGTGCGAAAATGACTTTCAGAATCGATGTTTTTTCTGACGCACCACCACTGATGCCAGCGGCTGCCAACGGCCACATGACCGATTTCGTCCTGATAGATAATCGACAATACGGCGTGGGCCTCGGGATCGAGCGCTACCAAGCGCGGCAATAATTCCGCTGAGACATCCAGTCCACGCGCTTCAAGAAAACGCGGCACTGCCACCAGATGTTCTCCCAAATCGCGACAATCCAGCGCGGTTTGCCACAGACGATAGTGTACCGGCTCGTCACCTGGAGCTAAGCCGCGACCAACGAGTAACGCTTCCAACAGCTGAGCGTGACGCGCTTCGTCGCGGGCAATGCTGAGGAAATCATGATGCAATTCCGGCGGCGCGCCGCTCGCACGCAAACACGTCAAAACTGCCAGATCAACCGCCGAAAGTTCGATGTGATGGATGGCGAGTAAAAAGCGATTGCGGGTTGGCGCATGGCTCAAAGTGCGTCGCCGACGTGGTGGATTTTCGCTGACGCGAAAATGGGCCGGGCGTCCGGGCAGCGCAGGTAACGCGGGCAACGGCCAAGTCTCATTCGTAGGGGCCACGATGGCGGTTAGATACGCGGCTTTCTCGCTCGCCGTAGGTGCGGCAATCACCGCCAATAAAGCATCTACATATGACATGGCGTGTTGTTCACCGTACCGTCATGCCACGGGCAATCAGTTCTTGCCGCACTAAAAATCTAACGCGCTCTAAATCGATGTTTTTTCCTGGACAAATGGTGCTTTTTTCAGGGACATCGCGGTGACCCATAATGCGCCCGACCGACAGCGTCGGAATACGATGAATGAGCTGGGCACATAATTCCACCAGTCGGCGCTCGCTATAAGGGCTGAGTGCCTGTTGATCATAATTGCCAATCAGACAAATGCCGATGCCGTCCGCATTGTATGGCTTTTGTGCAAGTTGCGGCCCTGCATGCGCGCCGTGGACTTGTTGCCGCCAACGAAAGGTCGCCTCAATTCGTCCAAGCGGCATGTCGACACCATTGCCAATCACAAAATGATAACCGATCCCATCCCAGCCGTTTTGCGCGACGTGATCACGATCAATGATTTGCGCATCTCCACCGCGACTTGCGCTGTGATGTAAAACGATGAACCGCCATGGATGAATCGCGGTGGTTGGTGGCGGAGCGATAGCCTCCCAGATTAATGGTTCCGTTGATGGAGCGAGCGGACGCGTCACCACCCACACCAACACCGCTAGTAAGGCAAACACCGCTGAAGCAGCGACTACGCGTGCGCCGCGATCCATCGGCGGCGCGTCGCTCGCAGGCACCGCTGCCAAACGCAGAGTCGTCTGACGTGCAGGGCGACGAATGCCCGGAGGCACCTCGTTTGGCAAGGGTGACGGTGTCATCGGTCGATGAAGACCGCCACGTCGGCGACCGGCAGCAAATTGCCATCCGCTAAGCGACGACCGCGCAGCGCCAGGCGCCAGTATGGTCGCAGGCGATAGCCAAGGCTTTTGGCGTGGTCACACAAACGTCGATGCGTCAGGCCCAGTTCGCGTGTTGGACCACTGTGCGGCAACGATAAAGCATACAAATTGCGGTAGTCCTCTAAGCTCACCCCGGGAACGGTCACCGGTTGACCTGTCACCGCGATGCCGACTTGGCAATCCCACGCTGCCGGTGCTAAATCATCCGGTGGGACGCTAAATATTAGGCTCGTCGGACCATAGGGCACTAAAGCCACACCAGTCAGGCGCTCTTGCACGTGCGACCCGATCTGCAACGGATCAAGCGGATAGCCGACGCTAGATAGACCGGCAAAACGCAAATTGCCCTCTCGTTTCAGCAATGGCTCGACCATTTTTATCCCCTGACGCGGGTCCACATACCCAGGCGCTGAACCCCTGGCAAGGCAATGACGTCGGCAACCCCCTCACCCAGAGCGGCGTCTGCGCCAGGAAATCGCCCTCGTCGAGCGCCGTGCAGGCTGGTACTTGCCTCTGGTTTCTTGGTTCCATGATCCCGCCACATAACACGCCGCAAGTTTCACCTGATTGATTCCTAAATAAAATGCCCCAAGCGGATGTCGGGCATGAGAACAGAACTCCAGTAAAAAAAGAACTGATCGTCAACGTGGTACGCAGCAATATTTACTTATCATTTCCCGTTTCCCTTCGGACGCCGTTTGGTCGGCGTCCTCACGTAATCCCCCACACAGTGAGGTAATTCCAGTGGCTTCTACCGGTACCGTAGTCCGTTTCGATCGTCGTCGTGGTTATGGCTTTGTGCAGCCTGATGACGGCGGTGAGGACGTGTTCGTCCATCAGAACAATATCAATATGGAAGGCTTCCGCTTCCTCCAGGTCGGTGAGCGCGTCACCTACGAACTGGAAGTTGGAGAAAAAGGCATGAAGGCCGTGTCGGTCGCCCTGCTTGAGCCGCGTGTCGTCCGCCCAGGGCGCGAAGACGAATACGGCAATCCTGAGGAAGCCCACGATGGTCGCGACAGTCGCGACAGCCGCGATGATCGCGACGGCGATCCCGCTCAGCGTCAAGCCCCACGCGAGCGCGAACCGCGTGCACCGCGTGCCCCCCGTGAAAATCACGGCGAAGGCAACGGCAACAACGACAAAGCCAGCCGCAAGCTTGAACGCTTGATCAGCTTGCTGGTCGAAAAAGGCGTGCTCGCTCCTGGCGAAATCGATGGTTTGCAGCAAGCCATTGCTGCGGTTCCATCCGCAAACGCCTGATCTTCTCAATCAGTTGCGCTTTTGTTCCAGCCCACGGCAATTGCCGTGGGCTGGTCTTTTAACGTACCCTGCGTTCATAAATCATCGACCGCGTTTACGATTCATAGAATAGACTCGCTCACTCTAGCCATACGTCGCACCTATTACCTGACTGCGACAGCCGAATCTTGCGCTGTGATCCCGCGCTCCATCCTATCAACCCATGCCCACCAACGATCTTACCCAAGTTATTATCTTCGGCGCTTCTGGCGATTTGACCGCTCGCAAGCTAGTCCCGGCTCTGTTTGCCGCGCATTGCGAAAAGTTTTTCCCAGGACGTTTCCAATTGATCGGTGTCGCGCGCCGGCCATGGGACGATGCCTCGTTCCGCCAAACGCTCGATCAGACCGTACCCAAAGATAAAAATCACAGCGCAGAGCAATGGCAACAATTCCTTGGCCTCACCAGCTATGTGCAAACGCACCTTGATACCCCCGCCGATTACGCCGCGCTTGGTCAACGCCTCGATACTATCGCTGGTGGCCCGGCCAATCGCGTGTTTTATCTCGCCGTTAAACCTGAGCTGTGCTTACCATCCGTGCAAAATCTGCGGACCGCTGGCTTGCTTGACCAATCGCAAGGACTCAAACGTCGCTTAGTGGTAGAAAAACCCTTCGGCACGGATTTGCCCAGTGCCCAATTCTTAAATAATGAATTACTGAAACTCATCGGTGAAGACCAACTCTATCGCATCGATCATTACCTGGGCAAAGAAACCGTACAAAACCTCTTAGTGTTCCGTTTCCGCAACGCGTTCTTCGAACCGCTGTGGAATCAAAAATACATTGAGTTGGTCCAGATCACCGTCGGTGAAACCGTCGGTATGGAGGGCGGTCGCGGCGGATATTACGACACCTCGGGTGCCATCCGCGACATTCTGCAAAACCATCTTTTACAGCTGGTTTCCTTGGTCGCCATGGAAGCCCCGGCATCACTGAGCCCGAAGGCTATTCGCGATGAAAAAGTAAAAGTGCTCCAATGCTTGCGCCCACCAGCCGACATGCCCGACGCCGGTAAACATATCGTGCGCGGACAATTCGAAGGCTATCGCCAAGAAAGCGGCGTGAAGCCGGATTCAGATACCGAAACGTTCATCGCCTGCCGAACCTACATTGATAATTGGCGCTGGGGCGGTGTGCCGTTCTTGCTACGCACCGGCAAACATTTACCTGCGCGTTATACCTCCATCACGATCCAGTTCCGCATGCCACCGACCACGTTGTTCGGCAGCTATCAAGAATGCCACCTACGTCCGAACCGCATCACCTTGCGCATTCAACCGAATGACGGCATCGACCTCGATTTCGATGTGAAAGAACCGGGTTCGGGCCTGACTATTAAGCCCGCCAAACTCAACTTCGATTATCAGAACTATTTTCCCAACAAACCAAGTCCAGAAGCGTACCAGCGTCTTTTACAAGACGTCGTGCTTGGCGATCAGTCACTGTTCATTCGCAGCGATGAAGTCGAAGAATCTTGGCGTTGGGCAGACAGCCTACGTCAAGCCATGCAAGACGTGCCCGTCCAAAGCTACCCACGTAAGACCTGGGGACCGACGCAAGCCAATGATCTTTTCGGTGAATGTGAAGGCCGCTGGACGACGGGATGAGGCGCTAAGGAATCGCGCAAAAATAAGTGACGCATGTGGCACGGGCGGCTCGCCCGTGATCGACGATGACAATGCACATGGGCGGGCCACCCATGCCACCTCAATGGCGCCACTTATTTTGCGCGAGCGCTAAGCTTTTTTATCGGTGCTGGATTTATCCTGAGAAAAAGTCCGAACGATGCGATTGGTGCCTTTTTTCACCTGCTGCGAAAGCGGGCGCGCCAAGCGCATGGTGCCAGCGGCAACGACTCGACCGATACGCCTTGTCGCGTTCTTCACTGGCCCAGTGCGCAGCAGAAACAGAACGCCCGATAAAAGGAGGATGCCGGTAAATGCGGTTAAGGCGACGCCATACCAGGTGTCAAATAGGCCTTTATCCGACAGATAAGCGATCATGCCTTGCGCTTTGGCTTCTGTTACGATCGGCGCAGGGTTGGTAATAGCGGTCACCTCTGCCGCTGTCGGCATGGAGTATTCCGTTGGCGCCAAGGTCGCCAGCGCTTGGCGCGCTGACATCGCCACGGTTGGATCTGCGGCAAGCAGCATGGGCTCAATCAAATCGATGGATTCCTGGCGTTCACCGCGCATGCCAGCAAGCGCTTGAATGCCGGCGATTTGTTTCTTGGTGTCGGCCTTGGTTAACAGCTCAGCTTGGGTGTTAATACGTTGCCGTGCCTCAGCGTGGTAGGTGTCGTACCACGCATTCCAGGCGATGGCGTCGTTTTTGAAATCAACCCGCGTCAGTCGTTGCAGAGCCGTTACTGCCACGCCAGCGACCTCAGGTGGGCCTTTGGTCATTCGTGCAATTAATGCAGGTACGGCGCGCATATCATCATGAGAACCCAAACAGATGGCCGCTTGGATGGCGACGATGGGCTCACCTTCACTGAGGTGAGCCTCAATTTTTTTTCGTAATCCCGTGGAATTAATGCCGATCGAGCTCAGCGCGCGCAGAGCCCGTTCGACGACTTGGGGATCTCGATGTTCCAAAACTGGAATAACCACGGCGCGCGCTGGGCGCACGGCTGAAATAGCAATGTGCATCAAGACTTGCCCGGCGTCCTCGGTTGTGGCGCTGGCGAAGAAATCGACCAGATGCCTTTCAACTAATGGATTTGGCAACTTGCCGAGCATTTCAATGGCGTCAGTTGCCGATGATGGCAGCGATGGCGCAACGGCGTTTTCCGTCACAGGTGGATCAGCGGCCACCAGAACCGAAACCAGGAAGAGCGGGATGAAGAGAGCGAAGAATCTCATGGCGAATTATATCCAATCGAACGGACGTTCCAGGCGGTGGGAGCAAGAGCGTATGAATACGTTGTGTTTCTCGTATTTATCAGTGTTTGAGCCCAAGAAAGACCTGCGAGTCCTTCATCGTAATGGAAACCAAAATTACCGTTGACGTTTCCGCTAAAGTCCGAGGCGACAAACGAGCCGTAAAATTCGGAGTTTCCGTTCATTCTTATACCAGCGTAAGGGGCTAAGATCACGCCGCTGAAGCCGGCGCTACCATTGAGGCTCATTTCGCTCGTTCCGGTACCCGAGAACGCCGTGGCAAAGATAAAACGGCTGGGATCTGTTGGGTCGCCAATCGAGGCACGTCCATTGAACGAGCAGCCACTTCCAGCCGCGTTATTTTGGAAAATCACCAATTTTGCAGTGCTGGCCGGAGCAAAGTTGATGCTACCAATGTTGAAGCCGCCATCGACATAGATGACCACCGTTCCGCTTCCGGCGATGGTCAGAGTTTTATTATTACTCTGATTAATCGATGTAATGCGATAAATGTTCCCCGCCTTCGTGGTCGTGGTGCCAGCGTCGTTGCCAATACCCGTGATCGTGCGATCGCCCGTCAAAGATGCTTCTGAGGCCATCGTTGGCGGATTATACGTAATCGACGGTAACGTCGCATTGGCGCTCGGCGTGGCAGTACCGTGGATATGACTGGTATCATAGGCACCAGTACCCAGCACGCCGTTGGAACCGATATCGCCGTGGGAATTGGCTCCGCCCACCGTGTATGAAGCAGGGGCCACATACCCAATATGGGTTCCATCAAGCTCCGGATCACTGTTCCAACTATCTGTCTTAGAATTCCCACCCATCTGGTAGCCAGATTTTGAAAATAGTCCGCGTGTGAACGGGTAATCTGAAGACGTAGGGCTTGCAGTGCTGGTGCTCGTGGTGCGTACCATGTTGACGATCGTTTCAACTCGTTGGCGACGAACCGTATCTGGACGAGAGCTATCTCCAGACATCGCCGTGGTGAAGACGATGAAGCGCTCAGATCCGTCCCATAAAGACGGGGTGGCGCTTGAAGCGACCTTGATGATTTTGGTCGTGACCGCACATAAATTCCGGACGTCTGCTTTATTTGCGCTGCTACCAAATGCAGTGGAACCGGATGTCAGGCTGGGGAAAACGGCGGGTAAACCCGTAGGCAAGCTGCTGCTGACCAGCACCGCGCCAGTACTTTGTGTCGTCTCGGGAAATCCGGTGTTGGTGGAGATCGTCAAATTTTGCAATTTCGGCCACACAGTTGCGGTATTCAGCCGCATCCAACTCAGGGCTTCATTCGCCGCTGATTCTGTAGCCGCCAACAAATCGACTTGATTTTGTCGCGCTCTCTGTTCGCCAAAGCGCCCAATTGAAAGGTTGGTAAGCGCGATCGACATGCCGGCGATGGTGATCACCACGATGGATGAGATCACCAAAGCACTGCCACGACGAGTAAGGGAAAGTGCATGCATGACTGGGCTCCTGGTCAATGGTAGATCAGCGGTAACGCTTGGTGGGGATGTTCGTAGAGCTGGTAGCAATACCGCTGGTGGTCGTGGCTCTAGCCTGAATCGTGACGGTGCTGGGAATGCTGCCGGTCAAAGTAATCGAATAGGCGCCGTTTTGCGACGGCCACTGTGAGTTCGGCGGATACGTTGTGCGCGTTACGGTGGCGGTGCCGACGGTGACGGTGGCTCCTTCGGCGACCACTTGCGATACGATGTTGTCTGAATTACCCAGGAACACTTGAATGGATTGTGGATACACTTTTTGACCAATCGGCGCCGTGACGAAGAGTGAGAGCTGCTGTTGCGGTGGACTGGTGGTCATTTCCGTAACCAAATTGCCAAACATGATGGTGGGTGCTGCATCAGTAGTGCTGGAAATAATTCCGCCGATATCGTCGGGGTCATCAACGAAAGTGACCGAACTGGATCCGCTGGACTGATTGAGTGTCGAGCGCAAAAAAATCGTTTGTGCCTGAGCGGTGTAGACAATGGATTCTTGCGTCCGCGTCATGCTGCGCAGGGTGATATTCATTTGGAGCGTATTGCCGACGCGCGTCAGATTGAAACCGTTTTCTTCAACTTCTGGGGTCAGCAACGTCGGCGTTTCTGCTACACCAGCGCTGTTTCGCGTGATCAAAGACAAGTAGCCAGGGTAAACGCTGTAATCGTAGACCAGAATCCGTTTGTATGGTTCGTATTGTTCTGCCCAGGTTGGCGAACCGCTAAGGCCGGTAGTAATGGCAAAATAGTAGGCTTTGACGTTGCTCGGTAAGGCTGGATTTTGTGGCGTATACAGCCCAGTCGGATAAGCACCAGGTAGTTCCAACGACGTGGCAGCCGTGTTTCCCGCAGATGCCATGCGTAACTGCATGGCCAGTTTATTGAGCACATCATTCGCGCGATTGTTGATGTCCACTTGACGAGTAACGCGGTCGGTTAGTTGGGTTGCCGAATCAAGGCTCATGGCGACGACCATCATCACCGCACTGAGGATCGTAATGGAGATCATCAGTTCAATCAGAGTGAAGCCGATACGCGGTAAAGAACGCATGATTAGTACCCCCGACTTGTAATAACGTAAACCGTTTCAACGGAGATCGGGCCCTGTTCATCGGTCCACGCCACTCGAAAGCGCAGTGGTAAAACGTTATCGGCTGGCACAAATTTATTGGGATTGGGCGCGATCACGGTGGAGTTGGGGTCGGCATTCGACAGCTTCGTCACGGTGCCGCAGGTGACGGCACCGGTTTGGGGAGTCAGTCCCTTCACGTCGAAAGCGATGCCTTTGAAATCGCGACGAACGCTATCGAAAGGCATGTACTGAAATGTTTCGATTTGCGCCTGAATTTCTTCATACGCCTTGGCTTGGCTGGTGGCGCGATCGTTCACCCGTTTGGAGGTCACCATGCTATCGAAAAGAACGCTCAGGCCGACAACGAGGATGACTATGGCGATCATCACTTCGACGAGAGTCATGCCGCTGCGATAAAATTGGTTTTTTTTCATGGGTTCACCGGGTTGATCTTACATCAGGATTCCTAAAGCACGCTCTGTGCCGCACTGCTTGCAACGAATTGAGGTAAAAAACGACGATTCACGGGCAGATCGGCCCTCAACGAAGCTCGCTGCAGGGCACGTTTGCCCGTTGGTCGTCCCGTCCTGCCCAAAGTCAGGGTACATTCACCTGCTTATGCGCATCCTCATTGTTGATGATCATCCTGATGTCCGCCAAAGCCTCGGTGCCTTCATTGAGCAGCTTGGGCATGAAGCGTTGTTGTGCCATCACGCTCCCGATGCCGTGGCGACGGCTCGCCGTGAGCAACCGGACTTAGTGCTGAGCGACCTGCGCATGCCGAGCATGGACGGCCTGCAACTATTTTCAGCGCTGAAACAGCTCGATAAAATACCGCCATTTGCTTTGATGACCGCCTTTGGTGACGCCGATACTGCGATTATCGCACTGCGTCATGGTGCCGTCGATTATCTGCGCAAGCCAATTGATGTGCGTGAACTCCATCGCTTGATCGAACGCATAGAAGCAACCGCGTCTTCAACCATTCCTCTTAATCCTGAACCCGTCGTTCGCGAGGAAGCGGATGGCCTGATCATCCATGGCGATGTTTTCGCGCGCGTGGTCGCCTTAGCGGATCGCTTACATAGCGCCAAAGATTTGCCGTGTTTAATCGAAGGCGAAACTGGCAGCGGCAAAGAATTGATCGCCCGGCGCATCCATCACGGCGGGGAACCGCGAATTAACCAGCCGTTTATCGCGATTAATTGCGCCGCGATTTCCCCTGGGCTTTTCGAGGCCGAATTGTTCGGCTACGCCTCTGGCTCGTTCACCGGCGCATTATCTGGCGGAGCCCAGGGCAAGCTGGCGCTCGCCGCAGGCGGGACGCTGTTGCTCGACGAACTTGCCGATTTACCAAATGATCAGCAGGCAAAATTGCTTCGCGTACTGGAAGATCGCACCTGGTATCCGGTAGGGTCAAACCAACTACAGACGCTCAAAGCACGCATTATATGCGCGTGCAACGCGAATCTGCTTGACCTTGTCAGCAAAGGCCGTTTTCGCGAAGATTTGTATTATCGACTCAAAGTTGGCCATATTCGTATTCCGCCATTACGAGAACGACGCGAGGATATTGCGTCATTGGCCACCATTTTCATGCAACGTATTCGCCGCCTGAGAGGCCGCGGATTTCAGCGTCTCTCCAGCGAAGCGGCGCACGTGCTGACCGCTTACCATTGGCCTGGGAATGTTCGGCAGCTGCATCATTTACTAGAAGAACTGGGCATGCTCAACGATGGCGCGGTGCTTGACGAGCGTTTGGTGCGGGCGCAGTGCGTGAATCCAGAACCGTTGCCGACGGCAAGATCAATGCCGCAAGAAACGATGCCGCCTGCATCTGCTCAGATCATGCTATTACCCGAAGGGAGTTTCGACTTGGATGCATGGACCCGAAAAGTTTTGGCAGCGGCATTGGATAAGCATCACGGATCACCGGTGCGCACCGCGGATTATCTTGGGGTCACGCGCAAAGTGCTGTACACGCTTCGGAAACGGCACGGATTATTTAGCCATGGCGACAAGGAAGAAGCGCCGTGAGCGATATGCTCGGCATGAGCCGCATTTTTCATCGCCAACAACGATGGCTGCGGCATTGGCCGTTGTTGGTCGTGGTGGTTGGTGTGGCGTTGGTCGACGTATGCTCGCGCCTGTGGATGCATCGTCATTTTAAATTAATCGACGCGAATGATTTGGCCACGCGTGAAGTCGCCGATACGGCTTTAGGCATGGCCACGGCGAGTGCGCTGCTGGTGGCGATGATGGCTCATGCGATGCTCAATCGTCAACGTGTGCAGATGGAAAAAGATTTGGCTTTCGCGCGAATGGCCATTCATGACCAAATTGGGCAAGAATCTCAGGAAAGAAGAGCGGGAACGCTCGCCGCTCTCGCAGGCGGACTGGCGCACGAACTGGGACAACCGCTTTCCGCAGCACGCGTTGGTATTGAAGGCATACACTACTTGCGGCAACTTGGCAGAGAACCAACCGCAGAGCAGGTGACGCTGACGCTCTCGCGGGTTGGCATGAGCATTCTGACGATGACGCAAACCATCGAACATCTTCGTCAATTGGCGGGTAGCACCGATGGAGTCACGTTGTCGCGCATAGATTTGGGCGAATTGATAACGGCATTATTGAGTGATCGTGATCAATGGCTTCGCTACCACGATACGCCGATTGAATTTACTCGGCCAGAGACGGCCATGTACGTGATGGGCGATGCCGCTGGCGTGCGCTTGGTGTTGACCAATTTGTTACGTAACGCCGTCGAAGCGGTCTCAGGACAAAGCAGCGCACGACGGTTGGTAAAAATAACCGCAGGACCAGGAGCCTTTGTCGCCGTGCACGACAGTGGGCCAGGAATCCCCAAAAATTTACAAGAGCGCTTGTTTGATCCATTTTTTTCAACCAAAGAGGGAAACCTGCGGGGGATTGGGCTTTCCTTGGCGCGCGCTTCGATGCAACGCATGGGCGGCGAACTACGGGTTTCCTCGCAACCAGGAAGCGGCAGCACTTTTTCACTTCATCTCCTTTCGCCTGACCAACATTCTGCGGTAGAATCACCAGCGCTGTCATGAGAAGTTTGCGTACGCGCATTGTTATTTTGAGCGTACTGATTGCCTTAGGCAGCGCGTTGATCTGCGCTATCGCCGCAGTGATCGTGGCTCAGCGAAATATCATGGTCATCGAAGATCGCCAAGCCGATGACGCAACGACGAGCATGCAGCGCCAAATAGATCAGTTGTTAGATGAACTGTCATTTCAGGTGAATGACTACGGCAACTGGGATGAGCTGTACGATCACATGCCATCACCAAGCCATGAATGGTCACGAGTGAATCTGACTCCTGGGAAAGATCGT
Organism: Planctomycetota bacterium; assembly: GCA_043775355.1. Lineage (GTDB taxonomy): Bacteria > Planctomycetota > UBA11346 > UBA11346 > UBA11346 > BOG-1363. The sequence goes on from JAYVSL010000081.1 coordinate 16,992, forward strand.
GGCGCGTTGGCGCAATTTTTTATCACCGCCGACCGTGATCACATTACGGGACGTTTTCATGACGGTGATGTGCGAGGACCAAACGCGTCCGTCGCCGATTCGGCCCCCGCAAGCGCGCTGGTGCGATTACTAGGGCAATCACAACCCGCAAAGGGATTAGGCATCTTTGACGGTCACCCTGCCCTGTATGCCGTTACCCCCGTGCGCCGCAGCGAGCGAAAAGGTGACTCTCGTGGTGAACTGATCGTATTAGCCTATGTGACGAATGACGTATTAATGCGCCTGAAAAGCCCTGATTGGTCACTGCACATCGAACCTATAAAAAATGCAGGAATCGGAGCCGTAGGAGCACCGTTAACGTATGACTCCATCGTGAGAGAACGTGATTTTCAACGACTGACGGTCACCGCTCTTCTAGGAACCCACGACGGCAGCCTGCGTATGGTGTTGTCGACCAATCGCACGGCGAGCCAACGTATCAGCGACGACATGGCGAAGACCATCGTGATCACTGGCATTTTAGTCGCTATTGGCGCCATTTTCGTTGGCACGTGGTTGGGCTGGCGCTGGGTCGCACCGATTTCAGCATTGACCACGGCATGCCGCGATCACATGCACGACGCCAAACGCGCGCTGCCGAAGAACAGCGGTTTGTTAGAGGCCGATATCTTGAGTGAAAATCTCCAAGAACTCGTCACGCGACTTCATCTTGGTCAGGAAGAATTGGCGCATGCGCTGGATCGTGAAACCACCACCAATGTCATTCATCGCCGTTTTCTGGCACAGCTCAGCCAAGAATTTGGCCAACCGATTCGTCAAACGATTGCCTTGTGCGAAAGGATTGCACGGCAATCGGGACGCTTAGACCCAGAAGAAGTGACGAGCGCAAAGCGTTTAGCCAGCGCATTAGAGCGCCAATTCCAAGAAATCCTGAGCATTATCGACACTGGCACCGCACATGTCGCACGTGAGCGTTCGTTGTCCATGGAGCACTATTTGAAAGAACTCGCCGAACTTTTGTGGCCCTCTGCCGACAAAGCGGGCGTGACCATATGCGTTGAGGCATCGACCGAAGAAGCCTTCTTCAATCCAGAACTCCTAAGTCCAGCGTTGATCAACCTGTGCGCGAATGCCATTAATGCGAGCCGCCGTGGCGACACCGTATGGTTGCAGGGCGCAATCGATGCTCAACGCACCTCAATCGTGTGGACGGTAAAAGACCACGGCCAGGGACTGCCAAGCACCATGGCCGATCGCCTACGCGATGCATTTGCCGCCGGCCAAGTAATACCCGGCACCCAGGGCATCGGCATGGGATTGACCGTCGTGGTAACAAATGTTCGCGCCATGGGCGGAACGCTGACCCTGACCACGGCTCTTGCCGAACCGGCAGAAGCAGGCGTGACGATCGCCATTCGCTTGCCATTCCAAGAGATCAAGGGCCACAGCGATTCCGCTTCGGAACGGATTCGTCGACGCAGAGGCATTTAGGTGCTCGTCTGTGCTGATTATTTTGACGTTACTAACGATTACGACGTTGGTTAGCGATGTTACCCAAGGCGCCCCATGAACGATACCTGCGTTAGCAAACGGCAACGGGTGGAGCCACGACACGCGGGCGTAATCGCTCTGCTGTCGTTCCATGGCATGAAAGGTGGTCGGTCATCCCAACGAAGCCTGAAACAGAAAGCATTGGATTGGCCCTGCTCGCTAGCTAAACAACATCAGCATTTATGAGGGGGGACAACTTTATGAATACACGCGTTTCTTTATGGCGACCTAGCCAACCGCGTAGCCAGCCAGCGAACCAGCGCCGCGCCTTTACGTTGTTAGAGGTCATGATCGCCACGATGATTTTGGCGATCGGGATGACGGCGGCGTTCGACGCGATGTGGAGCAATAATAATTTTCGTCGCAATTTAGACGAAACGGCAATGGCGGACTTGGTGCTGCGACAGGTGGCGGCACGACTGAAGACCACCCCTTTTACAGATCTTGGCCATCCCTACGAAGTTAAAAATGCAAGTGGCACGGTCACAGCAGCGCAGGGCTGGACCATGCATCTGCGCGCGACGGATTGGAAGTTACGAGCAACTGCCGAAGGCGAGACACCCAGTGTCGCAGCGACCAACGTCGTGTTAGCCGCCGTTCCAGGGGCCACTTATCCGTATTCATCAAAAAGTGGTACTGAGTATGCCGCATCAACTACTCTTCCTTACCCAGCTCTGACGCAGCAAAATTTAATCGACGCTGGCATTCTCCGTGAACTCGTGCCCGTCCAAGACCTGTCTTTGTACGTTGAATACTATAATCTCAGCACGCAAACAGGGTTTCAAAGTATTGCGGGCGTAGGGCTGCTGCCTATTGAAACGGGTTTGGTCAAACGATTCACGAATTTACAACAAGTGGAGAGTAATAAAATAAATTCCCGTGTAACGGCGCGTGAAATATGGCTTAAATTAGTAGGTGATCCCGGTAGCTCTCCAGCAGCCCCCCCCCAAGATGTTGAGGCCCATGGATTTATTATGCCGGCGATTTTCTCGTTGAATGATGTCAATGGCGCAGGCGTTCCACAGCAAGTTCGTGATGCTGTTGTCCATGGGTTGGTGATTCGCATCCTGGTGTCGTGGCGTCCACATGAAGTTGCCGATTCTAATTCGACGGTACGCGCCTGGAGCGAAGCACTGATTGTGCGGAGGGACTGAAAATGGGTCACATACGTATGCCGTGGAGCAATGCCGTCAATTCGGCCGCCAATGTCGTGCAAACAGTGGCTACGAAAGAGTCAGTTCGTCAATGGCGCAAGGGCTACACCATTCTTGAATTGTTGATTGCATCGGGGATTATGTTTGTGTTGGTCGCATCATTATTGTCAGCCTGGGCATCGAGCACAGATTTCTCGTTTATGGTCAACGAAAATCTCAGACGCATGGAGGCCGTAGAGCGTATCCGTTCAACGCTGCGCGACGATTTCGAACAGAGCGCGGCGTTAGAGCAATATGACAGCGTAACCAAATCAACTGCCACTAGGCCTATCGCCCAGGGCGGCGCAACGATCACTCTGTACCCGGAGATTCGGCAAGACGGCCGCGAAATTCGTTTTGTACGGTTGCGGTCATCTATTACTGCCACTGCCGATCCGTCCACCGAAGAGTCATACCGAGAAAATTTTGCACGGACGGATGTCCAGGGCTTGAGTCAATTTAATAACGCGCCGGTATCGCCGTTTTTTATTATCAGTCCTGATGCTGAAACCCCCGGCGTATGGGCGCTTTCTCCCGTATGGGAAAGCCATTTGAGCGGATTAAGTTTCAATCAAAATGCGAATCCGAAATTCTTACGCCTCTATCGCCTCGTTTTAGTCCCGTATTCCAGTGTCGTGCCAGATACGATGTTATTTAACGCATTGTCTCCCCCCGCTGACTTCCCTCTCTATCCAGAGGCCGGTCCTAATCTTCGGCGGGGAATGTTGCTGCGACAATACAGTAATTCTACGCTATCCAATTCTTCGGCCGCGACTGCAGACGACACTGACCGTAACTGGAAGACATTGGGCTTGCCACTTTCTGATGCGGTTGTTTTCAATCAAAGTGACCCGGACAACCTGTTTACTTCCTATTACGATGGCAATACGAGCCGCCTCGCGGCTGAAGTCGTGCGCGACAACGAAATTCGCTTGAAATTGTCACTCGGCATGCAAATGCAAAAGCTGAATTCCACGGTTGTTACGTTGGATCTTAGTCTTTCTCTTCCATATCGTCGCATCACTCACGGCCAATAAGCGGAGGCATCTATGTTTCTCAATCATTTTTCTCGCCGTGGGAATGCATTGTTGCTGACCACTATTATTTTGGCACTCGTAGTGACCGGCATGCTTTCGCTGACCGACCAACTTCTTGGTCGAAAACAGCTGGCAGACCTCTCTCGTGTCACGATTCGCGCGCAAGAAACGGCGGATAATGTGGCGGAGGCGATCTGTGATCGAATAAAAACGAACGCATCGTTGTTGACTGTCGATTTTGTGTCCAGTGAAACCAGTGGAACCACAGGGTCGGATGGCGCCATTTTGAACAAACTTGATAACTGGTTGGCGAGAGGGTTCGTCAAGAACTCGTCCGACGTTGCTTCGACCAAGGGTATTTGGTTGAATAATTGTGTGGTCTATTGGCGTCTTGAACCCGTCACGGCTTTTGATCACACGATGACCGACACAACGGGAGATGGAGTAATTGATAAAACAGATATTTACACGAATAATGGCGTAAATTACATGACAAATCGTTCGCTGGATATCGCGGATAGCGCGACTACACCGGACCATAGTAACGCTCCATCGGGGAGCAAAAGATTGGAAAACAGTGGATTGCTGTTTTTTGAAATGACGATCGATGCCTTTGCAATGTCGGCGCAGCACGGCATGAACGCAAACCCTTTGGATGCAGCAACAAATGCGTCTTCCGCTCATTCGGGCGATCGTTCTCCCTTTCATGCGCAAATTAAAAAGCGGGTGATGGTTAAAAACGTAAGCCTCTTTCGCTATGTGATTTTCTATAATGCCGTAGGCAAAGCGGGGGACTTTGAGCTATATGGATCTCCTGACGTTACGGTCGTCGGTGCTGTTCATACCAACGGAGCCGCCTACATTGGCGCTGCAGGCGGTGGTTCGAACAGCACATATAAAGTGATATTCGGATCGAATCCTGTTCCTGAAGCCGAGCCAACCTTAAGGTCTGTTCCCGTGACGGCTGTTGATGGTCTTTTTTGTATGCAAAAAAGAGCCATGTATGAAGCGGGAGAGCTTAACCCGATGGCTGTTGCCAGAGGCACCTCGGCAGGAAACGACTACCAGGGTTCTTTCGCCTACATCAATGCGGCGAAGTTGAAGTTTAAATATTATACAAAAGACTTCACCGAGACGACTAAGGAGTCGTCGACAGTAAGCTTCAAAATGCCCGCTTTCGACACCATAACTGTGGATGTTGCCGCTAAAACCGGGCCTTTCACGATGGCCCGCGACTCACGCCCCGTTAGCGAGCAGGGAAGCCCTCTTAATGGCTATGATGGATTGATAAGAGATGGCCCAAATCGCAAATTGAAAACTATCGATATCACGCAGAAGTTGAACATGAATGGTTATCGCCCATTAGAGCCTTTTTCACTGGTTGGTCCAGACGTTCCTCTGCAGCTTGTCGGTGGTAAATACTCAATAGCGCCGGCAGCTACGGGCAGTTACGCAACCGACATGATGTTATTTAAGGCTGGGAATTCTGTGGGCATCAGCGAAAAACAGGCCGCTGGAACCGCTGACTTACCAACGGGTAACTCCCTAAAGGTGAGAGCTTTTGACCCTATTTCAAATCCGATCGCAGGGCTTGTTCCTCCGCCAATTAGTCGCGCTACTACTTTCACTATCGATAACACCGACATCTTTAGTCATCTGGGAACGTATATTATCCCGCCGGTGCCAAATGGGTCACCAGTGCTTGGCACTTACATTCGTAACCCATTGGGCCTCAATGCGACGAAGGATAGCGGAGTCGGTATCGTCATTTTAGAGCGTGGTCGCCAAGCTGGTATTAATACGTGGCCATCGGGACGTCGTGGTAAAGTGAGCTGGGACCCGCCGTGCCAATTTAGCACTGATGATCCGAACAATTCGGGCAATGTTTTGTGGCGTTATTACGATAGCAACCAAGATGGGATCATTGATCCAGACCTTGATACCAATGGTGACAGTGTGATTGATGGAAAGGACGATAAGAACGTTGATCTTGATGAACAGGGGCATGCCATCCGGGATGGGAATCCAAACGGTCAAATGACCGCATTCTTAATGGATTATTGTCAATGGATGCGCAGTAACTACGTGGTTTATTTTGGGGTAAATTCGGCCGGAACCGCACTCATCGATATCACCGATCAATTCTTTAGCGTGCCGACCGGAGCTATCGGTTTGGAAAGCTTATTAGCGCAGGAAGATGTCTTTAAGGATCGACGTGAAGCCACGTGGCGCGAATCATCGGCAAATGGGTATGCGAAAACGAGACCTCCGAAGCAACCCAATGAATCGCAAAAAAATGGAGCTGACTTTGATAATATACGGGTTAATGCACTAACCTTGAATATTGCGGCGATTAATAATTTTATTAGCACCACTCAGCTCAATCGGTTGGATCCAGCAGCAAGTGCAAGTACAGACAAGGCAAGCACGCGATTCAACGGAACGATTTATGCCGCGCGTACGCCACGATATTCTGCTCTTCCTGTTGCTGCAACTACCCCCACGCTTGGCGTTTCTCAGAACGATTTTGACACCAAGATGTTTACGTACCGTGCACCTGGCTTTTACGATCCCATTGCGCCATTGGGCTTTAATCAAACTTGGGCAAGTGTTAACGGTAATAGACAAGATACCACTCTCCCGATCGCAGCGAGGGATGGCCTCACTCTCGATATAGGAGGAGCGCTTCTGTATCCAGTGGTGGGGAGTACGGCTGCGGCAACGGTCAACGGCTATCCTAAGCATGCGAATGTTGCCTTTGGCAGCAGAGATTCGTGGTCGTGCTATCCGATGCTGAAGCGAGTGCGCGTTCGTAACGCTGGTACCATTGATTGGGGCAGAACGCGCAAGGGTCGTAAAAGTGGCTTGACGATCTACACGCCTAACGTTTGTTATTTGCAAGGAAATTTTAATGTGACTGAGGAGACACCGGGATCGGGGAAGTTTCCGGCGTGTGCTCTTTATTGTGATGGTTTAGTCGCCCTTTCGGAAAATTGGAGTGATGTGGTAGCGAACGACGTCCCATCTGGAGCTCAGTTCTCAGGCGTCGCGAAAGCGACGATACATCGTCTGTGTCTGGTCATTCATAATAATCCGACGGATCTTGGTAATATTGCCACCCCGAATAATGACGTTGCCCAGCCCGGCGGCAGCGGCGGAGTTCATAATGTGATTAAGTTCCTGGAAAATTGGACTGATGTTAATTGGGCGTTTATTGGTAGCTTGGTCGTACTCGATCGTGCGCGTTATACGCGTGGCTATCTGGGTAATCAGGATGTCTATAATCCGCCCAAACGGTTCTACAATTTCAATGAAGATCTTAAGATCGAGCTACCGCCCTTTCCGGACGTGATCAACGAGGTCTTTGTCTGGTAAGGGAACGAGCTCTTCGCCCGCCTTTAAACTTTGTTTGGTTTACATGCGCACTGCGGTGTTTGAACGCACATCCGCAGTGCGCATGGCTGTTCGGGCCGATACGTATTTGACCATCGCCGACAGCTCGCCACCGTGCGCTCCCGCAAAGGGAGCCTGCCATGTCTGATGTTCTGAAGAAAAAAATGCAAACCGCCACGTTGGTTGAAAAAACCATTCTTGGCGGTGGTCGGCTGGGTGTGTTCAAGTTGAAGCCGGACAGCGGTACGCGGTGGTGGTATCAGGCTGGCCAATACACCACGCTCGGTTTAGACACGGCGGGTCATGGATTTGTGCCACGCGCATATTCGATCGCTGGCAGCCCGCTGGATGATGGCATTATTGAGTTCTACATTGCCTTGGTCGATAATGGACAACTGACGCCGACGATTTTTTCCCAGGAGTTAGGCGCGAAGTTCCATTACCTGACGCCAAAGGGCAAGTTCACCCTGAAGCATGCAGCCAAGAAAACCTTGGTCATGGTGGCGACTGGCACCGGTCTGGCTCCGTTTGTGGCGCAGATTCGCACGTTATGGAAATCGCATTTGTCAGGCGTGCCATGTCCGTATCGCGTGGTGTTGTTTTATGGCGCCAGCTACAGCGATGAATTTGGTTACCGCGCGGAACTCGACCAATACGCCGCCGCGAAAAAAGATGGCTTCGACTTCCACTTCGTCTGCGCGTCCTCGCGTCCAGATGCCAGCCGTGGATGGAACGCGACCATCGCTAAAGGTCGCGTCAATGAAGTGGTACGTCAGGCCTTTGGTTTTGGCGTGCCCGAAGGCCGCACCGTCGCCTTGCCAGAAGGCGTCGACGGCGCAGCGCTGAAAGCCCACGTCTTCGCCAACGGCCCGGCCGACATTGCCTTCATGGCCTGCGGTAATCCAGGAATGATCGAAGACTTAAAAGAACCAATTGCCCACGCTGGCATTGGAACGTATTTGGTCGAAGAATTCTGGAAGGCGTGAGCGCTATGAGACGGTCTGGAAAGACAGATTGAACAGCAGGACGCGGAGACGCAGAGCTAGCCTGAATTTCAGACGTCGAAAAAAGTAATATTCTATCGAATCTGACCTTTCTTTTTCTCTGCGCCTCTGCGCCTCTGCGCCCTCCTGTTCAGCCCTGTATTTCCAGAGAGCTTCTCAGCTTATCCCATCACCAAACGGCACGTCGCACAAAGACCATGCGGTCCGCTGATTTCTCCGTCAACGCGCCAACCATTTTCCTGCGCTCGGGTGGTGACGGTGATGCGTAAGTCTTGTTCGGGATACGCTGGCGCCGACCACTTCGCACGTTCGATGCCGGTTACGTGGCCGTGAGCCACACCGGCTTTTCGAGCAACTTCGGCGACAGCGGCTAAAAGATAAACGCCTGGCACCAATGGCTGCCCAGGAAAATGACCGCTAAACACGGGTAAATTTGCCGAAAAAAACGCGCTGCCTGAAGCGCCATTGCCAGATACCTGCACCGCACGTACGGCCGTTACGGCATCTTGCGTCGGCAACATTATCCACCTCGCTTGGCTTGGTGGACTGCGTCCATCGCCGCGAAGAATTTTTCAACCGGTGGCGGTGGCGACAAAAAAGGCACGTTTTGATTATCGACAAATACCTGGGTGGTTTCGGCGACACAGAGCAGATCTCCGGTCGGGCCAATGATCTCGTAAAAAAATACTAACGACGGTTGGGTCTCTGGCACATGCGCAATGCGCACGGTCAATACTTGGCCTTTGCGCGCTGGCCGCAAATATTCCAACTGACAGCGAACAATCGGCGCCACTGAACCGACATCTTCCATCTGCGTGTACGATAAGCCCCGCGCTGCGCAGTAAATCTCACGCGCGGTTTCGCAGTAACGCAAATAATGTCCATGCCAAACAATCTTCATCGAGTCCACTTCGCTGAAGTACACCGGCGTTGACACTTCAAGAAAATCCCACGTGGATTCAATACGAGTGCGGATGCGTTTCACGCTGGGCCTCCGGTACGAACCACTTTGAGTTCACCGGTCAAGATGACCTCATCACCGACCGACGCGCTGACCTCATAGAGTTGCAACGGCCCAAGCTCTGCCGTTTGCGTCGCGCTAACCTCCACCACTTCGCCGGTTTTTGCCGCACGTTTCATGTGCATGGTCTTGGCTCCGACCAACATTCCTGACGCCGCCTGGGCATGGCCTTCGCCACGCAGACGCAGCCCCATGATCACGGCCATCGCTTGCGCACAGGCCTCGGTCAGCTGAAGGCAATCAAGACCGTGATGCGCTTTCAGACGAACGCTTCCACCAGCGCCCACGATCGCTAATGCTCGTTCGACCAACAACGCCGGCGGCTGGTGCGCGGTCAGTTGTTCAGCGGGCAGATCAAGAAAGGAAGTGACGTCCATGCGAGTGATAGTTGTGACGAGAAGCAGCGATGTCGCAAGGTGACGCAAGGCAGACTCAGGGCGATTGCATTACCCCCCCGCCTGCCGTGGAAATATAGAAGCTGTTAACGCGTCAGGACTTGTGTAGTTTGGGGCGATGTCCCAAAAATCTTCC
>JAYVSL010000082.1:0-17528 GCA_043775355.1 Planctomycetota bacterium
TGAAAAGACGCCCCGATCGCTCGTATGCCCGCGTGCCGATGCACCCGTACGCAAGATCAATTACGAGAGAGGGATAGGTTATCGCAACGCCATTGGGCCTGCAGCTCGTCCTTTAATTCTTTGGCCTTGCCGAGTTCTTTATGGCGAGCTGCTGCTTTTTTCAGCTCGATGCCCTGACTTTCGGTCAGCAGAGCCTCAAGACTTTCATACGTCGCCATGCTCACCGGCGCAGCCAACAATTCTGTTTCGGTTTTTTCAAAGGTTGACTTGACCACAGCAAGGATCTTCACCGCATCGGCACCCAGCGGCGATTTCTGCTTAGTCACTAACACCAAGGTCTTGACCGCTTCTGGTTTTTGCCGTTCGACCATCCACCAGAGCTCTCGCGCTTTGGGATCAGTGAGAGCTTCGACCGCATAGCGAAACGTACCACTGCTTGCAGTGCCCATTGCCGCCTTGACATCATCAGCCGTTTTAAAGTAGCATGAGTCATTATCCGGTAAAATACCACCAGGAGGGAAATGATAGCGTTGCAGAATGTTATTGGTGCTGATTTTCTCAGCGTTGGCAGGATCGCAAGCCCACAGAGCATTCTCCATGTTATATTCTTTGCTGAAGGCAGGAAGTTCAGCCGCTGTGACTTCCGGAGTTACCAGCACTAACGTCGCCGGTACTTTTTCTTTTTCGATGTAATCATGAATCGCTTTTGCTTCCTTCCCGAGGAAAGCTAACGAGGTCGGTCAATGGGCGCAGTAATAGACGATAAATAAACTTTGTTTGCTGAAATTGTCGCCACTGCGGCTCTTGCCATCAGCAAAACGTAATCCCGCAAATGGGTCAGCGGCGGTGATGGCGCTGCTCGCCATAAACATGGCAGCAAGGGCAAGCCCGAGGAAGGTGACTGAGCGCATGTGGTGATCGTTGATCAAACGAGGGTGAGGACGAATAAACGAGTGGCTGACATGAAGAGACGTGCTGTTCCTACGGTAGAAACCGCATGCGTCTAGTGATGACAGCCATCACGCGATCAGTTTTGCCCAAAACATTAGAAAAAATCATTTACCACACTCCCCGCTGAGCACTTCGCTGCCCTGAGCACAAAGAAATTCACATGAAATTCGGCGTGTGGAGCGCGGACAGTTCCGTGGCTTCGGCGTGGTCAAAACCGAGCTGACTGAGGCGGGCGCGGCGACCGGCATCCATATCAAAGCGTAGTGCCTGGACCAGATCGTGGCCGCGACCGATGGCGGCCGGGGTGAATTCGCCAGCGGCCAGCACGATTAATGCATCGAGCACCACTTGGTTCAGGCCAGCGCTTTGCTGCAGCGCATCGCTACGTCGCCGTACTGCTGAGGCCAAACGTTGGCGCTGGCCAGAATCGTTGACCAACAATCGGCGTAGATGGCCGATACCAAAAGCGACGTGACGGCTTTCGTCCTGAATGACGAGACGCATCATCGCCTGCGTCAATGGGTCGGGTGCGTGGCGTTCGATGAAAGCGAGCAGCGTCAGAAATGTCCCCTCGCCCATCACCGCCAACATGAACGACGCGAGCACAAAATCCGGTTCCTCAACCAAGGTCTGCAATGAACGTTGGCCAAGGGCGGTGGAGCGACCGATACCAGCGGCACATAATTCAGCACGGCGAGTAAAGACTTCGACGTGGCGAGCTTCATCGGCGGCCTGGATGGCGAGCACCTGCATGATCTCGCGAAAATGCGGATGAATTTGCGACAAAAAGCGGGCGGTGACGAGCAGCGCCGCGTTTTCATTTTCAATTAAAAAAGTCATCAGTTGCGCGACGGCGGCATCAACTACCGGCGACAAAACTGGCGGAGTCCAGTTCAACGCCCGCGCGGGATCCCACTGCGCTGCTGCGGCCTGAGCATAGAGACGCGGCGCATCATCGCTCCAGACCTGCTCGCGCTGATCGAGCGCGAAATGAAATTCCGGCGCACCGGCCTCAATCAAAGCGCCACGCGCCGCCAGGCCCCAACGCCCTGGTGCATGTGCGGCGAGTTGGCGCGCATGCGCTGCATCGCCAACGCGCTCGGCCCCTGACCAACGCGCGTCGATCGCTTCGCCACGCACGATCCAGCCGACTTCTGGAGCAGCAGGCGCAGCGGCGATAAAACCATGGCCGACTACACGACACCACGCGGTGAGATGGATTGCTAATTCAGGCGCACTGCCGCGCACGGCTAAGCGTTCGCCGACGTCAAGCGGGCTGAGCGCGGCATCAATCAACAGATGCGCGCCACGATCCAAGCCAAGGTCTTCAATAGTGATAATCGCGGGCAATGATGCCTCCGGACGTATTGTAAAAGGCGAGAGTATCGACGGCCTCTTCCAGTGCAGCATAACGATTAATACGTCCATCGCGCCAAGCTTTCAATCCTTCGAGATCGAACAGCGGTCGAACCGCTGGATCGGCGTAAGACATGCTCATCAGCAACGTGCGGAAATCAGCTAATGAACCAGCGAGCTTTGCGCCCGCCTTACCAACGGCGGTAAAATTGCAGTGATCGTACGGTTCCGTCTGCGTCAAAACACGGGTAACACCTGGGGAAAGCGTACCTTCATTGATGAACAACAAGTGATTGGTGTCGATGATGCAAGCGGCGTCGACCTCACCGCGCATCAGCGCACGCACGGCTTCGCGTTCGCCGCCAATGTGATCACCATGTTTGCCTGGAAGCACATCGAATCGCCGCACCTGAACATCGCGCCCAACCATGACGCCCTGACGACAAAGATGATTCAACGGCAATAAGGTTGCCTGCGGCGAATCGACCGCGCCGCTGGCAATGGTCTTCCCGCGCAGATCGGCAATACCACCAATGGCGCTGTCAGAGCGCACCAAAACTAACGAGGTCAAATCCTGATCTGAATCGCGCATCGCCAAGGCGTGCACAACGAGCCCCGTCGACTCAGCCATACGTCGCGTTCTGACCCAGGCCAAAGGTGAATTCCACGCGACGGTAATGTGACCGGCCATCAGCGCTTCGACCTGACGTTCATAATTGGTGTAGAGCACCACATCGAATGGCAGACCTTGGCGTTCAAAATACGTTTTAAATCCTTCCCAGATGGAAACGACTTTGGGATCGTAGGCGACGGCGCCAAGCAAGAGAACGGTTGCTGAAGACATGCTGTGCTCCATCGAAACGTGAGAGAAAAAAAATGACGTCCGTCATTGGTGATGGCGAGCCATCCTAAAACAAAGGTAGTCCACACACCGCCTTGCCAATGAAATCAGCAAGAACGTCCGAGGTCGGGGCCATGACCGCCGCTGCGCGGGCATCACGAAACAAGCGCTCGATGCCGACTTCGCGACGAAATGCCGCGCCGCCACACACGCGCATGCCAAGATCGGTGACCTCCAACGCAGCGTCCGAGGCGGCCCACTTCACCTCAAGGACGCGCAGCATTTTGTCCGGACGATCAGCCGCGATGGCCGACATCGTGTCGAGCCACAAACCACGGGCCATATCCGTACGCAAACGCATCGTTGCGATTTTTGCGCGCGGCACGCTTTGCTCAGAAAGAGATTGATTGAGATGTTCGAAACGCGCTGCGCTGACGTGCTTGGCGGTCGCCTCCACCGCCGCATTCATCAGACCGATCGACATCGCGGAATTCATCAACTGAAACCACGGCAACACCGTGCCCATCATCAGATCAAAGCCGCCGCCATCGGCGCCAAGCATCGCGCTGGCGGGCAGCATGACGCCCGTCGCAGTGATCGGCGATGAACTGTTGCCGCGCAAACCGAGTCCGTCGAAAGGTGCGGTAATCGTTAGGCCAGATGCCGTTTTCGGCACTAACCACAAGCTGCTGGGACCGGCGGCAGACAACGGCTTGCTTGACCACACGTACGAATCCGCTTCCCCAGCCGACGTCACCCACGACTTGGACGCATCGAGTTTCACCTGTGCTCCAGCGGCGGTCGCCGTTGACAGCGGCGCCCAAAAATGTGAGCGCGATCCAACTTCAGAAAATGCCAAGGTCGTCAGATGTCGACCAGCGGCGATAGCGCGGCGCACGTCTTGCGGCCCACAGGCTTCGATAACCGCCGTTCCCGAATAATGCATGCACATCACCATCGCCGTCGAACTGCACGCTTTGCCCAATCGTTCAACCACCTGCGCAGCTTCAAATAAACCGAAACCCGCTCCGCCCACATCTTTCGCACTGACAAGACCGAGCAGCCCAGCCTTGGTCAGCGCATTGATCGCCTGGCGAGGGAAAATGCCTTCGCGGTCGACGGCAGCGGCAGCGGGTACGATCTCAGCGGCGATGACCGCGTCGAGTTTTGAGAAGTCGAATTGGCTAACGGGAATCATAGTTTTCCTGCGAGGTGGAGATGAAAGGGGTGAAGAGGTATGAAAATAAGTGGAGGGAGAAGTGATAAAACCGTTGTGCGATGGCCATGGGGAAACGGTTATCTTTTCCAAGACTGGATTTGAACACACTCTTGAACCCCTTTTAGCCGTGCTATGGGGGTAAGGTGCTCTACGAACTCGGACGTGAGCGGGCAAAGGGCCATGAAATCACCTGGGAAAGCGACGAAAATCTTTTTTGTGATAAGGAGATTTCGGCGCGTAGTACTACAGAGTTCTAGAAGTGCACGTCGACAACAAAATTCAGGCTGCGATCCTTGACCGAATTTGTACTGGCGGTCTTCTGCCTCCAGTCGACGTATTCGAGCCAGAGCGACAGATTTTTTTTAGCTGCCCACACCACCGCCGGCATGTGGAATTGCTCACTCACTTCGTTGTCGTAATTCACCGCACTGTAATTGTACCGGAATGAGAAAGCGTCCCACGTGTAAATGACGCCCGTCATAATGTAGCGATTATGGTCGGAGGGAGAGCCCGTCACCGGGTAGTTCAGAACGTGATGACCAGATTGCCAGCAGCTTTCTGCGAAAATCTCGAAAGAACGATATTTAACAGCTGCCTCGACGTCACCTCGGTTGACGCGATCACTTTCGGCGGTTTGAAAGTCCGCCTCGAAACTTTGTCCAGAGAGTCCGAGGGTCACGGAAAGATCGCCCGAAAGTTTCAACGTTGGAGCAACCCGGCCAACGAACGAATTGCGCTGCCGAGAACTACCGTCGCCGATGGTGTCTCGCGGTTTGGTAAGCGCGGCGTCAGCAAGTGAGCCATTAGTGCCGCCATCGTTAACAAAGTACTGCACCGAGTACTCGGTACTGCAGTTGTCCCCGATCTTGACTGTATTTTCTAGTGATAACCCAATATCTGGGTCGAGCTTGAGGCCGTCGAAGTAGGGCAGATTACCATAAAAACAACCATCCCAATATCTTCCCAGTCGGCTGTACTCTTTTCCGACCTTCAGTGTTCCGAGGTCAGCGGGTACTTTCCAACTGGCGTAAGCCTCTTGAACCCAGTTATTGCTATTGAAAAAGGGCCGTAGTTTCGAGTCCCGAAAATGCGGCTCAAAGTAGAAACCAAAGTCGTCGAACTTCGCGGAGAAAGAAAGCCAGGCGTAGTAGAGCGACGCATCGGCCTTACCGCCGTCCAAGAACGGCTGATAGTACCATAAATAGGCACCGCCATGCAGGTCGAAGGGAAGTGCTTTACGCAGATCTTCGAACTTCTCTTCGGCAGACTTCGGCTGATCTTTGTTGACCACGTCTTCCGCGCGGACGCCGTTGACATACACGGTGGTAAGGAAAAAGGGTATCAGTAAGAATTTTTTCATGTGTTTTCTCTCTTTTTTATTTGTTTTTTCAGATGAATTCAGTTGGGACCGCTAGCGAATTTGCGATTCTCTGGTGCATAGACGAGTGCCGAAGCGACTTTGTCAGCCGTTTCCTTGCCATAAAGCTTTTCAACAACGTAAAGGGCCGACTCAAAGGCTGCGATGCCACCATTGGAAGTAACATATTTACCCGAAACGACGAATCGACTTTCCTTCTGCGCTTTCAGTGTCGGGAACATTTTCTGGAGGTCGTCAACCGACGTAGGGAAGGTGGTGCATTTTTTATCATCAAGGCAGCCCGCTTGGGCGAGCGTGAAGCAACCCCAGCAGTGAGATGTCGCGAACTCCGCTTGTGCAGCAGCTTTCTTTACAAAGGCAATGAGCGCGTCGTTTTTGAGATCAACGCTGATGCTGCCATTCCCGCTGGGTACAACCAAGACATCAATCTTCGGCGCATTCTCGAACGAGAAATTAGGATGAACGACAACT
This sequence comes from Planctomycetota bacterium, assembly GCA_043775355.1. Taxonomy (GTDB): domain Bacteria; phylum Planctomycetota; class UBA11346; order UBA11346; family UBA11346; genus BOG-1363. The sequence continues at coordinate 6,217 of JAYVSL010000082.1, forward strand.
CCCTCGTAGGTCTGAATAGCGGCCATGGTCGGCGCGACCGTGAAGACGTTCATTTTGTCGCCCGTATGTTTGTAAACATCCAATGGCGCGACGAATTCGGTAATGAACACATCATTAAAGATGAGCACACCGACGTTCTTGGCTCCAGCTTTCAGCATCAGGGGAACCTTGTGATCGGTGCAGGCGGAATCGCCAGCGCGAGATGCACCTCCACCGCATCCGAGAAACGCGGTGAGGATAAGCGCGGTCGAGAGGATAAAGGAGAGTAGATGAATGCTTGGTTTTTTCATGGTTTTTCCGGGATGTTGCGGCAGTTCTGCTACTGCCGATATTGAATGCAGATCAAGATGCTTAGTTTGAACCTGAGCAAAAAAAAACCCCAACGACTCCCAGAAAAAATTGGAGGTGTTGGGGGCTTTTCGGGTCAGATTAAATCTGACCGCAGAATCGCTTCAGCAAAAATTAAAGAACGTGGCCTATAAGTTTACCGTTTTGGTAATCGTTACGAGGCCAATGCCTTCAAAGAAAGCTTTGAGCGAAACTTCAACCGAAGTGCCAGCACCAGAAGGAACTCCACCGGAGTATCCATTGGGCTTTCCTCAACAGGGGTGGGTAACCATCCCAGATGGTTTCCCATTGATGAAGACGTTGGCTAAGCCGTCTTTAAGCCGATAATCGACGTATTCTTCGCCATTGGCGCCACGAAGGTTGCTAATCGGCGGCCAGCCTATCGTCAACGTTTTCGGCATGCCGGCTGCTGTCTGCGACACGTTTACCGTGAAATCCCCGGTGAAAGGACCACCGAAAACTCCTTTAGCAACCTCGTCAGCTTTAACCGTGATGGGCGAACTTTTGCCAGGAATGATTCCAGCAAACGTTTTGCCCGTAACAGGATCCATCAACAAGCCGTGAGAAATCCGATATTCACCTGGCAAGGTGGCGACCGGCTTCCCACCGTAGGCGATGACTGATGCGCCTTCTGGACCAGTCAAAACAACATGTGCAATGGCCAGAGGATTGACGAATTGAACGTCCAGTTTTCCAGAGGCAACGGTGCTCTTCGCATATTCAAAACTACTTCCGTCTTCCTTGATCGAAATGACATTCATCAACCCGTTGGCGGTCGGAAGCCATTTTCCAAGCGTCGCAAAAACCACACCACTACCGACGGAAAACGTGTCTTCAGCGGTCGTGTACGAACCATTCAGATTGTTGTCGTAGATGAAGACCTTGTCCTTGCCCACATTTCCAACGGCAACCGAACCCGAACGATAATAAGCGGTATAGCCTTCCTTGGTGTCGGTGACCACTGGGATGGAGATGGCTCCACCTTTTTTTGCCGGACCGACTGGAATGTCGATCATACCATCGCGAAACGACGGAACCTTGGCTGGGGCATTACTTTTGTATCCGACAAAGTTGGCGCCACCATCGCGAGAAAAACTCAACGTCTGTCCCAGGATTGCCAAATCATAAGGCGTCGTCACGTCAAACTTCGTGCCTGGCATAACGGTGCCGGCCGTCGCGGTTAAGCTCATCCGGCCATTGATAAGATCGGTCGGACAGAGGGCCTGGGCGACGATGGGCAAACTCGAAAACTTAAGTGTCACGCGATGGGTGCTGGCGTCAGCATCCGTCTTGGCACTTTCTGATGAAAATAAAACCGTTGGGGAGAGCAATGTCAGGCAGCCAGTTATGGCTGCTGTCAGTCTCCGTTTATGGTGCTTCATGCTAAACTCCTTGGTGGCTGCCTGGTGGATTGAACGAGACGATATGAATGCCAACCTAGTCCCTAATGATGCCAAACCCGCATTATTTCCCTTAATGTCCTGATCGCCGCATCAACTCCGTGATACACGTGATCAACCTGCGACAGTCCGTCCATTAGGCTTACGGCGCTTACGGCGCCAAGGTCTCCACTTCCTTACCCATGATTTTTGAGAACCCAGAAAGCATCGCTGCGCCGGTGTTCTGCCACTCTCCGCCAGAAGTGCTGCCGAGTTTGAGGTAACACGAGCGTGGTATGCCAGGATAGGCACTATCCAAATGAACCCAGCGATCATCGATATACGCGCTATTCCAAGCATGACCGACCCAGCCGCCAAAATCCGGGGCGTAGACCATGCCTAATTCCACCCGCGATGGAAAGCCGGCGATGCGCAGAACTGCGGCTAATAAATTGGCGTGTTCGGTGCAATCACCAGTGCGACTGCGAAAGGTTTCGAGGGCCGAACCATCGCCCACCGATAAATCTTTTTTCACGATATAACCGCGCACGGCCAAACGCAGACGCTCTGCCAGGATTGGCTTGGCCACTTGATGACGCGCGACCAACGCATCGACCCACGCTTTCAGTTGCGGATCGTCGATTTCCAATTGCGGTTCCACTTTCAAATACGAGGCCGGATCAGCCAACGGTGTTGGCTCAGTCTCTGAACGAGTGGTCACCACCCCTGCCTCTACGTGCTGAAAATCATCGTTCGGCACGGTGGCATCTTTGGGCAAACGATAATGATTGAGCGGCCCTGCCGCAGGTGCTGGTCCTTTCGCGGTCACCAAACCCGTGGGCGCCAACTCCGCACCAATCAACGGCACTGGACCAACACTTGGGGCGAATGCCATTTTCATAAAACCCATATCCATGGTCATCGCCATTAAATCACCATTCGGCTTCAGCGTCATCGTGGTTGGCACCGGCATGAGATCCATGGTGACGCCAAAGGTCATCAGGCCATCAGCCGCAGTGACCTGATGAATCGCCGTCATGGTGACGATTCGCACCTGATTCCCAATCAAAGCCAATGAGCCGAATTGCTGTTTATCGCCGGTTTTCCAATCGTTTTTAACCAGCAATTCTTGTGAGGCTTGTTGGCCAAGTAATTTGGTTCCTGGCGGAATGGTGAGTGTCGAATCGGTGGCCCGCCCAAGACGTAGAACACTTATCGTTACCTGATCTCCAGCCACCGTTCCCGTGGCTGCCGTGGTCGCACCATTTTCGACATGATCAAAAGTGAAGCCAGTGATCGTTCCATCGGCGCTAACGGTGTAGACCTGAGTATCGCGCACTTCAATCGCTATGGCCGTCCCGCCAAGCACGCGATTGAGCACAATATTTGTCTCTACCCGATCTGAAGAGGTGCCGTCCGATTTTTTCAGCACCACCGCATGCATGGTCATGGATGGCTGTTTATTGATGTGACCGACAAACCATTGATCAGTGACGAGCTTGTCCGCCTCGCCTGCGTGCAAGACAACCATCAGCGCTAATAAACAGAGTGGACGCATGGGGCCTCCAAGGATGTCACGGATGATGCGAAGCCTACGACGAAGGCGAGGCTTACTCGCGCCACTCAACTCACTCTGCTGACTCGCTGCTGACTCGCTGCTGACTCGCCACTTACTCGCCACTTACTCACGCCACTCCAGGCGGCCCTCGTACGTCGCGTCGTCGCCAGCCTGTACCGAATCCATGGCACGATTGGTAAGGCCATCGACGTGCTCATTTCCACGATTGCCCGCATGTCCCTTCACCCACCGCCAGGTGACGCGAAAACGCTCGTTAAGGGCGTCCAGATCTTTCAGCAAATCAACATTTTTGAGCGGACCTTCTTTACGTTTCCAACCGCGCGACTTCCAGCCTGGCAACCATTCGGTCATGGCTTTGATCATGTATTGGCTGTCGCTGTACAGCAGCACGCGAATGCCGTCCTTTTTGAGTGAACGCAGCGCCATGATCGCCGCCATCATTTCCATGCGGTTATTGGTGGTTTCCTTTTCACCACCACAGCGCTCAAGCGCATGACCAGTGACGGGATTGAAAACCATGAAGCCCCACCCCCCAGGCCCAGGATTCCCACGGCAACCGCCGTCGGTGTAGCTGATCACATCAAAGTCGCTCATGGGTGATTATCCAACCACGTCGCCCCAAGAGGCAATGGTGCATCGCACCATTCCACCTGGATCACCCGACGGTGACTTGGCATCCGTGCAGGCGACGAACGGTGCAGCAACAATGGATGCAGCAGCAAAACGTCTCCTGGTTGAGCCACCACGGTGATCACAGGTCCACGCTCGACCACGGCATCGATTGCTGATGGAGTCAGCACGCCGTGAACATGCGATCCAGGAATGAGCTGTAACGGCCCCTGGTCTTCACCGCAAAGATCAAGATGCAGCCGAGCCGCAAGGCGACGCGATAACCACGGCTCTGGCGCTATGACGCTGGGAATACCAGCCTTCGTCATCCACGGTCCCCACCCGGATGCCGTGAACGGCATGACCGGCACATGGACATCCTGATGCCAAGGCACTTGCCAGTTTGCCTCAGGAATTTTATCAAACCACATGCCACTGATTGGCCGCGCCATAGTCGATAACTCGCCGATAATAATCGGCAACTGAGCCTGCGCCCACGCCCGTACCGCAGGAATACGACGAAGCACATCACGCTCACCATGACCAGCCAACGCCTCGCGTAAGTGTTCCCACGCTCCACGCGAGCGGACTATTCGCCAACCGTCGGGTGTTCGCATCACTTCCTTCTCAATAAATGAACCGTCACACCACCGCCATCATGTGACTCTCATTGATCGACCATTACCGCGCTGGGTGCAAGGACGCGGCCAGCATAATCATCAACCACGCTCACCCCTCGGCCCCAACAGTTTCCGGAGCAGTATCGACGTAGGTCGTACGAAATCGTTCAACGAATTGCGCGAAATTTCCGGCGCGAATAGCAATGCGCATGCGCGCCATCAAACGGCGGTAGTAGGCGAGATTGTGCAAGGACAGTAGTTGGCCACCAAGAACCTCGCCGCTTTTCAGAAGATGCTGCAAATAACCACGTGAAACGCGTGATGCTTGCGATGGCGTATCGGCATCAATGGGGCGCGTATCGTTGGCGTATTCTAGGCGTTTCACCCGCAGCGGACCGTTGTCGGTATAGGCCATGCCGTGACGGCCCATGCGTGTTGGCAGAACGCAATCGAACTGATCAATGCCGCGCGCGACCGCCTCGACCAGATCGAGCGGGGTGCCGACGCCCATTAAATATCGCGGCTTGGTCGCGGGCAGATGTGGGCACATCCAGTCGAGCACGCGCAGGCGGTCGGCAAAACTTTCACCGACGGCCAATCCACCTAGAGCGGTGCCGGGCAAGTCATGACGCAGCGCGTCCGCGAGAGATGCTTCGCGCAGATCTTGATGGAGCCCGCCTTGAACAATCGGGTACAGGGCTTGCTCGTTGGCTCCACCTGGAAAGCCGTCCGCGCGCCACGCCGTGACCGATCGCGCCAGCCACGCTGCGGTGCGACGATTGCAGGCTTCGATGGCAACGCGCTCAGCATTGGCCGCCGGACATTCGTCGAAGGCCATAATAATGTCGGCGCCAAGAAAACGTTGAATGCGAATGGATTCTTCTGGTGTCAGATTAAACGCGGTGCCATCCAAGTGACTACGAAACCATACGCCTTCGTCGGTGATTTTGCGATTCGCCGCGAGGCTGAAAACCTGATAGCCGCCAGAGTCGGTGAGCATAGGCCCGCGCCAACCGGTGAAGGCGTGGAGTCCGCCCAGTTCCCGCACGCGTTCTGGTCCAGGTCGTAAAGCCAGATGATAGGTGTTGCTGAGCATCACCCCCTGCCCGAGTTCTTCCGCCTGCTGGACCGTTACGCCTTTGAGTCCACCGAGTGTTGCCACTGCCATAAAACACGGCGTGGGCACTGAACCATGCGGTGTTTTTAACACGCCTGCCCGAGCGGCGCCGTCGGTAGCGAGAAGGTCAAATGAAATCATTTATATGTCCGATGTCTGATGTCCGATGTCCGATGTCGAAGGCATTTGGACATCGGATGTTTTATTTTGATCTCTCATAACTTCCATCTTCCATCTTCCATCTTCCATCTTCCATCTTCCATCTTCCATCTTCTGTCTTCGACATCGGACATCGGACATCGGACATCGGACATTCGACATTGGAGGACATCGGACATTGGATAATTACCACAACGTTCTCAACGTCACCCGTGGATAAAAAAACGTCAGGATGTTTTTCGCGACCCATCCTTGGCGCGCCATTTCCCAGGCGCTGATTTGACTCATGCCGACGCCATGACCCCAGCCAAAAGACGTGATCTGATAATTTTTGGTATTCTTGTCATCTTGTGAGTCGATGCGTTTGGGGCTATCTGCGCTCCACAGCGTTGAACGAATACGACCTGGGCCGATGGCCATGCGGAATTGATGCGCGGACAATTCAATCGGGTCACCTAACGTATGATGAATAATGACCGTTTCGACGCGGTTACTAATGGCGCTCCGTTTGCCAACGCGCAAATCCTTGATGAAACCGAGTTGTTCTAAACGTGGATCTTTGGTGTGCTCTGCTAATTTACGTAGCTCCTGACGAATCATTCCCGGAGTGATGACCTCGGTGGTTTGCCAATGCGTCACACCTTTTCCTAATCCTTCTGCGCCTGGTTGGCAAAAAGGATCTGGCTGTGCTGGCATCACACTGCTGCTCAGTACGTGACCTTGAGCATCACGATAATCAGGGAAAACGGTGTCGATTGCCGCGGTATAGCCACCAGAGCTCGCGGAGAACAACGGCGCAAAAGGGAAAGCCCCTTGAGGTAAATCGGTAAAGGTGACAATGCCACGCGTTTCAATTACCGCGCGTGAAATCAGCGGCGGACCATTACCGGTGCCACGATAATCTTGGTCATCGAAACCGTCGACCAGATCAAAAAAACGACGTGCCGTGCGTGCTGACCACGCTTTGGCATAACCATACGAACGACTGGCGATGGCCTGCGCTTTGAGTGCCTCTAACGGATAACCGGATGACATTTCTACGGCAACCACGCCATCAACGTAGGCATCCAATGGCAGGCAATTAACGACGCGCATTTCTTTCGCTGTCGCCCAAGCGATTTCCGCCGAACCGCGATAGCGACGACCTTGAAGGCCAAAAACAGCATCGGTATTGTCCGCTTCAAAAAATGTCGGATCACGGCGAGCTGGTGAGCGAGCGGCTTCTTCCGCCGTCGCTGCTGGCGCGGTTTGCTGTGGTTGCACCACGATGCGCGATACGGACCAGCGAACCTCTTTACCGCCAGCGCCCCAATCACGACTCGACAAAACCAAACCATCATTGACGTCGGTCAGTATCGTCAGACGCGATCCAGCTGGCAGCTTTAGTTGGCGCTCGACATTTTCCGCATCATCCGGCGTCACGACTATGACGGGTTGGTAAATCGTCAGATCGACGGTCTCGTGCGCTGGCTTGCCCTCGGCCACTTCTTTGCCCGCCAGGTAGCGATTAGTCAGCAATACACGAATTCCAGGGTCTTGTCCGGTGCCCTGACGCAGTGGGCCGAAACCGCTATCGCGATCGTCTTGCAGCAATCCTGAAACCAAACTGCCGCCAAAAAAAGCCAACAGACTGACTAAGAGGATCGCGCGAACCCAAAAAATGATACGATCTAGCTGCATGCGGTGCGCGGAAGGTAGACCATTAGATCACGTCTGCCAGAGGCTTGCTGTGGATCGCCATGCGCAGTCATCGCCATGAACCTTCCAGAGCCTGCCCGAGTCAACGCCTTGGCCAAACGACCGCTGGGAGTAGATTCCGGGCCGCGTGAAAATCACCTTCCTCGGCACCTCTTCCGGCACCCCAACGCGCACACGCAATGTGACCGCACAAGTCATCAGTTTCGACAACGGTGCGCTGTGGCTGCTGGATTGCGGCGAAGCAAGCCAGCACCAACTCATGCGTGCGGGCCTGCGGGCCGGGCGCATTGAACGTATTCTGATCACGCATTTGCATGGTGACCATTGTTATGGTCTGCCAGGCATGCTGGCCTGCATGGCTATTCATGGTCGCAGCGAAACCGTGCAAATCGTCGGCCCGGTCGGCCTGCGCGAATTGATCGAAACCGTCCTGCGACTGAGCGACCACATAACCACTTTCCCCATTGAGTGGATCGAACTCGGCGGTCCAAACGACCGTCAGCCCCCTGCGCTTGGTGTGCTGTCGCGTTGGTCAGTCAGCGCCCATTCCATTCGTCATCGCATCGAATGTTTTGGCTATGTTTTGCGTGAAAGCCCACGGCCTGGGCGTTTTCATCCCGATCGCGCGGCTGCCTTAGGAATTCCTGAAGGACCTCTTTTTCGCCAATTGCTGTTAAACCAAGCGGTGACCTTGGCAGATGGTCGGGTCATTGCTCCCAGCGAAGTTTGCGATCCACCTCGTCCAGGGCGAACGGTGGTGCTGCTGGGCGATACCAAGGACGCCAGCGGCATTGCTGAAGCCGCACACGGCTGTGATCTGCTGGTTCATGAGGCGACGTATGAGGCTAGTTACACCAGCAAGGCTGAAAAATGGGGCCATAGCACCAGCGCGATGGCTGGCGCATTTGCTCACCGGGTTGGTGCGCGCCACCTGATTATTACGCACTTTAGCTCGCGTTATACCGACAGCGATGCCGATAAAGGCGTCGATCAGTTACTGCGCGAAGCGCAGGCCGAATGCCCTCAAACGGTCGTTCATGCAGCCGATGACTTATGGTCATTTGTCCTGCCGGACGACGATCTGGCGCCGCCGGTAAGCCAATAGGGATCGACAATTGCGCCCCCAATCATCGCCCTACTCTGCGCCCCCCGAGGTAAACACGTGAAAATCTTAGTCATTGGCAATGGTGGACGCGAACACGCGCTGGCGTGGAAACTCAAGCAGAGTCCTCGCGTCGAACAATTGTTCATCGCGCCGGGAAACCCTGGGACGGCCACGCTCGGCACCAATGTCCCGATCAAAGTTGATGATATTGAAAAACTTGCGCAATTTGCTGTCGAGCAAAAAATCGACCTGACCGTCGTCGGCCCAGAAATCCCGCTGACGCTCGGCATCGTCGACGAATTCCAACGTCGCGGCCTGCGCGCCTGGGGTCCATCAAAAGCCGCCGCACAGCTGGAAGGCAGCAAGGTGGCGATGAAAGAATTCCTACGCCGCAACAACATTCCGACCGCGCAGTTTAAAATCTTCAATAAGGCCGTTGAGGCACACGAATACATCACCGAAGTCGATGGTCCGCTGGTCGTCAAGTGCGATGGCTTGGCCGCTGGCAAAGGCGTCACGGTCGCGAAGAACGCCGACGAAGCGCATGCCGCCGTCGATCGCATCATGGTCGCCCATGAATTCGGCGCGGCCGCAGGCAAAAACGTCGTCATCGAAGAAACGCTGCGCGGCGAAGAAATCTCCGTCTTCGCTTTTTGTGACGGACGCAACGCGGTGTTGCTCGATTATGTGCAAGATCACAAACAGGTGTTCGATGGCGACGAAGGCCCTAACACCGGCGGCATGGGAACCTTCTCGCCCGTTCCTGGATTGATGAAGTCGCGCGACGAAGACGAAATGGTTCGCCGCATTTTGTATCCCACCATGGCCGGCCTTCTGCGCGAAGGTCGCCCGTATGTCGGCGTGCTCTACATGGGCTTGATGATCACCGATTCTGGCCCCAAAGTCATCGAATATAATGTGCGTTTCGGCGATCCCGAATGTCAGACCTTAATGCTGCGCTTAACCAGCGATCTGCCCGCCGTTTTGGAAGCCTGCATCGACGGCAAATTAGACCAAATCGAATTGGAGTGGGACCCGCGCACGGCCGTGTGCGTGACCATGGCCAGCGGCGGATATCCCGGTAAATATGCAAACGATCTGCCGATCACCGGCCTTGACGGTGCGGCCGCACAAAACGCCACGGTGTTCCACGCCGGTACTCGCGAGAAAAACGGCCAAGTCGTAACCGCAGGCGGGCGAGTGTTGTCGGTGTGCGCTTTGGGAACCGATCTGAACGCCGCGCGATCAACCGCCTATACCGCTTGCGATGCCATTCGCTTTGAGGGTAAACATTTCCGCCGTGATATCGGAAAACGGAATGAGGCCAGGAAGGCCAAGTAATGTCCGATGTCTTTTCGCTGTCCGCTGTCCGATGTCCGATGTCCGATGTCGGGGAAAAGGCATCGGTGACGTGTGTTCATTATGTCATGACAGACGTTGATAATAAGACGAAGACCCACGTACAAAGAGACATCGGACATCGGACATCGGACATCGGACATAAAAAATGAATATCCTCTGCGTTTGCACGGGTAACACCTGCCGTAGTCCGATGCTCATGGCGCTGTTGCAGGGCATTATCCAGCAGCGCGGCATCGACGATGTGCGCGTGGTGAGCGCGGGCACTGGGGCCGCCGACGGTGAAGCGGCAAACACACAAGCGATTGCGACCATTGACGGCTTAGGCTTGGACCTTCGTCATCATCGCAGTCAGCACGTTAGCTCCGTTAAATTAACGGCCATTGATCGCTTTCTGTGCATGACCTCCAGTCATGCCGCGCACATGCGCAGCCTTGGCGTACCAGCTTCGAAGATCGAAGTCGTCAACGCTGATCACGGCGGAGTACCCGATCCGTATGGCGGTTCTGCTGCCGAATATGAACTGTGTGCTCGCGTGTTGGAGCGTTTCGCCATCCACTTTGCTCAATCACTTGCGCCAGCCCCGCCGATCGCGAGCGACATGCCAACGCCGGACACCATCATTCGCGCCCGCGCCGCGCTTGATGCAGCCCATGCGGGCGAACCTGCGCCCCCCACCGGCAAGCCGACTGAATTGGCCTACGCCAACCACATCGAACAGTGGATCGAACGCATCATCCCTCAGCCAAGCCTGGCGCTGCGCTTGGCCGCGCGGGCGCAACATCTTGAGCGCTGGTCCATCCCACGTGCAAGTTTTCCTCAGGATAAACCAGGGTATTTCGCTTGGCGCAAGGCTGTGCAAAAACGCCAAGGTGAGCGCGCACGTGAACTCCTGAGCGGTGCTGGCATCGATGCCGTAACCAGCGATCGCGTCGCGCAATTGGTCGCCAAGGCCGCCCCCAAAGGTGACGCCGATGCTCAGGCCCTTGAAGACGCCGCGTGCTTAACCTTTATCGCCACCGAGCTGGGCGACTTCGCCAGCCAGCACCCTGACTACACGCGCGAAAAATTTATCGACATCATCCGCAAGACGTGGCGCAAAATGAGCCCACGTGGACATCAATTAGCGCTCACCATTCCGTTGTCGGATGCGCTCAAAGACTTGGTAAAATCAGCAATAACTGGTTGATCGATGACTGCGTGGACGACGTGGGGTAACGCCGTCTCCCTGGCTGCCCGCGCAGGGCAATTGCATTACCCCTCGTGTGACACGGGCGTGGCTATTCTGGCGAGGAGCTGGATGAGGTAATTATGGTCCCAGCCCGCGATTTTCCTGCGT